>NZ_JBUPWE010000009.1:0-323007 GCF_055502615.1 Pseudoduganella sp. jia 9 | reverse complement strand
CAAGTCATGCCTGATGACCATAGCAAGTCGGTCCCACCCCTTCCCATCCCGAACAGGACCGTGAAACGACTTTGCGCCGATGATAGTGCTGCAACCAGTGTGAAAGTAGGTTATCGTCAGGCTGTTATATAGAGAAACCCCCGTCCAGTGATCTGGCGGGGGTTTTTCGCATTTGAACGCTTTGCAGTGTGCTGCGGACTTGGAGCTCGGTCCCGGTTTTAGTGCTCCGCCGGGCACTGCCCGACGTCGCTCTGGCGGGGGTTTTTCGCATTTGAACGCATGCTTTGCAGTACGCCGCAGACTGGCTCCATGTCCCGAACCGGCGCTCCTCCGGGCGCTGCCTGGCGTCGCTCTGCGGCGCGGCGGCAGCCAGACTGTGGCATTCTGGCCTGCGGCACTGGTGATCGGCCGAAAAGATGCTCATTGTCAACTTTCCAGGATGTGGCCCTTGATAAGCTCGGCGCTTTACCAAAGCAGGGAGCCAATATGGCCAAGATCCTTTTTGCCGCCGTCGCCACCGCCTTTTCCATGCTCGCGTGCGCCACGGAGAATCCCGTGACGGCGGCAACCGCTGGCCTGAAGGGCGCACTGGAACGGGAATCCATCGGCCTCCTGCCCGCCGATGGCATGCAGCTCAGTACCGGGAAATGCGGCCATTGCAGGGTGCCCAGGCAGGCCCTGTGGTATTTCCAAAACGAGGTGATTGCCGTGCCTGGAGATGGCATGACGGTGTCGGCCTCCACGCCGGGAACGCACAGGCGACGCGATGTCGCCGGGTGGTCGATGACGCCGCACGCCGAAAAGCTGGCCTATCCGTCCGTCACGTGGATCGGCGCGCCGAGCATCCTGGAGGGGGCAGTCATGATGCCGGGCGCGCGGCGCGTCCGCACTGTGGCCGGGAGTGAACTTGCCATCGAATTCGTGCCAAGGCTCGCTACCAACCTGTCCTATGCCAATAGCGCCACGGCAGCTTACTTCGCCGGACGCGAAGTCAGGCTGCGTGGCCAGATCGGCGGCACCAGCGAAAAAGCAGTATTCGTTACCCGGACGATCTGGCCCGGCGATTTCGCTTTCGATCCGGCCGGCATGCAAAACCAGCCGCTTCAGGAACCGTCGGACCTGACCGCATTCGTGAAAGCCCCGGGCAACCAGGAGGGCGGTATCGAAACGCGCCTTTTATGGGAACGGCACCCCGGCCAGCCGCGTGACTGGCGGCGCAAGCCGGTATTGGGATTCGTATTGAACGGTGCACAGGGCGACGACGACGAATCGCTGGGCGGGCATTTCGCCATCGCCACGGGCCGCATCGGCGACCGGGGTGAATGGTCCGACTGGGCCGTCAACAATTTCTACAATCTGGATTCGGTCAGCGAAAAGGGCATCGTTGCGGCCACGCTGCCGATGGACAACTACCTGATGGACCTGAACAGCGGCCAGCAATACTACCGCCCGTCCTGGATGCTGGTGGCGGTATTGAACAACGCGCGTACGGCGGCGGCATTCCAGGGTGGTGTACAGCGCATCATGAACCAGCTGTACCGGCACGATTTTCAGTATCGCCATGCCAGCGCCAATTGCGCCGGTATCAGTATCGACGTGTTCGACTCCCTTGGCTGGAAAATCCCGACAAGGGGCCCGACCGCGCCGCTGAAGTCGCTTGCCGCATACGCCTATGTTGCCGCCAGGGACGGCAGCCTGCGGAGTGGCCGCAACATCTATGATTACCTGAATGAAGAGCAAATCAGGCTCTTGCCGGCCGTGGCATTCGAGGCTGCCGGACTGGACCTGCTGCGAATCGTCGGCCCCACTGGCACGCAACGCGGCCTGACCGGGTACGAGCGGCAGCTCAGGAGCGATGTCGACGCTGTTTTCCTGGTGCGCATCCCGCAGGTTCCGTCCAGCCGTGCAACAGGCTCGGCACCGGTATTGTCATTCGACGAATTCCGCGCCAGGGTGCCGGCGAACCAGGCCGACTGGAAAATAGTGCCCGTCCCGGCGCGTCCTTTTCCCGCCGCGCTGCGCGATTCCTCCAGCGTGGCGGAAGCCGAACCGTCGCGGATCCCGCTGCCGGTCGCCAGCCTCGGCGCGATCCTGGCAGCGCTCGCTCTGTGGCTCTGGCAGCGCAAGGCGAAATCGAAAGCCGGCAGTAAACAGTCCGCTCCAGCGCCGGACGAGATGGTCTATTAACGGGCCGCATGCTGTTGTGCCCGGCTGCGTAGCCGGCACAGCCGGATGCCAGGCTCGGCAGCTACGGCATATCCCTGTTTTATTCTCCCTATCGCCTTCCGCTCTGCGGATCAATATTAATGTGTGCCGATGCTGCCGATAGGCGGCGCCCTTTGCATTATTTGGCCTAGTATCAAATGAGAGATTCCACCCACGCAGGAATGGAAGCAGGGCGCACGGGCGCTCTGAATTGCGCACGACGACGCGGTACTCATGACTAGGGAGGCAACATGAAAGCGAAACAGCAAAAAAGCGCACGCGCACCGATGGCCGATGATTGCGACTGTAGCGAACCGAACGCGGCGAAAAGCGAGCAGGGGATCGAGGGCAATGGCCTGGCACATTTCTACATGCCTGGCGAACAGCCGCGCGGCCTGGCCGATCCGGATGATCGCGGCATGCCGGGCGTGTCGAAACGGGCGCCCCGGGATGGCATGCCGGATGGCGGCATGAGCGAGCGGACCGACGGCCGCGTCGACGGCATGCCCGGTGGCGGCATGAACGGTGGCGATGGCCATGGCGCACTGCAAGGGGCCGGCGGCTCGGGCGGCATGGGCGGGGCCGGTGGTGGCGGCGGCAGCGGCGGCAGCGGCGGATCCAGCGGCCCAGGCGGAGAAAACCGCCCGCAAGTGCGCCGCTGTGCCACGATGGATGTGCATCGACGCCTGCTGTCGACCAATCCCGACTATGCGCGCGCGCGCGACGACATCGAAATCCAGGCGCTGCGCTACGAGTCCGGCGAAGCAAGCCCGCAGCGCAGCGGCATTACCCGCATTCCCGTGGTGGTGCATGTGGTCTGGAATACCACGGCGCAGAACATTTCCGACGCCCAGATCGCCAGCCAGATCGACGTGCTGAACCGCGATTTCCGCCGCACCAATCCGGATGTCGGCACGGCACCGGCACCGTTCCTGCCGCTGGCGACGGATGCGCGCATCGAATTCTTCCTCGCTACCAGCGATCCGGACGGGGCCTCGACGACGGGCATCCAGCGCCGCCAGACCACGGTCGCGTCGTTCAGCGATGACGACGCCGTGAAATCCAGCGCAAGCGGCGGCCTGGACGCCTGGCCCGCCGACCGCTACCTCAACATCTGGGTGGCCCAGCTGGGAGGCGGCCTGCTCGGCTATGCGCAGTTCCCCGGCGGCCCGGCCGCCACCGATGGCGTGGTCTGCCTGCAGTCGGCGTTCGGTACGACCGGTACCGCGGCGGCCCCTTTCAACCTGGGCCGCACGACCACGCATGAGATCGGCCACTGGCTCAATCTCAACCATATCTGGGGCGACGACGGCACCGGCTGCTCCGGCACCGACAACGTGGCCGACACACCCAACCAGGGCGGCGCCAATACGGGAGAACCGACCTTCCCGCGTATCTCGTGCAGCAACGGGCCGAACGGCGACATGTACATGAACTACATGGACTATGTCGACGACCGGGCCATGGTGATGTTCAGCGCCGGCCAGGTGGCCCGCATGCAGGCATGCCTGGACGGCGTGCGTGCCAGCATCGGGCTCGACGCGGCCGCCACCAGCCGCTCCAGTTCGGAGCCGGTCGTGGCATGGGGGGCGAATCGTCTCGATATCTTCGTGCTGGGTACCGACCGGGCGCTGTACCACAAGTGGTGGGGCGGTTCCTCATGGGGACCGGCGGTCGCCGGTTATGAAAGCATGGGCGGAACCTGTACCAGCGTTCCGCAAGCGGTGGCGTGGGGCCCGAACCGCCTCGACGTGTTCGTCACCGGCACGGACAGCGCGCTATACCACAAGTGGTGGAATGGTTCCGCGTGGGGCCCGTCGGCCACTGGCTATGAAAACATGGGCGGCATCTGCTCCGGCGATCCCCGCATCGTCTCCTGGGGCCCGAACCGGCTCGACGTCTTCGTGCTCGGCAGCAATCGCTCGCTGTTCCACAAATGGTGGAACGGTTCGGCCTGGGGACCTTCCGTCACCGGCTACGAAGACCTGGGCGGCACCTGCCTGGGGCAGCCGGAAATCGTGTCGTGGGGGCCGGACCGGCTGGACATTTTCGTCATCGGCACCGATCGCGCGCTCTATCACAAATGGTTCGACGGCACCTCCTGGGGTCCGTCGCCGACCGGTTATGAGCGGCTGGGCGGTATTTGCACGTCGGCGCCCCGCGCCGTGTCGTGGGGTCCGAACCGGCTCGACATCTTCGTTACCGGCACCGATGGCGCGCTGTATCACAAGTGGTGGAATGGTTCCGCCTGGGGACCGTCCGCCACCGATTTCGAACGGATGGGAGGCATCTGCGTCGGCGAGCCGGAGGCGGTGTCGTGGGGCCCGAACCGGCTCGACCTGTTCGTGATCGGCACCGACAGTGCGCTGTATCATAAATGGTGGAACGGTTCCGCCTGGGGACCTTCGCTCACCGGTTACGAGAACCTGGGCGGTACCTGTACGTCCACGCCGCGCGCCGTATCGTGGGGCAGCGCTCGGCTCGACGTATTCGTCACCGGCACGGACAGCGCGCTGTACCACAAGTGGTGGAACGGCTCGGCATGGGGCCCCTCGGCCACCGGCTACGAGTTCATGGGCGGCGTGATTTCCGCGTTCCGCGAAGGCGCACCGGAGCCGGACGGGCAGACACCGCCGGCACCCCGGCAGCCGTTGATCGCCACGACGCCCAGGGATCTGCTGCAGCAGTCGCTGACGATGAGCGCGTGAGCGGAGCCACCGTGGAAACACGACCTCCCGCCATCGGCGCGGCGACGACCTGGGCTCACTCGTTCGAAGAGGACGAGGGCGATGTCCAGGTCTACCGCCCGCGCGACACGTTTCCATTCCCGCCCAGCCGGAAGGGGCGGGAAACCCTGGTCTTCGATCCGTCCGGGCGCGCCAGTTCCGGCATGCCCGGGCCGGACGACCGCATGATGGCGCCACAGGCCGCGGCACCCTTCGATATCGTCGAGGCCAGTGCCGATCTGTTGAAAGTCAGGAAGCGCTGACGCACCGGGGCCGCCGCGCCACCGCCGGCGAGTGAGTCTCTTCCTACATGCCAGCGGTCCCCGCGCCGATACAGCCACGTCAACCGGGGGTGCATGATCCCTGTGTTGACGCCCGGCCGGCGTCGCCACAGGAGGAGCACATCATGTCGAAGAAAGGCAGCGCGGACGACAAGCGCGTCCGTTCACAAACCACCACCAACCTGAATACGGTCGCCGAAGGCAGCATGCAGACACGGGCCCCGGGGGCCGTGCAAAAGGGCAGCGCGAACGTGCAATCCGCTTCGGAAGAGCAGCAAGGCGCATCGCTGCGCGACCGTGGTTCCCTGCAGGGTACGCCGCAGGGCACGGCGGAGGAGAATGTCGGCAGCAGCCGCGGCGGCGAAGGAGCCCAGCAGGCAGGCTGGAGCGCCCGCCAGAAAGCCATTCGCAACGAAGCCCGTGCCGACGAGGACCGGGAAGCCGCGCCCCAGCAGTCCGGCTACGGCGGCCTCGAACAGAAGCAGCGTGCCGGCTCGCAGGAATCGCCGACGGGACCATCCGGCAACCGGCAGTCCGGCGCGGCGGACAACCAGCAGCGCCAGGGCAATCCTGACGAACAACCATCCGACGCCGGCAGCCGCCGCACCGACAAGATCCAGCAACGCTGATCGGCTGGCTGCCGGCCCCTGGCGCGACTGTCAGAGGCCGGCAGCCGCATGTCCCCCGCATGCAGTGCATTCAGCCTGAAGGAAGAACTGCGGCCCGAAAGGACGCCGTTGAGCGAACGGCTGCCGCGCGCTATGGGCGTTACAATCCGGATTCAACAATGAAGGATGCCCATGAACGAAGAGCTGGCCCGCAGCGTGGTTCTCGTCCGCGCGATCGAAACCACCGACCAGAAGCGCGAAATCCTCAGCGACGACGACCGCCGCTATGCCAACCGCACCGCCCGCGAGCTGGCCCAGTGGCAGGCATCGGAAACCAAAGCCGAGGCGACTTCCGAACATTTCCTGCAGCAGCGTTCCGAACAGGTCATCAAGAAGCTGTCCCAGCGGCACCCGGCGTTTGCCGCATTTGCCAGGCGCGCGCCGGGCCTGCATGCCACCGGCTGGCTGTTGCCGTTGCTGGCGCTGGCACTGGGTGCCGGCCTGGACCGGATCACCGATCCGCACCGCGTCGATCTGCTGTCCGCGCCGCTGCTGGCGATCATCGCCTGGAACCTGCTCGTTTATGTGGTGATGCTGGTCTGGCTGTGCATACCGAAGGCAGGCGTCACCCGTGTGCGGGCAGCCTGGATCCGCCACCTGTCCGTGGGCAAGGGCGCCATGCCGCGCAAGATGCCGCATGCGCTGTCGTCCGGGCTGTACGCGTTCATGGCCGACTGGGCCCAGCTGAGCGCGCGGCTGAACGGCGCGCGGCTGTCGCGCACGATCCATCTGTCCGCCGCGCTGTTCGCCGTGGGCGCGCTGGCTTCGCTGTATGCGCGTGGCATGCTGTCGCAATATGGGGCTGGCTGGGAAAGCACGTTCCTGGGCGCGGCACAGGTCCATGAACTGCTGGGTATCCTGTTCTGGCCGGCGATCGCCGTGTTCGGGCTGCAGGGATTCACGCTGGCCGACGTGCAGGCATTGCACTTTGCCGCCGGCGCGCCGGCAACGGCAAGCGACGGCGCCCGCTGGGCGCACCTGTACGCGGGCACCCTGCTGTTGCTGGTCGTCCTGCCGCGGCTCGTGTTTGCCGCATTCGCAGCGGCCAGGGCATCGGTGCTGAAGCGCCGCTTTCCCATCGATCTCGACCAGCCGTATTTTCGCCAGCTGAACGACGCCGCCGGCGGCGAAGCCGGCACGCTGCGCGTGCTGCCCTACAGCTTCACGGTCGATGAGGCGCGCTCCCGCGGCCTGGAAGCGGTGGCCGCGCAACTGCTGGGCGAGCGCGCCCGTGTGCGCCTGCTGGCGCCGGTGGCGTATGGTGCCGACCTCGCGGCCGCGCTGCGCGACATCGATCCGCGCGATCCCGGCGTGACGTCCACGGCACTGCTGTTCAGCCTTGCGGCTACGCCCGAGAAGGAAACACATGGCGCGTTCATCACGCATGCAGCGGGTGTACTGGCCCAGCGTGCCGTCGTGCTGCTCGACGAATCCGCCTTCACCAGCCGCACGCCGGACCCGCAGCGGGTGCGCGAGCGCGTCGAATTGTGGCGCGAGTTCTGCGTGTTCCACGGCGCCGAGCCCACAGTCGTGAACCTGCTCGCAACACGCGCGCCGGCCAGCGGGGAGGGCGCATGAGCACGACGATCCAGCTGGCCCTGATCTCGCACACCAATAACGGCAAGACCACGCTGGCCCGCACGCTGCTGGGCATGGACGTCGGCGAAGTGCGCGATGCGGCGCATGTGACGGCGCTGAACGAATCGCACACCTTGCAGGCCACCGAAGAAGGCGATCGCCTGGTGCTGTGGGATACGCCCGGCTTCGGCGATTCGGCGCGGCTGATGAAGCGCCTGGCCATGGCCGGCAACCCGATCGGCTGGTTCCTGCGCGAAGTGATCGACCGTTACCGCGACCGCCCGTTCTGGCTCAGCCAGCAGGCGCTGCGCGCCGCGCGCGACGATGCCGACATCGTGCTCTATCTCGTCAATTCCGCCGAGCGGCCCGAGGATGCCGGTTACCTGCCCTCCGAAATGCGCATCCTCGAATGGCTCGGCAAACCCGTGCTGGTACTGCTCAACCAGATGGGGCCGCCCCGGCCCGCACCGGAAGAACAGGCCGAGCAGCTGCGCTGGCGCGAACACCTGCGCCAATACGGCGCGGTCCGCGATGCGCTGCCGCTCGACGCGTTTGCCCGCTGCTGGGTGCACGAACATGTGTTCTATGAAGCGCTCGGCCGGCTCTTGCCGGAAGACAAACGGCCGGCGCATGGCCGCCTGCTGGCCGCATGGGAAGCGCAGAACGCGCAGCGCTTCCACCAGTCGATGGCCGTGATCGCGCAGCAGTTGCACGACGCGGCGCGCGACCGCCAGCTGGTCGAAACGGTCGACAAGGGCATGCTGGGCGCCGCGCTGAAGCTGGTCGGCATCGGCAAGGGCGACGATCGCAAGCGGCAGGAACGGGCCATGAACACGCTGGCCGCGCGCCTCAATCTCGGCATCGGGCAAGCCACCGTCAGCCTGCTGTCGCTGCACCGGCTCGATGCCAGCGCGGCCACCACGATCAATGCCCGCGTCAGCAACAACTTCACCGTCAAGGCGCCGCTGGAGAAGGGGCAGGCGGCGCTGCTGGGCGCGATCGTCTCGGGCGCCGCGACCGGCCTGTCCGCGGACCTGGCCGCCGGCGGGCTCACGCTGGGCACGGGCGCACTGCTGGGCGGGGTGGTCGGCGCGCTGACGTTCGCCGGCGCCGCCTGGGGTTTCAATGCCAGTACCGAGCGCAACACGCCATCGATCACGCTGTCCGACGAGTTCCTGCGCACGCTGCTGGTCAGCAATGTATTGCGCTACCTGGCGGTGGCGCACTTCGGGCGCGGGCGTGGCAACTTCGTTGAAAGCGAGGCGCCGGCCTTCTGGCAGGACGAGGTGGAGCAGGCCGTCGCCCTGCGCGAAACCGACATCGCCGGCTTGTGGCGCACGCTGCGCGAGCAGGACGAGCCGGACATTGCAGCCACCACGGCACTGCTGGCCGCGATCGCCAGGCAGGTGCTGGCGCGGCTGTACCCGGGCGCGCCGATCCCGGGCTGAGCCGCTTCGTGCTGCGTCGCTTCGTGCTGCGTCACCGTCACAGCTTCCCTTCGAGCACATAGCCGTCGGCGAAAATCAGGGCCGGATCATGGTCGCCCGAATGGGTGCCTGGACCATTGACGAGGCCGGCGGCCAGCCAGCCGCCGTTCGACGCCGCCAGCGAGCGCACCTGGTTCTGGCGCGCACCCGCCGTGAAGGGCAGGCGTTGTTGGACGGCGCCATTGGCATCGAGCACGGCCAGCAATGGTTGCGACGTTTCGGAGATGCTCGCGCCACCCGGGTTCTGGGTGTAAGCAGTGGTCCCGGCCGCGAGCATGCGCCCTCCGGCCAGCGGCAGCAGGTCGAACACGATGTCGCAGCGGTCCACGTCGATCAGCTGCACGCGCGGATCCTGGCCGGGCTTGAGCAGTGCCACGTAGGCATCCCAGCCGGCGCCGTTTGCCGGTGTCGACGTGCGCTGCCTTCCGGCCACGGCGATCGTGCCGCCGACCCAGCGCACGCCGTGTATCTCGGGGCGTACCGGCATCGGCACCACGCGCGTGCCGAGACGCGTGCCGGCGGCATCGAGTTCGGTCACGAACAGGCCATACACCATCGCGGCCGGCAGCGTTTCGTTGAAATGGCGGGCATGGCCTTCGATCAGGTTGGTCCGGTCATTCTGTACGGCGATGGCGATGCGCCCTGTCGGACTCACGTCGAGGCGGACGTGGGCTGGATTGGAAAGCGACTGGAACGGGTCGAAGCCGCCGCCAATGATGGCGCTCAGGCCCAGCTGCACGCCGGGCTCGACCAGCGTGCGCCAGCGCTGGTGGAATCCGGCCTGGCCGTAGTCGAAACGATAGGCGACGACCGCATCCTTGCCGGTGCGCAGGACGAGCACCGCGTCTTCGCCAAGCGGGGCAAGGCGCGCCGCGTCGCGTGTCACGTAAGGCAGCATCGAATGCGGATCGCGCACGTAGATCGGGTCGTCCATGAACGGGTCGTGCGGCACCGCCGGGTCAAGCCAGGCCTGCTCGCGCAGCAGGGTGCCGCGTCCGTCGAACCGCAGCAGGCGCACTTCACGGTCGGTGCCGAGTATCGCCGACACCTCGAGCGAAGGGTGCTGGGTGAAGTCGAGCAGCGACCAGCCGGGCTGCGGCGTGTACGGAACGGGCGCGCCGGAGGCTTGCGCGAACAGCAGTCGACGCTCCGGCCGGGTCAGTGCTTCCACCTTCTGGCTTTCGGCCAGCGCCACCCACGTGCCACGCTCCGCGCGCACCTTGGCAATTGCCGCGCCGGTGAGCGCGTACTGTACCGGTGGCGGTGGCGGTGGCGGTGGTGGCGGCGGCTCGCCGTCCTGGCGCGGATCCGGGTCGGACGAGCCGCCGCCGCATGCGGCAAGCAGGGGCACGGAGAGCATGGACAACATGGCGCGCCGGCGCGCGAGGGAAGGGAGCATGGTGTGTTCCTGTGATGAAGGAACAGCCCATTCTAGAGAGCGAGTGTCGCGAAACTATCCGCGAACTGTCGCGATTTGTCCGCCAGCTTGTTACGAGAAGTAAGAATTGAAACGGCGCGATCCTTGCGGACCGCGCCGTTCTTCGGCGTTGTGTCAGGTGACGTTTACGCCGCTGCCGCTTCCTCGCGTTCCGGCAGCGCGATGCGGTTGTCGGTACTGAACTGGTAATCGCGGAACACGTGTTCCGCGGTCAGCAGCTGGTAGTTGCCATTGGCCAGCTTGTGCGTGGTGTCCTTCAGCCGGTAGGTATAGTGGCCGCAGGTCCAGCAGTTGAAGTTGCGCATGTGCGTGCACAGGCAGGTCTTGTCCATCACCTTCACGCCCTTGTCGCTGCCGCCGTTCGCCGTCACTTCGCGGTTGTACGAATTGATGTACGAGCAGTTGCCGTTGGCGTCCAGCAGGTAGCCGTAGGATTCGCAGCCGGGACGGGTGTTGGCGCCGATTGCCGGCGTGTTGCGCAGCATGCGCATCGGGTAGCCGGTGGGCGAGACGCCGTTGACGATCACGTCCTCTTCCGAAGCGCGGGCGTATTCCTGCTTCACCTTGTCCGGCAGGCCGCATTCCTTGGTGATCGTGAAGCGCGTGGCCACCTGCACGCCGGCCGCGCCCATTTCAAGGAACGACACGGCATCGCTGCCGGTAAAGATGCCGCCGGCGGCGATGACCGGGATCTCCAGCCCTTCGCCCTTCAGGTAGGCAAGCACTTCGCCGGTGATCGTGTGCAGGTCATAGTCCTG
Source organism: Pseudoduganella sp. jia 9 (assembly GCF_055502615.1). NCBI lineage: Bacteria > Pseudomonadati > Pseudomonadota > Betaproteobacteria > Burkholderiales > Oxalobacteraceae > Pseudoduganella > Pseudoduganella sp. jia 9. The sequence goes on along the minus strand of NZ_JBUPWE010000009.1, from coordinate 311,866 downwards.
CCAGTCTTCCAGGCCGAAGCCCAGGTGGCCGCCGGCCAGCGGGCCCTCGACGATGACGAAATCGGGCAGCCGGTCCAGCTTGGCGTTCTTGCGCAGGAAGATCTGCAGCGCGCGTACGGACGACACGATGATGCCCAGCTTGGCGTCGCGGAAGCGCGGGTGGTCCGCCATCAGGCCGAACGAGTTGAAGTGCAGGCCGGCGGACAGCGTGATGCCGTCGATGCCGGCATCGAGCGCCGCATTCAGGCGCACGCGCAGCGTTTCGCGCGGGCCGTTCATCGTCAGCTTTTCCATGCAGTTCACGAAGATCAGGCCGGGGCCCTTCTTTGCTTCCATGGTCTTGCCGATGTGCAGGCGCTGCGCCTCGGCCAGGCGCTCGAGGTCGAACTGCACGACCGCCTTGTCCATATTGTTGATGTTGAACTTGTACAGCTTGGTCTTTTCCTTGACGAAGCTGGTATCGAAGCGGCGGTCGGAGACGTCCTCGACCATCGCATCGGAAATATGACCGATGCCGCCCAGGCGGGCAGCCTCCAGCGCCAGCCCGGCCGTGGAAATGTCCACGCCCATGCCGCCGATCATGATGGGTACATACTCTTTGTCGCCGAACCGCAGGCGAAAATCATCAACACGTTTCATTGCTTTCCTCAGGGACTGCCGGCAGGCGCCGGGTCAATCGCGGAAGTTGTTGAACTCGAGCGGCGTATCGGCCACTTCCTTGCGCAGCAGCGCCATCGCGGCCTGCAGGTCGTCGCGCTTGGCGCCCGTGACCCGCACCGATTCGCCCTGGATGCTGGCCTGCACCTTCATCTTGCTTTCCTTGATGATCTTGGTGATCTTCTTGGACGTATCCGAATCGAGGCCGTTCTTCACCTTGATGACCTGCTTGACCTTGTCGCCGCCGATCTTCTCGACCTTGCCTTCGTCCAGGAAGCGCACATCCACCTTGCGCTTGGCCAGCTTGTTGGTCAGCACATCCTTCACCTGGTTCAGCTGGAAGTCGGAGTCGGCGAACGCGGTGAGGTCGTTTTCCTTCTGTTCAACGCGTGCGTCGCTGCCCTTGAAGTCGAAGCGGGTGGTGATCTCCTTGTTGGACTGGTCGACGGCGTTGCGCACCTCGATCATGTCCGCTTCGGAGACGACGTCAAACGATGGCATGATGTTTCCTTTCGAATTTTTGTTGCTCGCGGCTACGCCGCGCGAAGATGCGACATTTTAACGGACGCGCGCTGCGAACGGTCGATCGTTTTTATCGTGTCCCTCTATAATCGAGCAAATTACTCAGTCAGCCATGCATCCCGAACCGACCCTCCAGCACGATTTTTCCCTGCGCGACCTGAACACCTTCGGCATCGATGCGCGCGCCCGCCACTATGTACGCATCACGGCGGCACACCAGCTGGCAACGCTGCTCGGCGAGCCGCGGCTGGCCGCCTTGCCGCGCCTCGTGCTGGGCGGCGGCAGCAACCTGCTGCTGACGGGCGACTTCGACGGCCTCGTGCTGCACATGGCCAGCAGCGGACGCGAGATCGCCGGCGAAAGCGGACAACACGTGCTGGTGCGTGCGCAGGCGGGCGAAAACTGGCACGGTTTCGTGGAGTGGACGCTGGCGCAAGGCCTGGGCGGCCTGGAAAACCTGGCGCTGATTCCCGGCACCGTGGGGGCGGCGCCGATCCAGAACATCGGCGCCTACGGCCTGGAAACCAGGGACGTCTTCCACAGCCTGACCGCGTTCGATCCCGCGACCGGCACGCTGGCGACGCTGGATGGCGCGGCTTGCCGCTTCGCCTACCGGGACAGCATCTTCAAGCACGCGGCGGGCCGCGGCCTGGTCATCGTCGACGTCACGTTCGCGCTGCCGCGCGCGTGGCGGCCGAACCTGCGCTATGCCGAGCTGGCCAATGAGCTCGCCAATGCCTCGACGAAGCAGGGAAGCGCGGGGCCCAGCGCGCGGCAGGTGGCCGATGCCGTCATCGCGATCCGGCGCCGCAAATTGCCGGACCCGGCCGTGATCGGCAATGCCGGCAGTTTCTTCAAGAATCCGGTGGTCAGCGCGGAGCAGTGCGCAGCGCTGCTGGAGCGCCATCCGGCACTGGTGCACCACCGGCAGGATGACGGTAGCGTGAAGCTGGCCGCCGGCTGGCTGATCGACCAGTGCGGCTGGAAAGGCAGGAATCTGGGCGCGGCGGGCGTCTATCCGAAGCAGGCGCTGGTGCTCGTCAACAACGGCGGTGCCAGCGGGGCCGACGTGCAGCGCCTGGCGCACGCGATCCAGGCCGACGTGCAGGCGCGCTACGGTGTGCTGCTCGAGCCGGAACCCGTGTTCGTCTGAACCGCTGCGGCGCCAGTGGCGCGATTGCGGCCGCCGTCCTTGGCGGCGTAGAGCGCGCGGTCGGCGCCATCGACCAGTTCGGCCGGCGAATGGCCCGCGGCCGGTACCAGCGTGGCGATACCGATCGACATCGTCACGATACGGTGCGGCGCTTGCGGATTGTCGATGCCCAGGTCGGCCAGTGCGCGCAGGCAATACTCGGCCACGCTGCGCGCCCCGGCTTCATCCGTATCGGGCAGCACCAGCGCGAATTCCTCGCCGCCGTAGCGGGCGGCCAGGTCGGCCGGGCGCTTCAGGCAGGCCGTCAGCACGGCCGCCGCCTTCTTCAGGCACAGGTCGCCGGCCAGGTGGCCGAACGTGTCGTTATACAGCTTGAAGCAGTCGATATCGCACAGCAGCAGCGACAGCGGCCGGCGCTCGCGCTGGCCGCGCTGCCACTCGTTGTGCAGCGCTTCGTCGAAACGGCGGCGGTTGGCGATGCCGGTCAGGCTGTCCAGCGCCGCCAGTTTCTGCAGTTCGATGTTCGCTTCGGCCAGGTGCTTCTGGCTCTCGCGCAGGAAGCGGAACGCCTCGTCGCGCTGCAGGCGGCTGATGTAGGCGCCCGAGTGATAGCGCACGCGCGCCAGCAGTTCCAGCCGGTCCGGCAGCTTGACGAGGTAGTCGTTGGCGCCGACCGCGAAGCCATGCGCCTTCGAGGCCGCTTCATCGCGCGCCGACAGCACGATCACGGGCACGTGCTCGAGCTGCGGGCTGGCACGGTAGCGGCGGATCAGGTCGAAGCCATCCCAGCCTGGCATCACCAGGTCCTGCAGGATCACGGTCGGTTGCAGGCGCTCTGCGCAATCCACGGCGGCGGCCGGATCGGTCACGAAATGGAACTCGATATCGGTCTGGTCGGCCAGCATGCGGCGCACGGCTTCCACGACCAGCAGCTGATCGTCGACGAGCAGTACACGCACCTTGAAACTGGTGAGAGAAAATTCCGGTTCCGCGCCAGCGGTGAAGGCCTGGGACATCGGCATTCCTAAGGGTTGATACAACGGTTGAACGCTGGCGGCGTTCAGGGTTGCTTCCCTAGGGTTTGCCTCCAGTGATATTGCGTAAAAACGGGCCGATCTTTTGCAGCGGCAGCACGAGCTGCGCCGCATCGAGTTCGGCGGCCGCGCGCGGCATGCCATAGACGGCGCTGCTTGCCTGGTCCTGCGCGACCGTGGTCTTGCCGGCCCGGCGCATGGCCAGCAAGCCTTCGCCGCCATCGCGGCCCATGCCGGTCAGCAGGATGCCGATCGCATCGTCGCGCCAGTGCTGCGCCACGCAGCGGAAGAAGACGTCGACCGATGGGCGGTAGGCATAATCTTTCGGCACAGCATCGTAACCCAGTTGGTGATTTTCATCCAGTACCAAATGGTCGTTACTTTTAGCTATCATCACGGTTCCGCCCATCAACGGATCGCCATGTTCGATCGGGCGCACCGGCATCGTCAGCTGGTCGCCGAGCCACTTGGCGAAATGATCGGCGAAGTTCTCGTCGATGTGCTGCACGACCACGATCGCGCAGTCCGGTGGGGCCTGCCAGTCGGCAAGGATGCGCGCCACGGCCACCGGGCCGCCGGTCGAGGCGCCGATCGCCACCAGCGAGCGCAAGCCGGGCACCGCCCGTTCGACGGCCGGTGCGGTGCCGCGCGGTGGCAGTGCCTGCACGCCGCCGCTATGCCGGATCAGCTTTTCCATCGTGCGCAGCTTGGCCAGCAACTGGGCTGCGCCCTGGTCATGGCCCGGAATCAGGATCGGCGTCGCGGTCACGTCCAGCGCACCGGCGCCGAGCGCGCGGAACACCTGGTTGACGCTGTCCTGCGGCTGGCCGGTGACGACCAGGATCGCGCACGGCGACTCGGCCATGATACGCCGCGTCGCTTCCACGCCATCGAGTTCCGGCATGTTCAGGTCCATCAGCACCAGATCCGGCCGGTTCTCTGCGCACATGCGCACGGCCTCCAGGCCGGTGCGGGCGATCCACAGCACCTGGTGCAGCTTGGTGCCGGCAATCACGCGGCGCAGCGCTTCCGCCGCCATCGCGACATCGTTGGCGATACCGATCTTCATCGGAACGCATCCCCGATCAGGTCGGCCACCGCGTCCAGCAGGGTCTCGTCATGGAAACTGCCTTTCGTGAGGTAGTAGTCGGCACCGGCGGCCAGGCCTCGCGCGCGGTCTTCCGGCCGGTCCTTGTAGGACACGATCATCACGGGCAATGTGTGCAAATGCGGATCCTTCTTGATCAGGTTGACGAGTTCGATGCCGTCCATGCGCGGCATGTCGACGTCGGTGATGACAAGGTCGTAGTCGCCGGAACGCGCCGCGTTCCAGCCGTCCATGCCATCGACGGCGATGTCGACCTCGAAGCCGCGGCCGGTCAACAGCTTGCGCTCCATTTCGCGCACGGTGAGCGAATCGTCGACGACGAGGATGCGTTTCATTCTACGCTTTGCCGCGCCGCCGGCGCGCGCCAATTGGTGCAGGCCGCCTTCGGCCAGCAATTTGTCGATCGACATCAGCAGGTCGGAAACGTCGAGGATCAGCACGGGGTCGCCATCATTCAGCAGGGCGGCGGCGGCGATGTCGCGCAGCTTGCCGAAGACCGGATCGATGTTGTGCACGGTCAGGCTGCGCTCGCCGCGGATCGCGTCGACCACCAGCCCGTAACGGTGGGCGCCGCTGCCCACCACGATGACGGGCAGCAGTTCCTGGGGCCTCATCTCGCCCAGTTCCAGTACCTGGGCGGCCGAGACCAGCCCCACGTTCTCGCCCTCGAATTCGAAGAACTGCTTGCTTTCCAGTGTGTGGACGGCGGTGCGCTGCACCTGCAGCACCCGCTCCACCTTGACGATCGGCAGCGCGTAAGCTTCGCCGCCGATGTCCACCACCAGAGAACGCACGATCGACTGCGTCAGCGGCAGCGTGATGTGGGTATGGAAGCCTTGCCCCGGCACCGATTCCAGCCGCACCGTGCCGTTCTGCTCGCGGATCGTGTCGTGCACGATATCGAGGCCCACGCCACGGCCGGATATCTCGGTGACCTCGGCCTTCAGGCTGAACGCCGGCAGGAACAGGAACTGCATCAGCTCCGCGTGCGACATCGTGTCGGCCATCGCCTGCGCGGCCATGCGGCGCGCCACCACGGCGGCGCGGATGCGCTCCGGATCGACGCCGGCGCCGTCGTCATGGATGTCGATGTTCAGCATGCCGGCGCGGTGCCGCGCCTCGAGCACGATGGTGCCGTGCGGCGGCTTGCCCGCGTGCGCGCGCGCGCCGGGTGCTTCGATGCCGTGGTCGACGGCATTGCGCAGCATGTGGTTCAGCGGGCTTTCGATGCGGGCCAGGATATCGCGGTCGACCAGCGTGTCCTCGCCGCGGATCTCCAGCCGGACATCCTTGCCCAGGCTGCGGGCCAGGTCGCGCACCATACGCGGGAAGTGATGCACGCCGTCGCGGAATGGCCGCATGCGCAGCGCCAGCACTTCATCGACCATGCCTTGCGTCACATTCAGCAGGCGGCGTTCGTACTGCTCCATGTCGCCCACGTGCGCCAGGATGAACTGTTTCAACGGCTGGCCGCGGTGCACCACCTGCGCCACCTTGTCGCGCAGTACCGGGTCGCCGCTGCGGTCGATCGCTTCCTGCAAATCGTCCAGCGCGGTGAACAGCGCGGCCTGGTGGCGCTTGTGCCGCTGCATCGCCTGGATCAGCGGCTGCATCTGGTGCGCCGCGATGCGCGCCTCGCCGGCCAGCGACAGCAGCCGGTCCGACTGCACGGCGGGCTTGCCGCGCGGTGCCGGCGTTTCTGCCGGAGCGGCCGGCGGGGCGGGATCGCGCGCCGGTTCGGGCACCGCGGCGGCAGGGGTCGCAAGCGATGCGGCGGCAGGCAGCGCCGCTGCCGCGGAACCCGGCTCGGGCATTGCGGCCGGCGCGGAAGCCGGAGCCGATGCAGGAGCCGATACAGGAGCCGATACAGGAGCCGGCGAGGCCTGCGCGGCCACCGGCTCGGGCAGGAACGCGATATTCCGGATCGCGTCCATCGTGCGCCGGATCGTGTCGCCCTGTTTTGCCAGCCAGTCCTGCAGGCCGCTCTCCTGCAGGTGCGAGCATTGCACGATCAGGTCCACGCCGGCCAGCAGCACGTCGACCCGGTTCGGGCTCAGTTTCAGCAGGCCGTGCTGGGCGGCGATGAACGCATCTTCCATGCCGTGCGACAGCTGGACGATCACGTCCAGCCCGACGATGGCGGCAGCGCCCTTGATCGAGTGGGCCGCCCGCATCATCGCTTCGAGCGCCGCCGGATCGGCATGGCGCTCGACCGACAGCAGGCAGTCCGTCAGCGCCTGCGTCTGGCTCTCCGCCTCCATGCGGAACAGTTCCAGCATCGAAAACTGCGACAGGTCGCCGTCGGGAGCACGCGGTCCGCTCATCGCAAGGCCCTCGCCAGTTGTGGCCCCAGCAATGCCGCATCCAGCAGGCCGATGCGCATCTCTCCCTCGGCCACCACGCCGGACAGGTAACGCTGCAGGCCCTTGCTGATGGTTGACGCCGGCGGCTGCACGCGGCTTTCGGCATAGCGCACGATGCCGTGCAGGTCGGCTACCGGCAGCGCGTAGGCACGCGCTTCCCATTGCACCAGCAACAGCCGCGCGAACGTGTGGCGCCCGCTACGCGCGCTGCCGCCGTCGGCGTCGATGCCGAGCAGGTCGGCCAGTGCGATGCATGGATGCAGCTGCCCGCCCACGTTGACGATCCCGCGCAGGCCGCGCGCGGTGCGGTGCGGCACCCGGTGCGGCAGTACATGGGGCGCGACGCGCAGCAGCATCGGCGTCGGCAGCGCCAGCCATTCGGCGCCGATGCGGAATGCCACGGCCGAGGCGTCGGCGGCCTCGCTGCGGGCAAGCGGAGCGCGGAAGTGTTCGGCCCACTCCTGCAGGTAGGCGTCGTCGATGGCGCCGTCCGTGCTGCGCTGGCGGGGTTCCGGTGGTGTGACTGTATTCATCGTTCCATTCATGGTTCGGCCTTGTCTCCTGTCCGACCGCCTGCCTGGCCTCCTGCCTGGCCAGCCCTGCGCCGCCACACGCGTGCGGCGCGCTCCTGCAGGTTGTCGCGTGCCGCCGCGTCGCCGCGCCGTCCCGCCAGCAGGGCCAGGTGGCACAGCGCGTCGTAGTGGTCCGGTGCAAGGTAGATGCAGCGCCGCAGGTGCGCCTGCGCCTCGTCCGGCGCGGTATCTTCGGTGAGCAGTCCCAGCAGGAACCAGGCGCCGGCGTTGTCCGGCTCGCGTGCCGCCAGCGCGCGGCACAGCGCTTCCGCTTCGCGCCGCAGGCCCAGGTCCGCCAGGCGGCTTGCCTCGTCCAGCGTGCCCGCCGGCGCCGCTGGCGGCGTAATCGGCGGCGGTGCGGCCGGCGGCAGGGCTGAACGGCGCGGGACGGCATGGGCTGGCGCCGCAGGCACGGCAGCGGGCGGTCGGGCCGCCGGCCGGGGCACTGCCCGCCGCTCGCGCGGCTGGACCGCGGGCTGCGGGCGCCGGCGCCGCTCGGCGGCTGCCTCGCTCATCGGCAGGGGCAGGCCGGCATAGGGCCCGTCCTCCGGCGCGCCATCCTTGCGCAGCGCGAACGCCTGGCGGTAAGGCAGCGGCGTGAAACCGTTCTGCACGAACGACGGCACCTCGGCGTAGCCAGCCAGCAGCACGCCGTCGTCGGCCAGCAGCGCGGCCAGCCGCGCGATCGCGGCGGCGGTGGTCGGGGCGTCGAAGTAGATCAGCAGGTTGCGGCAAAAGATCACGTCGTAGCTGCGCGCCGGCGCCAGATCGCTCGCCAGCAGGTTGCCCTGGCGGAAGCGCACCCGCCGCCGCAGCGCTGGGTCGATCAGGTACAGATCGTCTTCCACATGCGTGAAGTGCCGGTCGCGAAAGGCCAGTTCCTTGCCGCGGAACGCATTGCGGCCGTATATGCCTTCCTGGGCGCGCGCGATGCAGGCGGTGGACAGGTCGACGGCGTCGATCGCGAACGCCGTTGGCGGCACCCCGGCATCGACCAGCGCCATCGCCAGCGTGTATGGCTCCTCGCCGCCGGCACACGGGATCGACAGCATGCGCAGCAGTTGCCGCTCGCCAGCGGCTAGGCGCCGCTGCGCGTAGGCCGCCGCCACGGCGAATGCCTGCGGATCGCGGAACAGCCAGGATTCCGGCACCACCACCAGTTCCACCAGCGCCGCCAGTTCGGTCTCGTCGATGCCCTGGTCGTACTGCTGGCGGTCGGCAATGCCGGTGGTGGCCATCCGGCCGAGCACCGCCCGCTCGACGGTTTCGCCGCTCAGGTTCATGCCCGTGGCCGCGCGCAGCCGCTCCAGCGTGTTCATCGCGGATCGCCCTGGAACAGCAGGGCGCGCAGGGCATCGGGCAACATGCGGTCCGGCTCCACCAGTTGCACGATGCCTTGGCCGTCGCCGGCCACGCGGTCGAGGAAGGGCGCTGCCAGCACGCCGGCCGGCGCCAGCGCGCCGTCATCGACGTCCTGCACGCCCTGCACGCGTTCGGCCACCAGGCCGAGTTCGTGCAAGGCGCCGTCCGGCCCGGTGTAGTCGACCAGCACGATGCGCGTGTCCACGCGGCGCGCGGCGCCGGTATTGCAGGCCAGCGTGCTGATATCGATGACCGGAATGCTGGCTCCGTGCAGGTTCATCAGGCCGGCCACCGCGGCCGGCGCGCCGGGCAGGGCCTTCAGCGCCATCAGCGGCAGCACGCGCCGTATCGCCGCCAGCGGCAGTCCATAACGGTCAGCGCCGATGTGGAAGACCAGCACTTTCATGACGGCCGGATCAGACGTTGACCGCGAACGTGGCCACTGACGTCTGCAGGTCGCTGGCCGCGTACTGCAGCTGGTGCACCGCCTCGCTGGTGGCCTTCAGCGATTCGACGGTCTGCTGCGTGGCATCGTTCAGCTGCATCATGGTTTCCGAGATCTGCTGCGCACCCACCGCCTGCGCCTGCATGCCCTGCAGCACCGCATCGAACTGGGGCGCCAGCTTGCGCACCTGGTCCATCATGCCCGACAGATGGTCGGTCACCGCGCGCACTTCGCCCACGTTGCGGCGGATCTCTTCGGAGAACTTGTCCATGCCCATCACGCTGGCGGATACGGCGGACTGCATCTCCTTGAGCATCTGCTCGATGTCCCAGGTGGATACCGAGGTCTGGTCCGCCAGCCGGCGGATCTCGGTGGCCACCACCGCGAAGCCGCGGCCCGCCTCGCCGGCCTTTTCGGCCTCGATCGCGGCGTTCAGCGACAGGATGTTGGTCTGGTCCGCCACCTTCGTGATCGTCGTCAGCACGCTGTTGATGTTCGATGCCTTCTCGGACAGCGCGGCCAGCTTGGCGTTGATCGAATCGGTGGCCGAGACCATGTTCTGCATGGTCGCATCCATGCGGCGCAGGTTTTCCTGCGCCTCGGCGGTGGCCGTCGTCGTGTAGTCGGCCACCGCGGTGGCGTCTTCCATCGTCTTCAGCAGCTGCGACGTGTTCGACGAGATTTCCTTCGTGGTCGACAGCACTTCGACGCTGGTCTGCGCCTGCTCGACGCCGGTGGCCTCCTGCTGCTTGGCCGACGCGGCGATCTCGGTGGCCGACGTGGTGACCTGGATGCCGGCCTTCTGCACATTGTTGAGCAGCAGGCGCAGGTTGTCGAACATGCGCGCCAGGCCGTGGCCGAGCTGGCCGATGGCGTCGCTGCCGCCGATGTCCACCTTGCCGGTCAGGTCGCCCGAGGCGGCCCGCGACACCACGGCGAGCAGGGAATCGACTTTCGCGCGCAGTTCGTCCGTGGCCGCCCGTTCGCGCTGCTGGTTATCCTGGATCGACTGGGCCATCCGGTTGAATTCCATGCCGACCTGGCCCAGTTCGTCGCGCGACACCACTTCGACGCGCGCGCCCTGGTCGCCGGATGCGATGCGGCTCACCACGTTGGTCAGGTTGTTCAGCGGACCCATGATCGCCTGGGTGAGCAGCCAGACGATCAGCATGCCCAGCAGCACGCTGACGGCACCACCGGCCAGCAGTACCAGGTTCATGTCGCGCCGCAGTTCGGTGGCGGCTTGCGAGCGTTCCGCCAGCAGGCTGTTTTCCTCCGCACGCGCCTGGTCGAGCAGCGCGTGCACCGCGTTCACGGCAGGGCTGCCCTGCTGGAACTGCGGCATGCGGCCGATGACGTCGGCGGCGCCCGGCGCGTCGCCCAGCTGCGCGCGGCGCGCGGTCTGCGGCTCGATCACATCGCGCACCCACGCGTTGATCAACGTTTCAAGCTGGCGCACGCGCGCCAGCTGCGGCGGATTGTCGGCAACGAGCTTCTGCAGCGCGGCGACCGCGGCGGGCACCCTGGCCAGCTCGGCACGCACCCTGGTCATGCGCGCCTCGGCGCCGGTCAGGTAGAAGCCGCGGGTTTCAGCCTGCACTTCCATCACGGCGAGGCTGACCCCATCGATCGCGTGCAGTACCTGCATGGTATGCCGGTCCCACTCGTTGGCCTCCGACAGGCGGGAGAAGTTGTTGTAGGCCAGCACCAGCAAAATCAGCAGGATCGCCAGGATCGCGCCGAAGCTGGCGTACAGCTTGTTCTTGATGCTCATGTTCTGGATCATCGTTCTTGTCGCCTCCGAAGAGTTCGTGTCGTGGGCAATGTATCACTTTCCGCGTGTGGGGCGAGCACGGCGGAAGTAAAAAGGGCTGCCACCCGGCAGCCCTCGTTTCCCGAAGGATGGCTTATTGGCCGCGCTTGATGCGGGCGTTGGCCGCGATGCGCATGCGCAGCGCATTGAGCTTGATGAAGCCGCCGGCGTCGGCCTGATTGTACGCGCCGCCATCTTCGTCGAACGTGGCGATGGTCTGGTCGAACAGGGAGTCGGTCTTCGAATCGCGCGCGACGACGATGACATTGCCCTTGTACAGCTTGACGCGTACCCAGCCGTTCACGGTCTGCTGCGTGTGGTCGATCAGCGTCTGCAGCGCCACGCGCTCCGGTGCCCACCAGTAGCCGTTGTAGATCAGCGAGGCGTAGCGCGGCATCAGGTCGTCCTTCAGGTGCGCCACTTCGCGGTCCAGCGTGATTGATTCGATCGCGCGGTGCGCCTTCAGCATGATGGTGCCGCCCGGCGTTTCATAGCAGCCGCGCGACTTCATGCCCACATAGCGGTTCTCGACCAGGTCGAGGCGGCCGATGCCGTGCTTGCCGCCCACGCGGTTCAGCTCCGTCAGCACTTCGGCCGCGCTCATGCGCTTGCCGTTCAGGGCCACGATGTCGCCCTTCTCGTATTCGATGTCGAGGTACTCGGCCTGGTCCGGTGCCGCCTCCGGCGACACGGTCCAGCGCCACATCGATTCCTCGGCTTCGGCGCTCGGATTTTCCAGGTGACGGCCTTCGAACGAGATGTGCAGCAGGTTGGCGTCCATCGAATAGGGCGCGCCGCCGTTCTTGTGCTTCATGTCGACGGCGATGCCGGCATCCTCGGCGTATTTCAGCAGCTTTTCGCGCGACAGCAGGTCCCACTCGCGCCACGGCGCGATCACTTTCACGCCCGGCTTCAGCGCGTAGGCGCCCAGTTCGAAGCGCACCTGGTCGTTGCCCTTGCCGGTGGCGCCGTGCGAGATCGCGTCGGCGTTGGTCTCGTTGGCGATCTCGATCAGGCGCTTGGCGATCAGCGGGCGGGCGATCGACGTGCCCAGCAGGTATTCGCCTTCGTACACGGTGTTGGCGCGGAACATCGGGAACACGAAGTCGCGCACGAATTCCTCGCGCACGTCGTCGATGTAGATGTTTTCCGGCTTGATGCCGAACTTCAGCGCCTTGGCGCGTGCCGGTTCCAGTTCCTCGCCCTGGCCCAGGTCGGCCGTGAAGGTGACGATCTCGCAGTGGTAGTTATCCTGCAGCCACTTCAGGATGACGGAGGTGTCCAGGCCGCCGGAGTAGGCGAGGACTACTTTCTTAATGTCGCTCATTGCAATTCCAATCTACATTCAAACAGGATCGTGGCAGACCGCTTCGATGTTGTGCCCGTCCGGGTCCAGCACGAAGGCGCCATAATAATTAGGGTGATAGTGGGCGCGGATGCCCGGTGCGCCGTTGTCGCGCGCTCCGGCCGCCAGCGCCGCCGCGTAAAACGCGTCGACCAGCGCGCGGCTGGCGACGCGCAACGCAACGTGCACGTGGCCGTGTTCCGCATTGCCAGCGGATCTGCCGGGTGCCGCTTCCGAGATCCAGAAGTCGGGCTTCCGGTCCTCGCCGAAGCCAGCTACGCGAACGGTACCCGTGATCTCCGGGCCCAGTTCCATCAGCATGGCATAGCCGATCGGTGCCAGCGCTTTCTGGTAGAACGCGCGGCTGTTGGCAAAATCGGTGACGATGATTCCAATGTGGTCGATCATGGATGGCTTTCGCGATGTCTTACTTGCTGTCGAGGCGGCCCAGCAGCAGGTATTCGATCAGCGCCTTCTGGATGTGCAGGCGGTTTTCCGCTTCGTCCCACACCACCGACTGCGGGCCGTCGATGACTTCCGCCGCGACTTCCTCGCCGCGGTGCGCGGGCAGGCAGTGCATGAACAGTGCGTCCGGGGCCGCGCGCGCCATCTTGGCGCCATCGACGATCCAGCCGTCGAAGGCTTTCAGGCGCGCGGCGTTTTCTTCTTCGTAGCCCATGCTGGTCCACACGTCGGTATTGACCAGGTGGGCGCCCGCGCAGGCGTCCGACGGATTGTCGAACAGCGTGAAGCGGTTGGTGGAGACCAGCGACATGTCCATGTCGTAGCCCTTCGGCGTGGACACGTTGACATGGAAGCCGAACACCTCGGCCGCCTGCAGCCACGAATACAGCATGTTGTTGGCGTCGCCCACCCAGGCCACCGTCTTGCCCGCGATCGGGCCGCGGTGCTCGTAGTAGGTGAAGATGTCGGCAAACACCTGGCATGGGTGGTGCTCGTTGGTCAGGCCGTTAATCACGGGCACCCGCGAATTGGCGGCGAAACGCTCGATGATCTCCTGGCCGAACGTGCGCACCATGATGATGTCGCACATGCGGGACATGACCTGGCCCGCATCTTCCACCGGTTCGCCGCGGCCCAGTTGAGAATCGCGCGTGTTCAGGTAGATCGCGGCACCGCCCAGCTGGTGCATGCCGGCCTCGAACGACAGGCGCGTGCGGGTGGAATTCTTCTCGAACACCATCACCAGCGTGCGGTCGATCAGCGGGTGATAGATCTCGTAGTTCTTGAACTTGCGCTTGATGATGTGCGCGCGTTCGATCACGTATTCGTACTCTTCGAGGGTGAAGTCGGAAAACTGGAGATAATGCTTGATCGGTTTTGTAGACATATTCACAACGGATTGGGCGGCGCGATGGTGCTGCACACTTGAATCGGCTCGCCGGATGGCCGGGCCTTCGCGGCAAGTTGGCAAATCATTATAAGGGGTTTTGCCGGGGACTAATAGATCGGCGGCTGGCGTTCCGGATCGTTGTGCGGCGCCACCAGCGGCAGCTCCACCGTGAATGCGGTACCGGCGCCGCTGCTGGCCACCGCGATCTGCCCGCCGAGCAGGCCGGTGACGATGTTGTAGCTGATCGATAGCCCGAGGCCGCTGCCGCCCCGGCCCAGCCGGGTGGTGAAGAATGGATCGAAGATGCGCGACAGGTGCTCCGGCGCGATGCCGGCGCCGTCGTCCTCGAACACGATGACGGCCTTGCCGTCCGGCCCGGCGCTGGCCGTCAGCTGCATGGTGCCGCCCGCGCGGTTGTCGAAGGCGTGCAGCAGCGCGTTATTGATGAAGTTGGTGATGACCTGGCCGAAGGGGCCGGGATAGCTGTCCAGCTCGATCCCTTCCGGTACATGGAAACCGATCCGGTGCCCGGAAGCGCGGATCCGGTTCATCATCGTGGCCACGATCTCGTGCGTAACCTGGTGCAGCTGGAAACGGCGGCGCTGTTCGGTGGTGCGGTCCACCGCTACCTGCTTGAAGCTGGCAACCAGGTCGGCGGCACTGTGCAGGCCGCGCATGACCAGTTCCGACGCCTTGCGGGCATCGTCGATGTAGGCGGCCAGTTCGGAACGGCGCAGGCCGGGCCCGTTCAGGGCGTTCTCCAGTTCGAGCGTTCTCTGTTCCAGCGTGCTGGCGATCAGCAGGCTGTTGCCGATCGGCGTGTTCAATTCGTGCGCCACGCCGGCCATCAGCGCGCCCAGCGCGGCCAGCTTTTCCTGCGCCGCCAGCTGCGACTGCGCTTCCTGCAACTGGCGGTACGCCTGCGCGTTGTCGAGCGCGATGGCGCCATAGGCGCACAGCGTGCGGAAGATCAGCCGTTCCCGTTCGCCGTACGCGGCGCGCTGGCGTGCCTGCACGGTCATCGCCCCCAGCACGCGCTCGCCCACCAGCAGTGGCGCGAACAGCGCGCTGGCGCACTGCGCGCAGCCGTCCACGGCCGGGGAATGACGAGCCAGGTCGTCCACCGCGATTTCGCGCCGCTCGCGCACACAGCGCCGGCTCCAGGCGGTCTCGTCGTCCGGCGCGATGGTGAACGGCGCCAGCGGCGCACCTGCTTCGATGCCGAATGCCAGTGCCAGCGTGGCGCCGTCCGGCGCCTGCAGCACGATCGCAAAGGCATAGGCGGGCAGCAGCGCATGCACATAGCGGCTCAGCACGTCGTAGATGCCATCGGCGTCCAGGTGCATGGTGATTTCCTGGCCGATCGCGGACAGGCGCTGCAGGATGGCGCTGGTCTGCTGCTGCAGCTCGGCGCGCTCCGCCTCTGACACCGCCAGCGCGCGGTGGTGCCGTTCCTCGGCGCGCGCCTTCTCGGTTTGCCGGTGCAACTGCATCGCGATGGCGCGCCGCGTCGCCTCCTGGCTGTGGGTCTTCTCGCGCGCGGCGCTGGCGGCGCGCGCCGTCAGGTACGCTTCGCGATAATCGCCCACGCGGGCGTATTGCTCGGCCAGCGCGTCGTACAGGTCGCCCGGGACGATGTAGCCGTCGATCGTGGCGGCCACCTGCAGTGCCTGGCGCAGGTAATGCAGCGCCGGGCTGGCTTCGCGCATGCCAACGGGGCCGGGCAGGGCGTGCCTGCCGTGGATCAGTGCCAGCACGCGCAGCCCGGCCACCTGGTTGTACAGGTTGTGATGGCCGGCGGCCAGGCCGATCGCCTCCTGCGCCAGCACCATCGCCTCGGCGGGCCGGCCGAGGAAGCACAGGCCATGGGCGCAGCCGCGCCGTGCCACCATCCGGAAGTCGGCCTGGTCGAGTGCATCGGCGCGCAGCGACAGCTGTTCGAAGGCCGCCAGCGCCCCCTGGTAGTCGCTTTGCGCCAGGCACAGGTCGCCTGTGTACTGCAGCGCGATCGCGTACAGGCGGCTGTTCGCATAGGGCTGCAGCAGGTCCAGGGCTTCGCGCAGCAGCTCGCCGGCGGCATCGAGCCGCCCCAGCCGGCGCAGCGTGTCGCCGGTGTGCAGCAGCGCCGCCGCCGTGCTGCGCGGCCAACCCTTCGGCCGCGCCGTGTCGAGCGCGCGCTGCATCCATTCGAGCGCGGCGTGGTGATCGTTCAGGTTGGAGAATTTTTCACCGATATTGGTGGCGGCGATGATGGCCGTGCGCACCTGGCCCGTCGCCAGCGCGGCCTCGTAGGTGCGCAGGTAGTGGCGTGCGGCGCCGGCGAAATCGCTGGACTGGCTGGCAGCCATGGCGAGAAAGTCGTGGACCCAGCAGTCCAGCGCCGGCGGCCGCGCCACATCCGGCGCGAAGTGTTCTCCCCAGCGGGCACGCGCCGTGTCCAGGTCGCGCAGCACCGCCCAGCGGGCGCTGGCCGCTTCCGCGATCGCCGCCCGGTCGGCATTGCCGGGTACATGCACGGCGGCATGCGCCGCGGCGGCACAGCGCTCCAGTTCCTGGTCGCGGCAGGCGTGATCGCCGCGGTCCACGGCGATCCAGGCGCACAGCCAGTGCGCGTCCGCGCAGCCGGCCATGTCGTCGGCGGCGCGGAACGCATCGCGGGCCGATTCGGCCATCGACTGCGCGCGATCGAGCTCGCCCATCAGCCAGCGCATCTCGGCGCGCAACAATTGCAGCCTGGCGGCGAGCGCGCCGCGCGCGGCGGCATCCGCTTCCGGCAGCAGGGCTTCGGCTTCGTCGGCCAGCGCGCCGGCGCGGCCGGTGTCGCGCTGGCGCAGGTGCCAGGCCAGCGCCACCAGCACCGGCAGGCGCGCCGCGCCGGACAGCCCCGGCAAGGCCAGCTCCCACTGCGCTATCGCGTCGTCGCCGGCGAACAGGTCCATGGTCAGTAGAGCGTTTGCGCCGATTCGTGCAGCAGCTGCCCGTACAGCTCGTGCCGCATCTTGGCGATCTTCCCGGCGCGCACGGCATCGAGCACGCCGCACTGCGGTTCGATCAGGTGCCGGCAGTTGTAGAACTTGCAGCTGCCCAGGTAAGGCTGGAAATCGCGGAACGCCCGTTCCAGCATGCCTTCGGAAAGGTGATACAGGCCGAATTCCTGGAAGCCGGGCGAGTCGATCACCGTGGCATGGCTGTCCAGGTGGTACAGGCGGGTAAATGTGGTGGTGTGCTTGCCGGTATCGAGCGCCGCCGAGATCTCGCGGGTGGCGATGTCGGCGCCCGGGACCAGCAGGTTGATCAGGGAAGACTTGCCCATGCCGGACTGGCCGATCAGGATCGTCGACTGGTTGCCCAGCAGCGGCGCCAGCGCGTCGATGGTTTCCTGCGGCCGGCCTTTCGCCGATACCTCGTGGACCGGGTAGCCCATCGCCGTGTACATCTCCAGGCGGGCACGGGTCCTGTCGAGGTTTTCCGTGACATCGACCTTGTTCAGGATCAGCCGGGCGGAAATGCCCGCCGCTTCGGACGCGACCAGGGCGCGCGACACCAGGTCGTCGGTATAGCCGGGTTCGGTGGCGACCACGATGAACAGCTGCGTCACGTTCGCCGCCAGCAGCTTCGATTTGTATTGATCGGAGCGGTACAGCAGCGTCTTGCGCTCCTGGATCCTGTCGATCACGGCCTGGTCGGGGGAGGTCAGCGTCAGGTCGACGATATCGCCGACGGCGACGTTGGTCTTCTTGCCGCGCGTGACGCATTGCAGCCGCGTGCCGTCCGCTTCGGCCAGGTAATGGCGGCCATGCGCCGCGATGATGAGGCCGGTGCGCTGTTCCTTTTTCATGGGTGGCCCGCCACCCGTACCAGCGTGTCCGCCTTGGCGGCGCAAATGAAATCGTTCAGGGATAATCCTTTCACCGAATGGGTATCGAAGCGCACCACGCAATTCCTGTAGCCCACCACCAGTTCCGGGTGATGGTCTTCGCAGTGGGCGATGTAGGCGATGGCATTCACGAAGGCCATCGTCTGGTAGTAATCCTTGAAGCCGTAGGCCCGCGTCAGGCGGCCGGCATCGATGGCCCAGCCATCGAGCAGGGACAGCAGGCGGGCCGCCTCCGCCGCGTCCAGCGGGTCCGTGGCGTGGGCGCAGTGCAGGCTGCGCAACTGGTCGGCGTGCGTGATCATGCGTGCGCCATGTTCGGGTGCCGATGCAGATGCTGGATGCGCACCGATGCCGGCGGGTGCGAGTCGTAGAAGGCCGAGTGCAGCGGGTCGGGCGTCAGCGTCGACGCATTATCCTCGTACATCTTGACCAGCGCCGATACCAGGTCGCGTGCGTCTGTGTGCTGCGCGGCAAAAGCGTCGGCCTCGAATTCGTGCTTGCGCGAGCTGAGCGAGGCCAGTGGCCCGAACAGGAACGTGAACACGGGCAATGCCAGCATGAACAGGATCAGCGCCAGCGCATCGTTGCCCTGGCCGGGGGCGATCAGCGGCGACACACCCAGGCCGGTGTAGAACCACATCTGGTTCTTCAGCCAGCCGAGCAGCGCCAGGAATGCCAGCGACAGCGCGAACATCAGCGCGATGCGCTTGACGATGTGTTTCAGCTTGAAGTGCCCCAGTTCGTGTGCCAGCACCGCCTCGATTTCCTGCGGGGCCAGGCGCGCCAGCAGCGTGTCGAAGAACACGATGCGCTTGGCCGCGCCGAAGCCGGAAAAATACGCGTTGCCGTGCGCGCTGCGCTTCGAACCATCCATCACGAACAGGCCCTTCGAAGCGAAGCCGACCCGTTTCATCAGGCCTTCGATGCGCGCCTTGAGCGTTTCGTCGGCCAGCGGGGTGAACTTGTTGAACAGCGGCGCGATCACGGTGGGGAACAGCACCATCATCAACAGCTGGAAACCGCTCCACACGAACCATGCATACAGCCACCACAGTTCGCCGGCACTGGACATCAGTGTCAGCACGATCCACGCCAGTGGCAGGCCGAGCACCAGGGCCAGCAGCAGGCCCTTGACCATGTCGGCCAGGAACAGGCCGGGTGTCATCTTGTTGAAACCGAAGCGCTCCTCGAGGCGGAACTGGCGATACCAGTCGATCGGCACGTCGATGAGTCCCGAGATCGCGGCGAACGCCACCAGCAGGCCGATCTGGTATGCCATGCCGCCGCCGGTCAGCCCGAACACCTGTACCGACAGCCATTGCAGGCCACCCAGCAGCGTAAAGCCCACCAGCACCACGGCATTGACGAACATCGTCACGATGCCGTACCTGGTGCGCGCGATCGTGTAGTCGGCCGCTTTCTGGTGTGCCGCCAGCGGAATCGTGGCGGCGAATTCGGCGGGAACCGCGCCGCGATTGGCCAGCACGTGCCGCAGCTGGCGCGACGCCAGCCAGAAACGGACGGCCAGCGTGAGCACCAGAAAGGCGGCAAACAATAATGAAAACCCGTGTGAATACATTCTATGCCTGTGAGAAAATGGCGGTTTAGTCTGGCCAAGAGAGAATTATGTCACAAGCGAACGATACTTCCGTCACCACTCCGGTCGCCCCCCAGCAGCAGCGCCCCAACGAAATGAACCTGGTCTGGGTCGACATGGAAATGACGGGCCTGGAACCCGATACCGACCGCATCATCGAAGTGGCGATGGTCGTCACCGACATGCACCTGAACGTGCTGGCCGAAGGGCCCGTGCTGGCGATCCACCAGTCCGACGCCACGCTCGATGCGATGGATTCCTGGAACAAGGGCACGCACGGCCGGTCCGGGCTGATCGACCGTGTCAAGGCGTCCACGGTCTCGGAAGAACAGGCCGTGGAGGAATACATCGCTTTCATGAAGCAGTGGGTGCCGAAAGGCAAATCGCCGATGTGCGGAAACACCATCGGCCAGGACCGCCGCTTCATGGTGCGCTACATGCCGCAACTGGAAGCGTTTTTCCATTACCGGAACGTGGACGTGTCGACGCTGAAGGAACTGTGCCGGCGCTGGAAGCCGGAAGTGGTGTCCGGCTTCAAGAAGGCGCAGAAGCATACCGCGCTGGCCGACATCCTCGAGTCGATCGAGGAACTGAAGTACTACCGCGAGCACTTCATTAAGCTGTAATGCGCGAGCCGTGATGCCGCTCTCCCGCCACGCGACGCCATGCGCGGGAGGCATATGGCGTCAGGCGTCGACGGTACGCGAGCGCCGCCGGCTGGCCGCCGCGCCGAACACGGCCAGCCCGGCAAGCATCATCGCCTGGCTGCCCGGTTCGGGAACCGCGCTGGTGATCTGGAAGCCTGCCTGCGTGATGGCTCCTTCGCCGCGGCCCAGGCCGAGGGTGATGACGTCGTTGTTGTACGTGAAGCCCATCGAGACTTCGCCCGTGACGGGCTGCAGCGGTACGCTGGCGTAGGATGGCAACTGGCCCAGCGGCAGCACCTCGGGTGAAAATACCAGCCGCTGGGACAGGTCCATCGTCACGCCCCAGTTCGACCAGCGGAACTCGTCGAAGGAAATGCTCAGCACGGTCGCCGCGTTGCCGGCGCCATCGGTGCCGGCGGAGGTACCGACAAAGATAAGGTCGTTGATCGTTGTGTGCCGTGTCACGCCGCCATAGGTCAGGCCGATATCGATGTCCGCGAGCGTGCTGAAATTTCCCGTCCCGCCCGCAGTGTCGATGGTGGTCGACAGCGTCAGCTCGAATGGTCCCGTTCCCTGGATATCGCCGAGGCCGTTATAGTCCCAGAGCTCGAATACACCGGCATCGCCTTTCGCATGCGTCGTCAGCGTGAGCGGCGCCGCGTGAACATGGGTTACCGCCAGGAGGCTGCAAAAAAGTACGCCGAGTGCTGGTAGTCTGGGCATGGTGGTTCTTTCCTCGATCAAGAAGTTGGCGAAAAGCCAATTCTAGCAGCGGGTTGCCCCATGCCGGCCGAGGTATCGAAGATTCATGTATCGGTGCAACACTTGCACGGTACAAGCCGGGCGGCACGCTTGACAATCTGCCGTGCGCCGCCGCGGGGTGGCTTGCCTGGCGTCAGCTGGCTGCTTCCGTGCCGCAGCACTTCTTGTACTTCTTGCCGCTGCCGCAAGGGCAGTCGTCGTTGCGGCCCACCTTCGGCTCTTCGCGCTTGACGGTCGTCACCGGTGCCTTGCGGCGCGGGATCCAGAACTTGTGGATCGCCGGCAGGTTCGCTTCGATTTCCAGTGCCAGCTTGTGCGCCTTCAGCGGGTCTTCCACTTCCGGCAATTCGTCTTCCTCGATCTCGTCGGCACCCAGCAGGTAGATCGGGCGCATCAGGGCGCCGATCTCGGAATCCCAGATCTCGTCCCACGAGCCGGGGCGCAGTTCCATGCCTTCCCAGAAGCCCCAGCACCACGCTTCGGCATTCATCAGCGGCTTGCCGTCTTCCTCATATTCGACGAACAGCGGCTCGAATTCCTTCGGCGCCACCTCGAAGGTGATGGTCACTTCGTTATAGAAGCGCATGATCAGGTTGAAGATGCGGTCCGCTTCCTTGTCGTTCTTGTATTTCGGCACCTGCTTGCCGTCGTCGCCCCAGATGCGCGGGATCCACTCGGCCGGCATGATGGTTTCCGGACCGATCGCGATGGCCGTCATGTAGCCGTGCAGGTGGTCGAGCGTCATCGCATCCTCGGGCGTGCGCTCGCCCAGCAGGAACTGGTCCAGGTCGTCGAGTTCTTTTTCGGAGAGTGGCTGGTCGAGTTGCATGGATGTGCTTTCTTCTAAAGTAATCCGACAGTATACGCGGGTCGCCATGCCGTGGCGAGGTCCGCCGCCTTACAATGCGGGATGGCCAATCCAACCACACATCCATTTTCCGCACTCGGCCCCGATTGCGTGCTCGATGCGCTGGCCGCTGTCGGCCTGTACGGCGACGGCCGCCTGCTGGCACTGAACAGCTACGAGAACCGCGTGTACCAGGTGGGCATCGAGGATGGCAAGCCCGTCGTCGTCAAATTCTACCGGCCGGAACGCTGGAGCGACGCCGCGATCCTCGAGGAACACGCTTTCCTGGCCGAGTTGCACGGCCAGGAGATTCCCGCCGTGCCGCCGCTGGCGATCGACGGCCGCACGCTGCACGGGTTCGCCGGCTTCCGCTTTGCCGTCTTCGAGCGGCATGGGGGCAGGGCGCCCGAGCTGTCCGATCCCGATGTGCTGGAATGGACGGGCCGCTTCATCGGCCGCATCCACGCCGTCGGCGCGACGCGCCCGTTTGCCGAGCGGCCGGCGCTCGACATCGACACCTTCGGCATCGCATCGCGCGACTACCTGCTGGCCAATGATTTCCTGCCCCCGGAACTGATCGAGCCTTACCGCAGCGTGGCTGCCCAGGCGCTGGACGGCATCCACCGCTGCTACGACCGGGCGGGCGACCTGCCGCTGCTGCGCCTGCACGGCGATTGCCATGGCGGCAACGTGCTGTGGACGGATGCCGGGCCGCACTTCGTCGATTTCGACGATGCGCGCATGGGGCCGGCGGTGCAGGATCTGTGGATGATGCTGTCCGGCGAGCGGCACGAGATGGTGCGGCAACTGTCCGACATCCTGGCCGGCTACGAGGATTTCATGGAGTTCGATCCGCGCCAGCTGCACCTGGTGGAGGCGCTGCGCACGCTGCGGCTGATGCACTATGCCGCCTGGCTGGCGCGGCGCTGGGACGATCCGGCCTTTCCCGCCGCGTTCCCATGGTTTAACACGCAGCGCTACTGGCAAGACCGCATCCTCGAATTGCGCGAGCAGGTGGCATTGATGGATGAGCCGCCGCTGTGGCCGGCCTGATCCGCCGCAAGCGGCGAACAGGCGGGGAAATCCCGCTCTGATCCAGCGCTGGCCGTGCGCGAACGGCCGGGATAATGGCAGCTCGGAAATCCCGTAACCTTCGAGCGAGACTGTCATGCAAGCACAACTGGCCCACCCCCTGCACGTCGCCTACTCCGCCGATGACGCCGACCACGACCTGGCCGAGCCGGCCGAAGCAGCCAATAGCGCGGTAAAACCGGACCGCGCCGAAGCGGAGATGCGCGCCATCCAGCAGGCCATCGCGCGGGTGGAAGCGGAAGCCAAGGCGGCCTGCGCGGCCGAGAGCCGGGCCCATGCCGAGGCGCGCGCCCGCTCGCTGGCCGAGGACCGTGCCGCGATGGATACCGCCGCGGCCGCCGTGGCATTGCAGAATGCCCAGGCCGCCGAGGACGTGATTGCCGCCAACCGCGAGCGGCTGGAAAGCCTGCGTGCCGCCGCCCAGGCCAGTGTGGCCAAGCTGGAAGCGGTCAAGCAGGAAACCGCCGAACTGCGCGCACGCGTGGAAGCCGACAACCAGATCCGCCAGGCCGCCGAAGGGCGTGCCCGTGCCGAGGAGGAAACGCGCCGCCGCGCCACCGAGCAGATGGAAGCGGAGGCGCACCTGGCCGAACAGGCGGCCCAGGCCGCCGACGAATTGCAAAAGCAGACGCAGCAGGCCCGACTGCAGGCCGCCGAACGCGTGGCTGCCGTGCAGGCCGCGAAAGAGGAAGTGATCGGTATCGCCACCGCCGATGCGCGCATGGCCACGCTGGCGCGTGAGCGGGAGCGCCATGCCTATTCGGCGCGGCAGACCGCGCAGCAACTGGCCGAAGCCGAGGCCGAAGCACTGGAAGCGACCCGCCAGCGCGAGCGCGCCGATCACGTGGCGCTGGAATCGGCGTTTGCCCGCGCTGCCGCCGAGGTCCATGCGGCCGAAGAAGCGCGCGCGCTGGCCCACCTGGAGCAGGAACGCGAAGCGATCGCGCTGGCGAAAGCCGAGTCGGACCGCAGTGCCGCGATGTCGCTGCACCTGCGTTTGCAGACGGAAAAGGAAATCCGCGATGCCGCCCAGCACCGCGAACGCCTGGAAGCGATGGCGGCAACGACGGCGCAGGCGCGCCGCGATGCCGATGCCCGCATCATTGCCGCCACCGAGGCGCGCATCGCGGCCGACCGCGAATTGCATGCGGTGGCGCTGGGGCGCGTGGAAGCGGAACAGCAGGCCGAATTCGATGCGCGCGGCAAGCTCGATGCCGAGCGCCACGCTACTGAACAGGCAAAACTGCGCCAGCAGGCCGAACAGGCCGCCGCCGAAGCCGCTCGTGCCGAGGCCGAGGAGCAGGCGCGTGCCGCCCGGCTCGCCGATGAGCGGGCCGAACTGTCGCGGGACGCCACCCGGCTGGCGCGTGAGAAAAACGATGCCGAAAGCGCTGAAGTGGCCACGCTGGCCGAGCACGCGTCGGCACTCGATGCCGCCAATGAGCTGGCGCGCCGGAAGGCCGGCGAAGCCGAGCGCCTGCTGGCAGCAGAGCACACCCGTGCCGCCGCCGAGCAGGAAGCGATCGCCGCGCTGAAGGTGCGGCTGGCCGAGGAAGAGCGCGCCACCGCCGCCGCCGAGGCGCGGGCCGCGGCCGAACGCGAGCAGGCCGAGGCTTCCGCCCGCCATGCCGCTGCGGACCTGCGGCGCGCCGAGGCGATCCGCGAAGAGGCTGCCGCGCTGGCGATGATGGCCGAACAGTGCGAAGTGGAAGTGCAACAGAAGGAAGAGGCTGCCCAGGCCGCCGCGGCGCAGGCCCGTCTCGGCGCCGAGCTGTCCGAAGTGCACCGCGAGCGGGCTCGCACCGAACTGGCCAAGGCGGCGGCCGTGCAAGCGCAGATCGAAGCGGAACGTGCTTTCATTGCCCGCGAAGAAGCCGCGCTGGCGCTGCTGGAACAGCAGACGGTGCAGCAGCAGGCAGCCGCCGCGGCCGAGGAAGAGACCGCGCGCGCGATCGAAAGCCGGATGGGCTCGGAAATCGCGATCGCCACCACCGCGCGTGAACGTGCCGATGCCGAATTGGCCGCGGCCGCCATGCTGCGTGAACGGGAAATGCTGGAATCGGCTGCCGCCGCGGCCTCGCGCGACAAGGCGGCGCACCAGCAGGAATTGCTGGAAGCGGCCCGGGCCCATGCGGCCATGCAGCGCAAGGCCGCCGACACCACCGCCGCGCTGGCCGCCGCAAAACAGGCGCTGCTGGAACAGGAAACCGCCCGCTACGAAGCCGCCCAGCGCTCGCTGAACGCCGTGCAGCGCAAGCTGCAAGCTTGAAAATAGGGACGAACCCGAAAATAGGGACGGACCCTGTTTTTCAGGCAATTCGAAAATAGGGACGGACCCTGTTTTTCAGGCAATTAAAAACTGGGGACGGACCCTGTTTTTGAGACAACAATGCCGAGGCAGGGACGGGCCGGGTGTTCAACAACGATCCTGGCCGAGCCGCTTTCTAGCGTTGCCAATCAAACAAAAGGGCTGCCGGAGACGGCAGCCCTTTTGTTTCCTGAAAAACAGGGTCTGTCCCCAGTTTTCGTTTCTACCGGCTACTGCACCAGCACTTTCTCGATGTAGTACTCGGTTTCGCCGAAGCAGTTGGTTGGTACGCCCTTGTGCTGGGCGTAGGTCAGCGTCACGCGCTTGCCCATCGCGGCCGACAGGTTGCGGGCCACCTGCTCGTCGCGCACGCTGAAGTGGAATTTCTCCGGGATCGCGCCCGGCATCGAGGTCAGCAGCATCTCGCCTTCCCATGTCTTGCAGAACCAGCCCACCTTGGAGAATTTCTGCAGGAAGCCGTTGCGCTCGCCTTCGGAGTACGAGAAATTGAGCGCGGCCATGGCCCATACCCAGAACAGCAGGGCGGCCACGACCAGCAGGCCGATGAGGATCAGGA
Organism: Pseudoduganella sp. jia 9; assembly: GCF_055502615.1. Lineage (NCBI taxonomy): Bacteria > Pseudomonadati > Pseudomonadota > Betaproteobacteria > Burkholderiales > Oxalobacteraceae > Pseudoduganella > Pseudoduganella sp. jia 9. Next base: position 286,431 of record NZ_JBUPWE010000009.1, on the reverse strand, counting down.
AGGGGGAACGTCGGGTGCGTCGTATCATGGCGGGCTGGTCAGAGTTGAAATGCTGCGATCTTACTGCATCACCATCCGTTTGCGGTACTTCACCGACGAGTACAGTGACACCACGATGAACGCTACCCCCGACAGGCCGGTAAACCATTCTGGCACGTGATATCGCACGCTGGCCAGCATGATCACCGCCAGGATGCCGATGGCGTAATGCGCGCCGTGTTCCAGGTAGATGAATTCGTCCAGCGTGCCCTTGTGCACCAGGTAAACAGTCAGCGAGCGCACGTACATCGCCCCGATCGCCAGCCCCAGCATGATGATGACCACGTCGCTGGTGATCGCGAATGCGCCGATCACGCCATCGAAGCTGAACGATGCATCGAGCACTTCCAGGTACAGGAAGCCGCCGATGCTGCCGCGCTGCACCGCCTTGCCGATCTCTCCGGTTCCTTCCCCGACATGCTCTTTCTCTTCCAGCAGTCCGGACAGCCATTTGACGCCCAGGTAGATCGCGATGCCCGAGATACCGGCATATAGCACGGCGAAGCGATGCGTTTCCTCCACCAGTTCGACGCAGACGAGGATCGCCAGCAGCGCCAGCAGGACCGACAGGCTGCCGGTGCCAATCTTTGCCGCGGCTTTCTCGAACCAGCCCAGCCAGTGCACTTCCTTTTCCTCGTCGAACATGAAGTTCAGGAACACCAGCAGCAGGAACGCGCCGCCGAATGCCGCCACCTCGGCATGCACGTCCATCAGGTGGCGGGAATATTCGTTCGGCTGCGTGGTCGCCATGGTCCACACCTGGAACAGGTCCAGTCCGGTGGCGACCGCGACGATCGCCAGCGGGAACACCAGCCGCATGCCGAACACGGCGATCAGGATACCGACGGTCAGGAACAGCTTCTGCCAGAACGCGTTCCAGTCCTTCAGCACGGAAGCGTTGACCACGGCGTTATCGAACGACAGCGACACCTCCATGATCCCCAGCACGCCGGTAATCCACAGCGCCGAGAACAATCCCGCGATGCCGCGCTGGCTATAACCCCACCAGCAGGCCACTATCATTAACACCACCGTGACGATGATTGAAATCCTGAAATGCTTCATGCCCCATCCTTCATGATTAGTTATTAGTTATAAAAGAAAATAAAACAGCACCCGGCCGATTTTACTTGAGCCGCTTCCTTCGGGGAGCCGGCTTCTGCGATAATGAAGAATTGCCAAAAAGGAATTCGGAAGTTACTCATGGATATCGCCTATCTCGTCACACCGCTGCTCACCTGGATCACTGTCGGCCCGATCAAATTCCTGATCAACAGTATCCGCGCCCGAAAATGGGCGTTCAATCTGGTGGGCAATGGCGGCTTTCCCAGCAATCACAGCGCCGTGGTGTCCAGCATGGCAACGCTGATCGCGCTGCGCGAGGGAATCGGCCATCCTGCGTTCGGCGTGGCGGTCACGCTGTGTTTCATCGTGATCATCGACGCCAACAGCCTGCGCCAGCACGTGGGCCGCCAGGCGGCGGCGATCAACGCGCTGGCCGAGGGGCGGCCGGCCCATCGCTGGCTGCGCGAACGGATGGGCCACACGGTGGTTGAAATCTGCGGCGGCCTGGCAACCGGCGTCGCCATCGGCCACCTGGTATTCGCGCTGTTCGCTCGTGGCTGAACGGACCAGGCTGGGCGACCATTCCCGGCGCAGGGAAACTGCCGCGGCGGACAGCGCGGACGTCCGCCGCAATAGCGTCCGGCTCGCCGGTCGTCCGGCCGTCCGGGAACGTCTCTGCAGTCTGTCCATGATTTTCAGCAGTCCAGCCACATTTTCCCGCAGTCTGGCCCGGGTGAATTGACACTGCCTGCCGCACTGGACATACTCGGCGCTCCCGGTCATACAAAAAACATAACGCAGTCCAATTGCTCGCTGTTCAAGCTGTCACTCAATAAGCTCAGCAGTCCAAAACTCTCGGAGATCTTCATGTTGCGAAATACCCTGATCGCTCTCGCCGTCGCCACGAGCCTCGTCGCCTGCGGAAAACCACCCGGTGCAGCCGATGCGGCCGCGAAAGGGGAGGATAAGAAGACAGCCAGGCTTCTGATCGCGCCGGAAGATCTTCTGACCGTGCACAGCAATGCACTGGCGGCCGGTCCCGTCATCACCGGCTCGATCCAGCCGGAGCGCCGTGCCGACCTGCGCGCCGAAGTCTCGGCCATCGTGCTGCAGGTCCTGAAGGAAAACGGCGAGCCGGTCAGGAAAGGCGACCTGCTGGTGCGGCTGGACGATACGTCGATCCGCGACAGCCTGTCCTCGAGCGAGGAAAGCGTGCGTAATGCAAAGCAGGTGGTCGACCAGGCCCAGCGCATGCTGGAACGGAACAAGACGCTGCGCGCATCCGGCATGACCTCGATGCAGGCGCTGGAAGATGCCGAGGTGCGCCTGAATACCGCGCAGAGCGAGATGGCCGCCGCGCGGGCCCGCGCCGTGCAGGCCCGGCAGCAGCTCGACCGCACGCTGGTGCGCGCGCCGTTCGACGGCATCGTCAGCGACCGCAAGGTGTCGAACGGCGATACCGCGCAGATCGGCAAGGAGCTGATCAAGGTGATCGACCCGAACAGCATGCGCTTCGAAGGCCTGGTATCGGCCGACAAGATCGGTGTCGTCAAGGTGGGCCAGCCGGTGCTGTTCCGCGTCAACGGCTACCCGGGCCAGAATTTCCAGGGCAAGGTGCGGCGCGTGGACCCGGCTGCAAACGCTGTCACGCGCCAGGTCGAAGTGCTGGTCGACTTTGCCGGCACGTCGCAGCCGCGCGTGGCCGGCCTGTATGCCGAGGGCCGCGTCGAGAGCGAAACGTCGGACGCGCTGATGCTGCCGGAATCGGCGATGGTGCAGGCCGGCGACGACCGCTACGTCTGGCGCGTGAAGGATAACAAGCTGACCAAGGTGAGCCTGGCCATCGGCTCGCGCGACGAGCGCACCGGCCAGTGGCAGGTCACCAAGGGCCTGGCGGCCGGCGACACGGTGCTGCGCGCACCCGGCTCGACCGTGCAGGACGGCCAGCCGGTGCAGCTGACCGCGGCGAAGAACGTTGCATCCGCCAGCGGCAATGCCGCCAACAAAGGCAACTGAGCCTGACCAGGATACGTCACCATGTTCCTTTCCAATTTCAGTATCAAGCGCCCCGTCGCGACGGTCGTGCTGATCGTCACGCTGATGTGCGTCGGCCTGCTGGCCCTGAGCAAGTTGCGCGTCAACCAGGATCCCGACGTCGAGATTCCGTTCATCGTCGTCGCCATTCCATACCCGGGCGCCTCGCCCGAGACGGTCGAGCGGGAAGTGCTGAACCGCATCGAAAAATCGCTGCAGAGCATCACCGGCGTCACCGAGATCAACGGTACCGCCGCCGAAGGCTCGGCAACGATCCTGATCAAGTTCACCTTCGAGCGCAACCTGATCGAAGCGTCGGACGATATCCGCAACGCGATCGCCTCGGTGCGCTACAAGCTGCCGCTGGAAATGCGCGAGCCGGTATTGCAGCGCATCGACACGTCGGCCCAGCCGATCATGCAGCTGTCGCTGTCGTCCACGGCGCAGACCCATGCCGAGATCTCGCGCCTGGCCGAGGACGTGCTGGCCGAGAAGTTCCGCGGCATCGATGGCGTGGCCACGGTCAACGTCGACGGCGCACTGCGGCGCGAGCTGTCGGTGCTGCTGAAGGCCGAGAAGCTGCGTGAATACAATGTGTCGATCACCGACGTGACCAACGCGCTGCGCATGCAGAACACCAATGCGCCGGTCGGCAAGCTGCGCGGCGCGCTGGACGAAAAGAGCATCCGCCTGGTGGGCCGTATCGAGCGGCCCGAGGAGTTCCAGTCGGTCGTGGTCAAGCGTAATGGCGATGAGGTGGTGCGGCTCGGCCAGGTGGCCACCATCGAGGACGGGTTTGCCGAAGTCAACGGCCTGTCGATGCGTTCCAACCAGCCCAACGTGGGTATCTCGATCATCCGCTCGCGCGACGCTTCCACCGTGTCGGTCTCCAAGCTGATCCATGCGATGGTCAAGGAAATCGAGCCCACGCTGCCCAAGGGCACCACGCTGGAGATCACCAACGACGGTGGCGAGGATGCCCAGAGCAGCCTCAACAACGTGATCGAGGCACTGGTGCTGGGTGCCGGGCTGACCATCTTCGTGGTCTACGCTTTCCTCAATTCATGGCGCTCCACGCTGATCACGGCGCTGTCGCTGCCCACCTCGGTGATCGCCGCCTTCATCGGCGTCTGGCTGTGCGGCTTCACGCTGAACTTCATGACGCTGCTGGGCCTGTCGCTGGCCATCGGCGTGCTGATCGACGACGCGATCGTGGTCCGGGAAAACATCGTGCGCCACATGCAGATGGGCTCCGACCGCCGTACCGCCGCCATCAACGGCACCAACGAGATCGGGCTGGCGGTGGCCGCCACCACGTTCTCGATCATGGCCGTGTTCATCCCGGTGGCGTTCATGCCGGGCATCACCGGCGAATGGTTCCGGCCGTTCGCACTGACCGTCACCGCGTCCGTTGCCGTGTCGCTGCTCATCTCGTTCACGCTCGACCCGATGCTGTCGGCCTACTGGGGCGATCCGCCGGGCCACCACGATGCGCCGCGCAAGGGCATCGAGAAGGTGCTGCAGCGCTTCAACCATTGGTTCGACCACCAGGCCGACCGCTACGGCAACGTGATCGCCTGGGCACTGCATCACCGGCGCTGGATGGCCGCGATCGCGGTGGCCAGCTTCGTCGCCGCCATCGGGCTGCAGATGAAGTTCGGCGGCGGCTCGTTCCTGCCGACCACCGACTTCGGCACCATCATGATCGACGTGCGCACGCCGTCGTCCTCGAGCCTGGAGTATTCGAAGCTGAAGATGGTCAAGGCGGCCGAGATGGCGCATTCCATCAAGGAAACCAAGGCGACCAGCACCTACGTCAACCTGACCGGCGGCCGCATCTACGTGGACATCGGCAAGAAGAAGGAGCGCGACCGTTCCGCCACCGACGTGGCCAAGGAGTTGCGTGAAAAGCTGGCGCAACTGGTCGGCGCCGAATACACAGTGCTGGAAGACCTGAACAACGGTGCGCGCAAGCCGGTGCAGATCGAATTCATGGGCGAGGATTCGCGCAAGCTGATGGAACTGACCAGCCGCTTCATGGATGAGCTGAAGAAGGTGCCGGGCGCGGTCGACGTCAGCCTGTCCGAGCAGGACCCGAAGGATGAGCTGCAGATCGAACTGAACCGCGGCCTGGCGAATTCGATGGGCATCGGCGCCGGCGATGCCGCCTCGGCGCTGCGCGTGGCCTTTGCCGGCATCGAAGTGGGCGACTGGGTCGACCCGACGGGCGAAACGCGTGACGTGGCCGTGCGCCTGGCGCCGGAAGACCGCACCAATGCGCTGAACATCGAGCGGCTGCCGATCGCCGTGTCCGGCACCAACCAGATGGTGCCGCTGGACCAGATCGCCACCGTCACGATGGGCAAGGGCCCGGCCAAGATCCAGCACAAGGATGGCAAGCGGGTGATTTCCGTGTCCGCCAATGTGCAGGGCCGCTCGCCCGGCGAGGTGACGGCCGACGCGATGAAGCTCGCCAAGTCGATGGACTTCCCGCCGGGTTACGGCCTGGCCGTCGCCGGCTCGGGCAAGGACATGCAGGAAGTGTTCACGCAGATGGGCATCGCGCTGGTCGCCGGTATCGGCTTGATGTACCTGATCCTGGTGATCCAGTTCGGTTCGTTCACCGCGCCGGTGGCGGTGATGCTGTCGCTGCCGCTGTCGCTGATCGGCGTCGTCGTCGCCCTGCTGCTGACGAAGGGCACGATCAACCTGATGAGCCTGATCGGCGTGATCATGCTGATGGGGCTGGTGGCGAAGAATGCGATCCTGCTGCTGGACGCGGCGCGCAAGCGTGAAGAGGAGGGCTATGGCAGGGAGGATGCGCTGATGTATGCGGGCCGCATGCGCCTGCGGCCGATCCTGATGACGACGTTCGCGCTGATCGCTGGCATGCTGCCGGTGGCCATCGGCCACGGCGAGGGCGGCGAGTTCTACCGTCCGCTGGCCGTCTCGATCATCGGCGGCACGATCACGTCCACCGTGCTGACCCTGCTGATGGTGCCCACGTTCTACGACAGCATCGAGATCACCCGCGACCGCATGTTCGCCAAGTTCAGCCGCCGCGCCGAACGCAGGAACGTGGCTGTTGCCGGCGTGCTGACGTTCATCGAAGCCATCCTGGCGCTGACGTTCGTGCGCCTGGTCTATCGCCTGATCATGAAGGCCGTGCACAAGATCACCGGCCGCGGCACGAAGACGCCGCCGCCGATGGCTGAAGCCGCCTGATCGCTACCGTCTTTCTCCATTGGGGCCGCCACAAGCGGCCCTTTTTTTCGGCCATTGTTTCCTTGGACCGGGGTCAGACCCCGGTTTTGAGCAACGTTTCACGGGATACGTTGTTGGGAAGCCTGTCCATCTGGTTTTTTGAGACCAAAACCCCGTGCTTGTCTAGCAGATTGATCAATCAAATTGTTACTAAAGTTGTTTTGATACATGTTGCAGTGCGGGGAAACGAACGCTCGTATCAAAATTTTCTGTGGTGTAGTATGCTCGCCCCGCAGCCCCAGCCGTGAGAGGGGAGCAATTATTCGAATGGCAAGAATAGACAGCGAGACTATCCGTGAACAAAAAATACCTGACCCTGATCATCATGGCCGCGATGGCGACCGTGTCCGCGACCGCCGGCGCATCCGGCTACCGCTTCGGCTCGCAGAGCGTGTCGTCGCAAGGTACGGCCGAGGCAAACGGCGCCGAGGCGGCCGATGCGTCGACGATTTTCGCCAACCCGGCGGGCCTGTCGCGGCTGGAAGGCCGGCAATTGATGACCGGCGTGACCGGCCTGGTGCCGCATTCCACGTACGCCGATAGCGGCTCGACCCGTTTCACCGGCACCAGCACCCAAGGCACGCGCCTGCAGGACGATTACGCGCCCACTGCGGTGGCCGCGCCGTCGCTGTACTACAGCCAGAAGCTGAACAGCCAATGGACCGCCGGCTTCGGCATGTTCGTGCCGTACGGCGCCAACCTGTCGTATGACTGGGACTGGTCCGGCCGCTACGCGCTGACGAACATGAAGCTGACCGCGATCGCGCTGAATCCATCCATGGCATTCAAGATCAACGAGCGCCACTCGTTCGGCTTCGGCATTACGGCCGAGTTCATGAAAGCCAGCCTGGGCCAGATGGTCGACGTGCCCGGTTCCGTGGCCGCGTCGCAGGCCGCCGGCACGGGTGGCGCGCTGATCCGCCAGATCGCCGCGCTGGGCGGCAATCCGGCCTTGCTGGCCCGCGTCACCGATGCGCGCGCCGAAGTCGAGGGCAAGGACTGGGGTTATGGCTTCAACGTCGGCTACCTGTACCAGCCGGCACCGGGCACCCGCTTCGGTATCGCCTACCGCTCGCACATCGATCACAAGCTGGGCGGTGGTGCCGACTGGGACTTCTCCACCGTGACCACCGACCCCATCGTGAATGGCGTCATCGAAGCGGCATCGCACCACGAGGATTCCGCTGCGCGTGTGAAACTGCGCACGCCGGAAACGCTGTCGGTAAACGGCTACCACGAGTTCGACGACCGCTGGGCCGGCGTGTTCGATGTCACCTGGACGCGCCACTCGCGCATGCAGAACATCAACATCGAGTTCCTCGGCACCGACAATGGCGACGAGGTGATCCGCCAGCAGTGGAAGAACACCGTGCGCGTCGCCCTGGGTGCGAACTACAAGCTGAACGACCGCGTGCTGCTGCGTGCCGGTATCGCCTACGACGAGGCGCCGGTGCGTAGCGACGAGCTGCGCCATTCGGCATTGCCGGATTCGGACCGCAACCAGCTGTCCTTCGGCGCCAACTGGAAGCTGTCGGACAAGTCCTCGATCGACGTTGCATACTCGTACCTCGACTTCAAGGAAGCGAACAGCAACTACAGGAACGACTGCCGTCCTGGCCTGCTGACCTGCACGGGCAATGGCGAAACCACGAAGGGTACCTGGCAGACGCACATGAACCTGCTGGGCGTGGCCTACAACTACAAGTTCTGATCGTCTTACCGCGGCATTCACAGCGGGTGCCGCCTCGGCGGCACGAAAAAAAGCCGGCACCTCGCGCGAGGTGCCGGCTTTTTTACTGATTGCCAGATCAGCGGTTCGGCGTGGTGCCGGAGGTGCCCGTGTCGCCGGCGGTGCCGGACGTGCCCGAGGTGCCGCCGGGCGAGGCTGGCGTCGTGGCGCCATCGGTCGGTGGCGTCGTGGTGGCGTCGGCCGGCGGGGTGGTGGTGTCCATGGCGCCGCCGGTCGTGCCGGCATCGCCGCTGGTGCCGCTGGCCGGCGGGGTGGCCGGAGCGGCCGGCGTGGTGCTCGTATCCGGCGTTACGGCGGGTGCCGTGGTGTCGGCCGGTGCCGTGTCCGCATTGCGGTCCTTGCAGCCGGTCAATGCGGCGGTGCCCAGCACGGCGGCCAGGATCAGGGCGGACGATTTACTCAGCTTGATCATTTCGACTCCTTAAAAAAGTGGGGTAGTGGTGCAACCCCCAGTTGTCGTAAGACCGCCAGGATGGTTGCCGGTTCAATGACATGCCTGATAGTAAGTGCCGCTATTCCCTCAGGCTGGGGCTAGCGTACGCAACAGGGCCGGTATTTCGGCCGAAATCTCCCGCGCCAGGTAACCCAGCACGCCATACCGGATCGACAGCTGTTCGCCGGCGGAAGCATGCAGCGCAACGCCCCACGCGGCAGCCTGCTCCAGTGTGGCGCCGCGTGCCACGAGGCCGGCAATGATGCCTGCCAGCGTGTCACCCGAGCCGGAAATGGCCAGGCCGACATTGCCGCCCTGGTGTTGCCACTGCTGGCCGTCCGGCGTGGCGATCACGGTGGTGGCGCCCTTCAGCGCCACGATCGCGTTCCAGCGCCGTGCGGCCTCCTGCGCCGCCTCGATCGGGGCGTCGCAGATTCGTTCCTTGTCGCGCCGCGTCAGGTGCGCCAGTTCGCCGGCGTGCGGCGTCATCAGCACTGCTTCGCGGAAGCGGAAATGTTCCATGTCCTTCGGCTCCTCCAGCAGGTGCGGTTCGCCTTGCGCCCGCACCGCGCCCATCGCCGCCGCATCCAGGATCACGGGGGTGCCGGCAAAGCGCGGCAGCAGCGCATGCACCAGTTCCGCGGTGGCCGCATCGTCCTGCATGCCCGGCCCTACCAGCAGCGCGCTGGTCTTGCCGGCCAGTTCGCCGAGCCGCCGCGCCGCTTCCACCGTGAACCCGCCGGCGCTGGTTTCGCCCAGGCCGATCACGCGGGCCTCGGGTATCGCGGTCGCCACCAGCGGCGCCACCGTGGCCGCCGTGGCCATCGTCAGCTTGCCGGCGCCGGCCCGCAGCGCGGCGGTCGCCGCCAGCATCACGGCACCGGGCATTTCGCGCGAGCCGCCCACGATCAGCACGTGGCCGCGGCCTTCCTTGTCGTCGTCGAACGACGGTTCGGGCAGCGCCCATTCCCGTAACGTGGCGGCGGTGATTTCGGTTGTCATCGATGCTCCTGTCGTCACGATTTGGGGGCCGCCGGCTGGTCCTTGCTTTTCGTGACCGGCGTGCCGGTGGACGTCAGCGGCGCAACGAAGTTTTCCAGGTCGAGCACGAGCTTGCCCCGCTTGCCGGCGGCCGGATCGAAACGGTAGGACGTGACGCTGCAGTTCGGCACGTCGGCGGCACGGTCGATGGCGAGGATCGCGTCTTCGTCCATGCGTTCGAGCAGATAGCGGCAGCAGTTGACGATCACCTGGTGCCCCACGATCAGCACGCGCTCGCCGCGGTATTCGCGCGTGATCATCTCGAGCACGCTGCGCAGGCGCAGGATCACGTCGCACCAGCTTTCGCCGCCAGGTGGCCGGAAATAGAACTTGCCCACGTGGCGGCGCTGCTCGTGCAACTCGGGAAACTTGTCGGCAATGCCCAGCGGCGTCAGGCGGTCGATGATGCCGAACTCCTTTTCGCGCAGCCGCTCGTCGGTCACCACCGCCAGCAATTCATCGCGATCGAGGCAGTCGATTATCGCCTGGGCCGTCTCGCGCGCCCGCAGGTAAGGCGAGAACAGCACCACGTTCGGCCGCTGCTCCGGCGGCAACGCACCGAACCATTGCCCCAGCGCAGCCGCCTGGCGTTCGCCCAGTTGCGACAGCGGCACGTCCATGTCCCGTTCGGCGATGTCGATCAGAAACTGTGAGGCAGCTTCGGCTGCTTCACGCGCGACATTGCCGGCACTTTGTCCGTGCCGCACGATCCACATCTGTTGGGGCCACTTTTGTTCCATTGCCGTCCGTCTCAGAATTCGGTTTGCGAATACTAGACGAAACTGCAAAACGGTGGCGCGAGATGGCGCCCAACCGCGCGCGCCGGCGCGGCATCGCTTCCTCAGGCGGGCGTGGTTTCCGATTCGATATCCGCATCCGCATCGGCGTCGCGCTCGAACACGGCCACGTCGGTCTCGCCCATCACGCGCGAAGTCAGCGTGCCCGCCGTGATCGCGCCGGAAACGTTCAGCGCAGTGCGGCCCATGTCGATCAGCGGTTCGATCGAGATCAGCAGGCCGGCCAGCGCCACCGGCAGGTTCATCGAGGAAAGCACGATCAGTGCGGCAAACGTGGCACCGCCGCCCACGCCGGCCACGCCGACCGAGCCGATCGTGATCACCGCCAGCAGCGGCAGCAGGAACGATACGGTAAACGGATCGATGCCGACGGTGGGCGCGATCATCACGGCCAGCATTGCCGGATAAATGCCGGCGCAGCCGTTCTGGCCGATCGTGGCGCCGAACGACGCCGAGAAATTGGCGATGCCTTCCGGGGTGCCGAGCCGCTGCACCTGCGTCTGCACGTTCATCGGGATCGCGCCGGCGCTGCTGCGCGACGTGAACGCGAACGTCAGCACCGGCAGGATCTTCCTGGCGAAGCGCAGCGGGTTCAGTCCGGTACCGGCGACGATGGCGAGATGCACGCAGAACATCAGCAGCAGTGCGCAATAGGAGGCGGCCACGAAGCCGATCAGGTCGAGGATGTCGGCATAGCTGGACGTGGCGACCACCTGGGCCATCAGCGCGAAGATGCCGTACGGCGTCAGCCGCAATACCAGCGTCACGATGCGCATCACGATCGCGTGCGCCACCTTTACCGCATGGTCGAACGACACGAACAGCTCGGGCTTCTTGTCGGCGATGCCGATCGCCGCGATGCCGACGAACACGGAAAAAATGACGACGGCGATGGTGGACGTCTTGCGCCCGCCTGTCATGTCGAGGAATGGATTGGCCGGAATGAACGACAAGATCATGTTCGGCAGCGAGATCGCCTGCGCGTCGGCCAGCCGTCCTTCGAGGTAGGCGCCGCGTGCCACTTCGGCGGCGCTGGACGTCAGCCCCGCCGCCGACAGCCCGAACAGCTTGGCCATCAGGATGCCGATCGCCGCGGCGACCGCGGTGGTGGCCATCAGCGTGCCGATCGTCAGCGCGCTGATCTTGCCCAGCGACTTGGCATCGCGCAGCTTCATGATCGCCGCCACGATCGACACCATGATCAGCGGCATCACGATCATCTGCAGCAGCTTCACGTAGCCGGTGCCGACGATGTCCAGGTATTCGCCGGTGGTCTTGACGATGGCGCTGTCGGCGCCGTACATGGCCTGCAGCGCCGCGCCGGACACCACGCCCAGGCCGAGCGCCGTGAACACGCGCACGGTGAAGCTGGCATGCCGGCGCTGCTGATGGTACAGGAACCCCAGCAGGAGCAGGGCGGCGGCGAGATTGAGCAGAACGGGGAACGTCATCGTGATCCTGACCGGTGGATGGGGTAATCGGGGTAATAAAGTTTGGTAACCGAGCAATGCCCGCCTGCGAAATCGTTGCAACGGCATTGCTTTGACGAATTTTACCGCCGTCCCGCCGCTCGCGTGCGACCGCTCTTGCCGTGCCCATGAGAATATTGCCGCATATCCTTATGCATTGGAGCGCAATGAAATTTCTTCACAAGCTGTTTGGCGCCGGCCATATTGCCGTCGCCGTCTTCTTCCTGCTGTGCGGCGTCGCGCTCGTCGGCATGGCCGCCTGGGAACTCTGGACCGCGATGACCGCCGTGATCGAAGCCGAGGAACCGCCCCGCTTCGTGCGCGTGCTGGAGTGCGTCGGCCTGCTGACGATCGCCGTCGCGTCCTTCGAGCTGGGCCAGACGGTGCTGGAAGAAGAAGTGCAGAGGGAGGCCAGCACCAGCACGCCGACCCGGGTCCGGCGCTTCCTGTCGCGTTTCCTCGTCGTGGTCGTGGTGTCGCTGTCGATCGAATGCCTGGTGTCCGCCTTCCAGTCCCTGCACGGCCATCCCGAACTGCTGCCGCATGCCGGCGTGATCGGCTTGTGCGCCGCCGGGCTGCTGCTGGCCTGGGGTGCCTTCATCCGCCTCAACATCGCCGCCGAACACCTCGAACCGCAAGCCATGCAGGAAGCGCAAGCGGAGGACGACAAGATCGACACCTGAGCTGTCGTCGTGCGGCCACGGCGCCGGCAGTCGTGCTTAACGCCTGCACGAGGCGGCACTTCATGTAGCTCTCCAGCAACGGCACTTTGTCGGCGATCAATGGTGTGATTCGTCGACGAATGACTCGCCCTGGGCAGTGTTAAATTTCCATACGGAAATTTACTTCTCAGGAGGATTACATGACGGTCAAGTCTGGCGCTCCCCTTATTTTTGGTGGTTTTGCTGGCGATATACAGGAAGGGTCGGATTTCGGCGATATCTTCGTCGGTGGCTTCGGGCCGACGGGGGATGCCGGCCACGATGCCGTCTACGGTTACGGCGGCAACGATACGATCTTCGGCGCCGATGGCAACGATACGCTGGACGGCGGCGCCGGCAGCGATCTCGTCGATTACAGCGCGGCTCCGCGCGCCGTCACGGTCCATCTGGGCAATGGTACTGCCGAGCTGGCGCGGTCGGAATTCGATATCGATGGCAGCTTGACCGACCACGCCACGCTGGTGTCGATCGAGCGCGTGCAGGGCTCCGGGTTCGACGACAGTATCGTCGGCAGCGGCGGCGGCGATGTGCTGGCCGGCGGTGCGGGCAACGACACGCTTGACGGTGGCGACGGCATCGACACGGCCAGCTATGCTGGCGCGGCGGCCGGGGTGAATGCCAGCCTGGTGACGGGCGGTGCGAGCTCGACCGATGGTTTCGACCACCTGCGCCATATCGAAAACCTGGAAGGCAGCGGCCACGCCGACGTGCTGGCCGGCGACGGCGGCGCCAACCTGCTCGACGGCGGTGCCCGCAACGATGTACTGCGCGGCGGCGGCGGCAACGACACGCTGGTCGGTGGCACGGGTGACGATACCGCCGTGTTCTCGGGCAAGCAGGGCGAATACGCCATCATCACGCAAGCCGACGGCCGGGTGACCGTCAGCGACCTGCGCGCCGGCGAAGACGGTACCGACACCCTGGCCGGCATCCGCCACCTGCAGTTTTCCGATGGCACGCTGGACCTGGCCGGTATCGATCCGTTGGTGGCGGCCGATGCGCGGGCGCAATCCGTGACCGGCCTGGCGGATGGCTCCTACGTCATCGCCTGGCAGGCCAGCGATGCCGACGGCAGCGGCGTGTTCTGCCGCCAGTTCGACGCCGACGGCATGCCGCGCGGACCCGCCGCGCAGATCAATTCCGCCACGGCAGGCAACCGGGCCGTCCCGGTCGTCGCCGCGCTGTACGACGGCGGCTGGGTTGCCGTTTACCAGAGCGCCACCGCCAGCGGCTGGGACATCGCGCTGCAGCGCTTCAATGCCGACGGCAGCGTCAACGGGGCCGAAGTGGTACTGGGCAGCGCCGGCGACCAGACGGCGCCGGCCGTCACCGCGACCATCGATGGCGGCTTCGCCGTCACATGGCAGGCTGGCACCGACGTGCGCGTGGCGCGCTTCGGCTGGGATGGCGAAGCGCAGGCCGACGTCATCGTCAATGCCAGCACCGCCGGCGAGCAGGGCGCCGCCGCGATCGCGGAGCAGGACAACGGCTGCATGGTGGCCTGGCAGTCGGACAACGGCGGCACCCATGGCGTGCTGGTGCAGCAGTTCCGCTGGGATGGCGAAGCCATGGGCACCGAAGTCCGGCTGGCCACGACGGGCGTCGTCGGCAGCGTCGGCATTGCCACGCTGTATGGCGCAGCCGGCACGGTTGTCTCCGGCACGGTAGTCACCTGGGTCCAGGATGACGGCAACGCCGCCACGGCCGACGATGCCGTGATGGTGCAGCGCTTCGACGCCGGCGGCACGCGTGCAGGTAACCCGGTCGCGGTCGCCAGCACCGGCTTCCAGCACGACGCTGCCGTGGCGGGCCTGCGCGACGGCGGCTTCATCGTCGCCTGGGACAATGTCGCGGCCGACGGCACCACGGCGGTGATGGGGCGCCATTACCAGGCCGACGGCAGCGCCGCCGGTGCCGCGTGGCAGGTCAACCAGGTCGCCATTGCGGGCACCGTCACCGCGCCCGCCGTGGCCGAAGCGGCCGACGGCCATGTGGTCGTCAGCTGGACCACGACGGCGCCCGAAGGCGCCAGCCGAGTGTGGCAGCAGATGATCGACGATGGCGGCGCCGCCGAGTTCGTCGCGTCGAGCAGTCCGGGTCAGCCGCCGAGCGCATCCCGGTTCACCGTGCAGGCCGCCGACGAGCTGGTACAGGTCGCCACGCTGACCGGCGTACAGGATGCGCAGCTGGGCGACTTCGACCTGTTCAACGGGTATTAGCAGTACCGCGTCCCGCCCGGGCGCCGCTTCGCGCAGGCCAGGCGGCTTTTCTACGAGTGCAATGCGTGGCGCTGGCCCGGCCACGGCAGGCACCGCAGCGCGCGGCCGGCAAACAGCCCGTTGAACACGCCGTACAGGGTGCAGACCGCCGTGGCGAACAAGGTGTCGCCGGCCAGCGCCGGGGCGATCACGCAAACGATCGCCACGGCGTACTTCGTCGCGAACGTGGCCATCATCAGCGCCAGCGGCAGCCAGCTGCCGCGCTGCCGTACGGTCGTGGCGCCGGCCGCGTGCTCGGGATACGCCTGTTCCGTGAAGCGCCATGCAAGCAGGGTCGCGGCCGCCATGCCGGCCAGCCAGCCGGCTGCCGGCAGGCCAGCGATGCCGAAACGGCCGGCCATGTCGTGCAGCGACAGCGCCAGCAGTACCGCCGGGAGCACGAACACCTGGCGCAGCGGTATCACGCGGTCGCGGCTGGCGGCGATGCCGCGCCAGACCAGGACCGCCAGCAGCAGCCAGACGTGGAAGGGGGTGTAGGCGACGATCTGCTGCAGCATGGCGGTTCCTCAGGTTGGGTGGTCGATGAGGAGAGCATGCCCGGCAGTTCGTGTCGGGGCGAGGCCGTTGCGACGGAAACGGGCCGCCGGGCCGCGAAACGGGCCCGGGGCGGCGCGAAACAGCAGCGGCTCAGAAGCCCGGCGGGCGTTCCCCGGCCACGCCGGAGAGGCGTTCCAGGGCCATGCCGGCGCGCGCCATCGTGCCTTCGTCGAACAGCCGGCCGATCAGCGTGACGCCGTGCGGCACGCGCCGCGGCGGCGCGAACTTCGGCAGCGGCCGGGACGGGTGAGGAGCCCAGTCGCTGCGCGCCTCGGCGACCTGCACGAAACCGGTGCGCAAGGTCAGCGAAGGGTGGCCGGTATGGTTTGAGATCACCAGCATCTCGTCGCGCAGCGACGGCACCAGCAGCACGTCGACCTCCTCGAAGATGGCCGCCATCTGCTGTGCGACCATGCGGCGCATGCGGTCGGCCTGCACGAAGTCGACGGCGGACAGGAAACGCGCCTCGCGCAGCAGGTTCGGCCACGCATCCGGCGTCTGCTCGGAGAGCAGCTCCATCTTGCCGGAGAATGTCCACTCCTCGAACGCGGCGGCCGCTTCGGCGAACAGGATCGTGTTCAGCGATCCGTACGGCCAGTCCGGCAGCGCCACCGGCACCGGCTTCATGCCGGCCTTGCGGGCCAGCTCCAGCGCGGCGCGGTCGATCCCCTCCTTCATCCACTCGGGCAGGTAGCCGACGCGCAGGCCGCGTACCGGCACGGCGGGGTCGAAGTCGAGTTTCGCGTGCACGCTGGCCACGTCGCCGGCGTCCGGTCCGGCGATCGCGTCGAGCACCAGCATCGCGTCTTCCACCGAGCGCGTCATCGGGCCCAGCTTGTCGAGCGACCAGCACAGCGTCATCGCGCCGGTGCGCGGCACACGGCCGAACGTCGGACGCAGGCCGGTCACGCCGCAGCGCGTGCTGGGGCTGACGATGGAGCCGCCGGTTTCGCTGCCGATCGTGAACGCCACCAGCGCCGCCGCCATCGCCGCGCCGGGACCGGCACTGGACCCCGATGCGCCTTCCTCGGGCAGCCACGGGTTCATCGTCTGGCCGCCGAACCAGATGTCGTTCATCGCCAGCGCGCCCAGCGACAGCTTGGCCAGCAGCACGGCGCCCGCTTCGTGCAGGCGCGCGATGACGGTGGCGTCGGTGACGGGCGTGCGCTCCTTCAGCGGCTCGGCGCCCCAGGTGGTGGCGATGCCGGCCGTGTCCAGCAGGTCCTTCACGCCATACGGAATGCCGTGCAGCGCCCCGCGGTAGCGGCCCGCGGCAATCTCGCGGTCGGCGGCGCGTGCCTGTTCCAGCGCCTGTTCCGGCAGCAGCGTGATGATGGCGCGCAGGCGCGGATCGAACTGGCGGCAGCGCGCCAGGTAGATCTGCGTGAGACGCTCGGAAGTAAGCTTGCCCGCTTCGATCCAGCGCGACAGCTGCGCCACGCTGGCGTAGGCAATGTCGGCGTCGCTGCCCGGCAGGGCCCCGGGATCGGCGAAGCCGCGCACGAAGCGGGCGCGCGCCGGGCCGGCCTTCATGCCCGGCAGCAGCGGATCGAAGCGCGACATCGGTGCCACGCTGTCGTCGATGGCCACCTTGTTCGGGCCGGTGCGGCGTTTCGCCAGGCCGGCCAGCGTGGTGGGCCAGGCCTGGGCGGCCATCTGGCGCTGGGCCGGCGTCATGGTCACCTGCAGCAGCTTTTCCGCTTCCGCGAACGTGGCCGGGGATACCTGCGGCCCGGCGGGCGGCAGCGCGCCGAAGGTGGGTGGGGCACCGGCCGTAGCGGGCGGTTCGGCTGCGGTCGCGGCAGTCGCGGTAGCAGCCGTGGCAGTGGTGGCGGCCAGCAGGCCGAGCGGGGCATTGATCAGGAAGCGGCGGCGGTCGGTCATCTCATTTCGAAGTTTAATTGGCGGCGAACAGGGCAAATTCGCAGTGAAGTCTATCATCGGGGCGACAAGGCAGCGCCCGTTGCCCTATAGTTCCAGGTTTGTACCGTCAACATCAAGAGAAGGAGCCCGCATGCCCACCCTCAACATCAACGGCACCGACACCACGCTCGACGTGCCGGACGATATGCCCATCCTGTGGGCCCTGCGCGACGTGGCCGGCCTGACCGGCACCAAGTTCGGCTGCGGCGTGGCGCTGTGCGGCGCCTGCACCGTGCACCTGGACGGGCAGGCGATCCGCTCGTGCGTCACGCCCGTCTCGGCGGCCGCCGGCAAGAAGATCATCACGATCGAGGCGATCGGCAACGATCCGGTCGGCGCCCGGGTGCAGGAGGCCTGGCGCCAGATCGACGTGGTGCAATGCGGCTACTGCCAGTCCGGCCAGGTGATGGCCGCGACCGCGCTGCTGGCGGCCACGCCGAAGCCGAACGATGCCGACATCGACAACGCCATGTCGGGCAATATCTGCCGCTGCGGTACCTATGGCCGGATCCGCACCGCGATCAAGATCGCGGCGGGTACCGTGGTCGCCAACGCGGCAGTCAAATAAAAGAGGAACGCAATGGGCTCCATGACTGATGAAACCAATGAAAAACTGAGCGACAGCGCGACTGCCCGCCGGCGCTTCCTGCGCGTTGGCGCGGCCGCCGGCGGCGGGCTGCTGGTCGGCTTCGTGCTGCCCGGCTGCAACCGCAAGGAAAGCGACCGCCAGGAAGCCCCGCCGGAAAAGGCGGTGGGCCATGCCGCCACGGCTGTCTCGGAAGTGCCGCCGGGGCTGGCGCCAAACGCCTTCATCCGCATCGACCGCGAGGGGCTGGTCACGCTGATCATGCACAAGGTGGAGATGGGGCAGGGTACTTATACCTCGATCCCGATGCTGATCGCCGAGGAGCTCGGCGTCGACCTGGCCAAGGTAAAACTGGAACATGCGCCGGCCGACAACAACCTTTACAGCGACCCGCTGCTGGGCGGCCAGGTGACGGGCGGCTCGACGTCGATCCGCGGCGCGTGGAAGCCGCTGCGCGAAGCCGGCGCCGCCGCTCGCGCCGTGCTGGTGCAGGCCGCGGCGCAGACCTGGAACGTGGACCCCGGCACGCTGCGCGTGGCGAACGGCGCCGTGACGAACAAGGCCGGCAAGTCGCTGCATTTCGGCGAACTGGTCGACGCGGCGGCGAAACTGGAGGCGCCGAAAGCGGTGGCGCTGAAAGATCCGGATGCCTACACGCTGATCGGCAAGAAGCATGCGCGGCTCGATTCGGCACCGAAGGTCGATGGCAGCGCGCAGTTCGGCATCGACGTGAAGCTGCCGGACATGGGCATTGCCGCCGTGGCGGCCAGCCCCGTCATCGGCGGCAAGCTGATCGCATCGAACGATCCGAAGGCGCTGGCCGTGCCGGGCGTGCGCGAAGTGCTGAAGATCGGCAGCGCGGTGGCCGTGGTGGCGAGCAATATGTGGGCCGCGAAGCAGGGCCTGGCCGCGCTGGCGCCGCAATGGGAATCCGGTGCGAACGCGAACGTGACCACGGCAGGCATCGTGGCCGACATGATGGAAAAATCCAAGGCCGGCGGCGCGGTGGCGGCCGACGAGGGCAACGCGCTGAAGGAGCTGGAGGGCGATGCCAAGGCCGGCCGCAAGATCGAGGCGATCTATGAAGCTCCCTTCCTGGCGCATGCGACGATGGAACCGATGAACTGCGCCGTCGACCTGCGCGCCGACGGTTGCGACCTGTATTGCGGCACCCAGGTGCCCAGCCTGGCGCAGGGCGCCGCCGCCAAGCTGACCGGCCTGCCGCTGGAAAAGGTGAAGGTGCATAACTTCTACCTGGGTGGCGGTTTCGGGCGCCGCCTCGAAGTCGATTACGTGACGCAGGCGGTGGCGTTCGCCAGGGCGCAGGCCAAACCG
This sequence comes from Pseudoduganella sp. jia 9, assembly GCF_055502615.1. NCBI lineage: Bacteria > Pseudomonadati > Pseudomonadota > Betaproteobacteria > Burkholderiales > Oxalobacteraceae > Pseudoduganella > Pseudoduganella sp. jia 9. Next base: position 267,157 of record NZ_JBUPWE010000009.1, on the reverse strand, counting down.
GGGCCCGTGAAATTCGTCTGGACGCGCGAGGAAGACATCCAGCACGACATGTACCGCCCGTATTACGTGGACCGCCTTGCCGCGAAGCTGGACGACAAGGGCATGCCGCAAGCATGGTTCCAACGCGTGACGGGCTCGTCGATCATGGCGCGCTTCGCGCCGCCGGCCGTGAAGAACGGCGTCGACCCGGACGCCGTCGAGGGCGCGGCCGACCTGCAGTATGCGATTCCCGCGCTGCGCGTCGAGTACCTGCGCCACGAGCCGCCCATCCCGACCGCCTTCTGGCGTGGCGTGGGGCCGACCCACAACGTGTTCGTGGTCGAGAGCTTCATCGACGAGCTGGCGCACGCGGCGAAGCAGGACCCGGTGGCCTACCGCCGCGCACTGCTCGACAAGTCGCCGCGCCTGCTGGGCGTGCTGAACCTGGCCGCGCTGAAGGCCGGCTGGACCAAGCCGTTGAAGGCGGTGGCCGGCCGCAAGGTGGGCCGCGGCGTGTCCGCCCAGTTCGCGTTCGGCAGCTACATGGTGCAGATCGCCGAGGTGTCGGTCGGCCCGGAAGGCGACGTGGCCGTGCACCGCGTGGTGTGCGCGCTCGATTGCGGCCAGCCGGTCAACCCGGACGGCATCGTGGCGCAGATGGAAGGCGGCATCGTCTTCGGCCTGACCGCCGCGCTGTGGGGCGAGATCACTCTGGACGGCGGCAAGGTGGTGCAGACCAATTTCGGCGACTACCGGATGATGCGCATGAACGAGGCGCCGAAGGTGGAGGTGCATATCGTCGCCAGCAAGGACGAGCCGGGCGGCATCGGCGAGCCGGGCACCTCGGGCATTGCACCGGCGCTGTGCAATGCGATCTTCGCCGCCACCGGACAGCGCATCCGCAAGCTGCCCGTGTCGGCGTCGCTGAAGAAGGCCTGATCTACGCGGCTCGGCGGGCACGGCGGCGCGCCAGCGCGCCAACGCCCGCCAGGCCACCCAGCAGCATCAGTCCGGCCGAGGGTTCCGGCACGGCGCTGATGCTGATGTCGCCCATGCTGCCGACGGTGAGGCTGTATGCCCCGGCATCCTCGTCGAAGTAGCCGGTCAGCACATAGACATAGTTGCGGCCCGGTTCCATGAACACCTCCATGCCCGTGAAGTTCCGGCCATCGGCGCTGGCATTCATCAGGTTCTCGTGCGGCTTGTCGGGATCGAACGAGCCATCGTAGAAGAAGGAGACGCAGCTGTATTCGCAGCTCGCCATGAACGAGTACATCCAGTTGCTGGCATTGCCGCTGACGTTGAACGCCTGGTAGGACACGCCCGTGATCCACGGGTACGATTCACCTCCCCAATCGCCCGGGCGTACGAACGTGGGCATGCCGCTGGTGTCGCCGGTCAGCGTGACGATGTCGGCGGCCGCCTGCTGGACGACGCCGGCCAGCAGCAGCGCGGCGGCAATGGTATTGCGAAGAATGGTACGCATCGTTCTCTCCTGATCAGTAGGTGGCAAGGGCGGCGGAAGCGCCACGGCGGCGGCGCGCCGCCATGCCGAGCCCGGCCAGCCCGGCTCCCAGCATCAGCCATGCGGACGGTTCCGGTACGGGAGTGAGCGGCGAGATCTCGAACATTCCGTCGCCGGACACCGTGGTACTGAAGAAGCCGGACGTCGTGGCGTCCTCGCCCGAGATCACCAGTGTGAAATGGCCGACGTCCAGGGGGCCATGGAAATAGGCGGTGAAGTAGCCGAACGCGTTGCCATCGGCGAACAGGAAATTCTGTTGCGGATTCGCCGCGTCGAATGCCCCGGTGTAGATGTACATCGAGCAGTCGAAAACGCAGGTGGTGGCGAAGGTCACGTTCTCGGCCGACTCCAGGATGTTGATATCGAATGCGCGGTACGTCGTGTCGGGGTAGGTCCAGCCGACTGGCGGCCAGTAGAACGGGTCCTCTTCGATCCGGTCCCAGGTCGGCCCGCCGGTGGTGTCGCCGGTGAAGGTGGTGATGGTGGCGCCGGCCTGTTGCGCGAGGCCGGCCAGCAATGCGGCGCCGAGCAGGGCGCGGCGCAGGAAGAATGTCTGCATTGAAGAAGTGCTCCTATCAGAACGGTCGAACCGGTCGAGTCCGCCGCAGGCAGGCATGGCTCGTGGCCATCCTGCCGGTGGTCGGCGTACCGGCATGAGGTAAGTACTTTATTGGATAGCGCTATCATCATGGCTGCCAGCGTCGACTGGAATGCCTGCGTCGAGCGCATCGAATGAATTGCCGATGCGACCGGCCGCAACGATCCGGAGCCCGTGCCGGAGCCCTGTGCCGCGGCACCCTGTCACGGTGCGCGCTGCACATGAGCTCATGTTAGATCGAAAGTTGGAGAGGAATTGCAGTTTTAGATAGCGTTACCAAAAGATTGCCGGGGCAAGCACAATTTCGTGTCATTTTTGACACGGGGCGGTTTCAGCCGCCGGTGCCGCGCCGTGCCCGGCAATCCTGGGAATCGATCATGGCCAGCAGGCTGTCCGGCCGTACGGGCTTGACGAGATAGGCATCGAAGCCGGCCGCCAGGGCACCGGTCCGGTCCTGCGCCTGGCTATAGCCCGACAGGGCGACGGCGAACATGCGCGAACCGCCCGCGCGCAGCCGGCGGATCACTTCGAGGCCGTCGATGCCGGGCAGGCCGATGTCGCAGATCAGCACGTCGAAACCACCTTCCTGCGCCAGCGCCAGGCCGGCGCGCCCATCGTAGGCGGCGGTGACGTCGTGTGCATCGAGCATCAGGAAGCCCTTCAGCGTATCGCACACGTCGACGTTATCCTCGATCAGCAGTACGCGGCATGCTTCATGGGTCAGCGTTGCCGAGGCAGGTTCCGCGGAGGGTATCGGCCCGCCAGCCGGCATCTCCACCGTGAAGATGCTGCCGCGGCCGGGCCCGCCGCTATGGGCCTGGACGGTGCCGCCATGCATGTGCACCAGGTTGCGCACCACGTTCAGGCCCACGCCCAGGCCGCCTTCGGAACGGGCCAGCGAACGGGGGCCCTGGGTGAACAGGTCGAAGATATGGGGCAGCACGTCGGCGGCGATACCGGTGCCGTTGTCGCTCACCGTCACCTTCACGCCGGCCGTGCCGGCGCCGGCTTCCAGCACCAGGTGGCCGCCATCCTGGGTGTACTTGGAGGCATTGGCGAGCAGGTTTGAAAATACCTGCGTCAGACGCACGCGGTCGCCGTTCAGCGTCAGCTCCGGCGCGCTCACCCGCACGTCGAGGCGCTGGCCGCGCTCGGCAACGCGTGGTTGCACGGTTTCGACGGCGCGATCGATGACGTCCGCCAGCGCCACGGGCGCCATGTCCAGTGTGATGCGGCCGCTGCTGATGCGCGCGGCGTCGAGCAGGTCGTCCAGCAGGCGGGCCATGTGTTCGGTCTGGCGGCTGATCACGCTGCGCAGCGCCACGATCTCGGGCGACAGGTTCGGCATGCGTTCCAGCATGGCGGCGGCCATGCTGATCGGGGCGAGCGGATTGCGCAGTTCGTGGGCCAGCATCGCCAGGAATTCGTTCTGGCGCTGGTTGGCCGCTTCGGCCTCGTCCTGCAGGGTCTGCGCGGTAACGGTGGCCTGCACCAGGTGGCTGTTGGCCTCGCGCAGCAGGTTGTTTTCAAAGCGGGCCTGGCGCAGTGCCAGCCGCAGCTCCGCCACGTGCTGCGGATCGTTGTCTTGCGGCTGTTCCAGGTCCGCCATCATGCTAGCTGCCGTCGCGGTGTGCGGAAGGGTGGCCGGACAGCATGCCGTCGAAGCGCACCCGGGTCTCTTCGATCTCGATGCCGGCATCGGTGATGCGGAAGGCCCGCAGCGCGCTGCTGTGCGAGCAGCCGCGCAGCTTGACGACCGAGATCACTTTCGTCAGTTCGCCCTCCATCTCGACGTAGCGGGTGGCGATGATGCCGTCGGTCAGGAAGGAGACCTCGGCATCGGAGAAGCGCAGCTCGGTGAAGCGGTCCTCGATGCCCATCGTGACCAGCACGGTCACGCCGCGCTTGGCCAGGTGAGACAGGATGCGGAACACCGTGAGGCGGAACTCGCGCCGGAATTCCGGTGCCAGGTACAGCAGGAACTCGGACAGCGAATCGATGACGACGCGCTGCGCGCCCGTTTCGTCGATGGCCGTCAGCAGGTCCTGCAGCAGCTCGTCGGCGGTCAGGTCGAGCGCGCGGCTCTCGACGATCCTTACATGGCCGGCCTGGATCAAGTCGGCCAGCGCGGCATTGCGCAGCCGCGACGTGCCTTTCTCGAACGAGCAGGCCACGCCTTTTTCGCCCAGGCGCACCCCCTCGGCGAGGAATTGCGTGCCGAGAATCGTCTTGCCCGATCCGGACGGACCGGCGACCAGGATCGAGTGGCCTTGCGGGATGCCGCCGTGCAGCAGCACGTCCAGCGATGGCACGCCGCTGGAAATGCGGCGCGGGTCGCGGTCCACCGGCACGCCGGGCAGCCGGTCGGCGGCCAGCGGCGGCAGCATGCGCGGGAAGATGCGCACGCCGTCGTCGCCGATGCGGAAGGTATGCATGCCGGCCATGTGCGCCTGGCCACGCATCTTGACGATGCGGATCTTGCGCACCGTCGAGTTGTCCTGCTGGGATTGCGACAGTGCCAGCACGCCGTCCGCCACCGTCATGATCGGATTGGCTTCGGCTTCCACGTGTACATATTCGCCGATCAGGAACGTGGTGGCCTGCCAGCTGGTCATCCGCGTGCCCAGTTCCTGGATGAAGTGCTGCAGGTCGGCAATGCCTTCGCTGCCGTTCTGCGCCGTCTGCGCCACGGAACGGAAGGAATCCACGAATACCAGGCTGGGCGAGAATGCCTCCACTTCACGCATGATGCGTTCCAGCACCCCGGAGAAATCGCCGCTGCGCAAGTCCTCGGCCAGGTTGACATAGCGGATCGCGCTGCCGACCTTGTCGAGCTCGAAGAAATCGTATTGCTGCTGGTAGCGCAGCATCTTCAGCGGCGGCTCGCCCAGCACGGTGAAGAACAGCGCGCGCCGGTCGGGCGTGGCCAGCGCGAACATCATCTGGTGCGCCAGCGTCGTCTTGCCGCTGCCGGGAGCCCCGGCGATCAGGTTGAACGAATACTCGCCCAGTCCGCCGCCGAGCAGGGTGTCCAGCCCCGGCACACCGGTCTCCAGCAATCCCAGACTTACTTTGTCGCTCATTTACTTCTGCTCCCCTGCATTGTTTGGTGCCTGTTCGCCGTTCCACGCGTTGTCGATCAGCCTGGTCGTCAGGCCTTCGCCGATCAGCTCGGTAAGCAGCCGCGTAAACGTAATCAACAGGGCTTCGTTCGCCAGCGCCGCCTGCGCCGGCTCTGCCCCGGCAAGGTCTTTCTCCAGTGTCCGGAACAATGCATCGAGCGGCTGCGAAGACGAGCCGGTGCTGAGCCAGCCGTGGTGTTGCGCCAGCAGCCGGCCGGTGCGCCCGTAGAGCGCGCCGAAGCCGCTTTCGCCGATCAGGGGGCTCAGGTGCAACGCCAGCGAACGCCAGGGCAGCAGGTGCCGCTCCGTCGCATCCGCGCCGCCGGCCCGTGCCAGCATCGCGCGAATCAGTTGCGTGCGCTTGTCGTCTTTGTTATCCATGCATCTGATCAGTGATTGGGTACTTGGCGTGCCGTAGGTACATAGCCCGCGACAGGTGCTTGGCGGCAGGAATATTTGCCTGCCGCCGGTGGCCGCCATTATAGCCGTCCAAGGAAAAACGACACGGCAGGCGGGTGCTGATCGTGTGAGGACTGTATGTTGCAAGGGAATCGTCGCATTGCTGATTGAATAACGCAACCGGAATTGGCTTTTTACCGGCCGCGAGCACGAAAATTCGCACCGTGCTATCCTGCCCGGCTTCGTTTTTTTCGGCTGTTCCCCATGCAAGAAGCAACCCTTCCAGATTCACACACTCCTTCCATCATCGCCCCGCGCGGCGCCGGCATGGCCGAGCTGGCGCTGGCCATCGGTGGTCTGGCCATCGGCACCGGCGAGTTCGCATCGATGAGCATCCTGCCGCTGGTCGCGCAGGACCTCGGCACCACGCTGCCCGACATGGGCCACATGATCAGCGCCTATGCGCTGGGCGTGGTGGTCGGCGCGCCGCTGATCACGATCTTCATGGCGCGCATGCCGCGCCGGATGATGCTGATGTGCCTGATGCTGATGTATGCCGTCGGCAATATCCTCGGTGCGCTGGCGCCCACGCCGGGCCTGCTGATCCTGGCTCGCTTCGTGGCCGGCATTCCGCACGGCGCCTATTTCGGCGTGGCCGCGCTGGTGGCCGCGGCGCTGGTCACGCCCGACAAGCGCGCCCAGGCAGTGGGCCGCGTGATGCTGGGGCTGACGGTGGCCAATATCTTCGGGGTGCCGCTGGCCACGTGGCTGGGGCAGGTGATGGGCTGGCGTTCGGCGTTCGCGATCGTTGGCGCGCTGGCGCTGCTCACCGTGGCGATGGTGTTCGTCTTCCTGCCGTTCATCGCGGCCGGCAATGCCAGCATCCGCGGCGAGCTGGGCGTGTTCCGCCGGCTGCAGGTGTGGCTGACCCTGCTGATGGTGGCGATCGGCTTCGGCGGCATGTTCGCCATGTATACGTACGTGACGCCGACCTTGCAGCAGCTCACGCACGCGTCGCCGCTGGAAATTTCCGTGCTGCTGGGCCTCATCGGCGTGGGCATGACGGTCGGCAGCCTGGTCGGCGGCTGGTTTGCCGACCGCAACCAGACGGCGACGATCTTCGGCGTGCTGGTCTGGGAAGCGCTCGTGCTGGCGGCGTTCGCGTACACCAGTTCGAATCTGTGGCTGGCCGGCCTGAACCTGTTCCTGATCGGCACCGGCATCGCCGTGGTGCCGGCGGTGCAGACGCGCCTGATGGACGTGGCCGGCGATGCGCAGACCGTCGCCGCGGCACTGAACCACTCCGCGTTCAACATCGCCAATGCGCTGGGCGCCTGGGCCGGCGGCCTGACGATCGCTGCCGGGTATGGCCTGGCATCCACCTCGCTGGTCGGCGCGCTGCTGCCGCTGGGCGGCATCGCCGTGCTGGCCGTGTCGCTGGCGGTGGAGCGCAGCAGCGGTGCCCGTGCGGCGGTACCGGCCGCCTGATTGCGCACCTGTGCAACCGGGCACCGGGCCGCGGGCTATACTCGTGGCCCGATATGAACCATTGCGGCAATGACGGAAGAACACGATGACGATCGGCTGAGCATCGAGCTCGGCCTGGCGGAGCGCGGCATCGCGCTGATGAAACTGGAGGGCAGGGTCTTCCTGCGCTTCGACGGTACCGCCGAGGCTGCTGGCCTGCGCGTACCGTATGCGCTGGTGCCGGCCCAGGGTGTGCTGGCCAAGCCGTCGAAATGGCGCAAGCTCGATGCCGACGCACGCGCCGCGCTGATCCGCGAACGCTCGACGGACCGGGCGCTGCGTGAACTGCACGACAGCGTGAATGCCTTCGTCGACGAACTGGCCGGCGAATGCGACGAGTTCGGCCTGGCGCCGATGGATTTCCTGCATACGCTGGCCGATGTGCAGACGTCCGAGCCGGCCTCGGTCGTATTCGACCGCATCCGCCAGCGGCTGGGCCACGCGGTCGAGCGGCAGCGCGAGGAGCAGCATGCCGAGCGCACCCGCCAGAGCATCAACCTAGCCGAGTATCCCGCCTCGTTCGAGGTGGCGCGGCGGCTGCCGCGCAAGTTCATCGCGCTGCTGGGCCCCACCAATTCCGGCAAGACCCACAAGGCGATGGAAGCGCTGGCCAAGGCGGCCAGCGGCGTGTACCTGGCACCGCTGCGGCTGCTGGCGCTGGAAAACTACGAACGCCTGCTGGAGGTGAGCCGCCACGGCAAGCCGCTGGCGGTCAGCCTCGTCACCGGCGAGGAGCGCAGGATCGCCGAGGATGCCACCCATGTCGCCAGCACGGTCGAGATGCTCGATACGCGCACGCCGGTCGACGTGGCGGTGATCGATGAAATCCAGATGCTGGCGGACCGCGACCGGGGCGCCGCCTGGACGGCGGCCGTGTGCGGCGCGCCGGCCCGCACGGTGTACCTGGTGGGCGCGCCGGAAGCGCGCCGCGCGGTCGAGGCGCTGGCCGAACGGCTCGAATGCCCGATCGAGGTGCACGTCATGAAGCGCAAGGGACCGCTGGCGATGGAGCCGGGGCCCGTGCGCAGGGTGAAGAACCTGCGGCCGGGGGATGCGCTGATCGCCTTCTCGCGGCGCGACGTGCTGATGTGGCGCGACATGGTGGCCGAGATGGGCCACTCGGTGGCCACCGTGTACGGCAATCTGTCGCCCGAGGTACGGCGTGCCCAGGCGCAGCGCTTCCGCGACGGCGAGGCCGACATCGTGGTGGGCACCGATGCGATCGCGATGGGCCTGAACATGCCGATCCAGCGCATCGTGATGACGTCCACGGTGAAGTTCAACGGCATCGAGGAAGAGGAAATCCCGGCGCCGCTGGCGCGCCAGATCGCCGGCCGGGCCGGGCGCTACGGCATCCACGAAGAAGGCCTGGTGGCCGGCTACGATGCCGACAGCCACGAGGTGATGCGCTCGCTGCTGAAGGAAAAGCCAGTGCCGCTCAATACCAGCGGCTTCGCGGTGGCGCCCACGCTGGAACACCTGCACCGCATCGCTGCCGTGACCCAGGAAAGCTCGCTGGCCAAGCTGCTGAAGCGCTTCATCCATAACATCGACGTGCCGGACGGTTTCTTTTACCCGCGCATCACCGACGACCAGATGGAGCGCGCGCAATGGCTCGACACCTTGCCGCTGTCGGTGGCCGACAAATTCGCCTTGTCGCTGGTACCCGTGTCGACCAAGGTGCTCGCGCTGCAGCGCGCGTGGGAGCACTGGTGCGTGGCGCTGTCGAAGAAGCGCATCACGCGGCTGCAGGCGGAGGATCACCAGCTGCATTACATGACGCTGCAGGAAGTCGAGGATACCTGCCGCCTGTACTCCGCGTATGCGTGGCTGGGCTACCGTCTGCCCGAGTATTTCCCGGACATCGAACTGGCGCTGGAATTGTCGCGCGCGGCATCCACCCGGGTCGATTCGATGTTGCAGGACCAGAACACCTCGTCGCGGCGCCGGCACCACCGGCGGCGCTGACCCAGCACGGTGACAGCCTGGTTTTCGGCAGCAGGTGACTGATGGGGGGCGTGGCGGATGCTGGTAATTGGTAACGTTTTCATCCACAATTGCCGGCACGTTCATTTCCGACAGGATTACGATGCCGCCCACTTCCTCCCGCCTGGATCTCGTCGATGCGCTGCGCGGCTTCGCCATCGTGTCGATCATGCTGCTGCATAACCTCGAGCATTTCGACCTCTATCACAAGCCGGCCGGGCAGCCCGACTGGCTGGTGGTGCTGGACCAGAATATCTGGGATGGCATGTTTTTCCTGTTCGCCGGCAAGTCCTACCTGATCTTCGCCCTGCTGTTCGGCGTGACGTTCCACCTGCAGGATTCACGGCGGGCGGCAGCGGGCGAGGACTTCCGGCCGCGCTTCGCCTGGCGCATGCTGTTGCTGCTGGGTTTCGGCATGGTCAATTCGCTGTTCTACCAGGGCGACATCCTGTCGTTCTATGCGGTGATGTCGTTCACGCTGCTGCCGGTGGCGCGCCTGGGCAGCCGCGCCGTGCTGGCGATCGCGGCGATCCTGCTGCTGCAGCCGTATTTCTGGGTGCATGTGCTGCAGGCGCTGCCCCAGCCTGACGCGAAGCTGGCGGACCCGGCATCCTGGGCGTACTTTGCCCGCACCGGCGAATACATGACGGGAGGCACGATGTTGCAGACCTACCTGGGCAACGTCACCACCGGCAAGACCGCGGCGGTGCTGTGGAGCTGGGAGAACGGCCGCTTCTTCCAGATACCGGCCGTCTTCATGCTCGGCATGCTGGCCGGCCGCGCCGGCGTTTTCGCGCTGTCGGACGCCAATCGCGCCTTCTGGCGGCGGCTGCTGGTGGTGGCCGTGCTGTGCTTCGCGGCGCTGTACGCCACGACCAGGGGGCTCGATGCCGCCGTGACAGGACAGGCGCTGCAGCGGCCGCTGATGGTGATCGTCAAGTCATGGTCGAACTTCGCGCTGATGGGCGTGATCGTGGCCGTGTTCGCATTGCTGTACCAGCGCGGCACGCTGGCACGGGCGTTGAACGTGTTCGCGCCGCTCGGCCGGATGAGCCTGACCAGTTACGTCAGCCAGTCGGTGGTGGGCACCGCGCTGTACTACGGCTTCGGCCTTGGCCTGTACCAGGTCACCGGCGCCGCCGCCTGCCTGCTGATCGGTGTGGTGCTGGCGCTGCTGCAGGGGCTGTTCTCGGCCTGGTGGCTGAAGCGCCACAAGCAGGGGCCGCTCGAGGCGCTGTGGCACCGGGCCACGTGGATCGGCGTCACGAATCCGGCGTTGGGTCGTCCAGCCAGCTGAGCCGCCCGTGGCCGGCCTCGTTGAGGCGCGCCACGAGCGCGCCCGCGGCGTCGTCCGGCAAGCTGAAATGGCAGGCCACGTCGTCGCCATGCGCCACGTCGAGCAGCGTGGCGCCGGCAGCATCGAGTTCGCGCCGCAGCATGCCTTCCAGCGCATACGGCACCACGCAGCGCAGTTCGCGCGACTTGACGATGGCGATGCGCTCGGCCTTCAGCAGCGCCTGCGCCACGCCATCCGTGTAGGCGCGCACGAGACCGCCCGCGCCCAGCTTCACGCCGCCGAAATAGCGCACCACGGTGGCCAGCACGCCTTCCAGGTCCTGGTGGCGCAGCACGTCGAGCATCGGCCGCCCTGCAGTGCCGCTGGGTTCGCCATCGTCGACCGCGGCCGACTGGCCGCCGGCCAGCAAGGCCCAGCAGACGTGGGCAGCACCGGGATGCTCGGCCTTCAGGCGCGCCACCACCGCTTGCGCGGCGGCACGGTCGGCCATCGGTTGCACGCAGGCGATGAAGCGGCTTTTCTTGATCAGCAGTTCGGCGGAGCAGGGGGCGGCGAGGGTGTGCGGCATCGATACGGAAGCAAGGGGGGACTGCCGATTGTAACCGGCGGCCCGGCCATGCCGGAAGATGGCCGGGCCGCGGCTGTTTCAGGCATAGCTGCGCAGGCGCGCTGCGAACTCGCGCAGCATGCCGATGCCGGAAAGCTCGGCGCGCTCGCACCATTGGCGCAGGTGCGCCAGCAGTTCTTCCGGCGCCGCATGCTGGCGCTGCCACAGCTCGGCCAGCTCGGCGCGCAGCTGCTGCATGGTCAGCAGGGCGTTGCGGTGGCGCAGGAACAGCGCCAGCGTGGCCGCCTGTTCGGCGGGCACCAGGCCGGGATCGCGGCGCAGCAGCCGGTCGACCTGGGCCAGGTAGTGCTTGTCGAACGCCACGGCATGCACCTGCCTGGCTTCCTGGCGGAACGCCCGCCGCAGCATGCGGGCATAGCGGGCCATCACTTCATGGCGGTTGGCGATGATCGCATGCAGCGTGTGCAGGTCCGCCTCCGGCTTGGGCATGGCCCGGCGCGGCCGCGGTGCCACGCGCGTCACGCGGGCAAGGCCGCATGCCTGCAGCAGGCGGATGTACAGCCAGCCCACGTCGAACTCGAACCAGCGCGACGACAGCCGGGCGGACGTGGGGTAGGTGTGATGGTTGTTGTGCAGTTCCTCGCCGCCGATCAGCAGGCCCAGCGGCCCGATATTGGTGGCGGCATGCGGCCCGTCGTAGTTGCGGTAGCCCCACCAGTGGCCCAGGCCGTTGATGATGCCGGCCGCGGTGACGGGAATCCACAGCATCTGTATCGCCCACACGGTAAGGCCGATGACGCCGAGCAGCGCCACGTCGATCACCAGCATCAGGCCCACGCCCTGCCAGACAAAGCGCGAATAGACGTGCCGCTCGACCCAGTCGTCCGGCGTACCGGCGCCGTATTGCGCCACCGTGACAGGATTGGCCGCCTCGATCCGGTACAGTTCCGAGCCTTGCGCCAGCACGCGGCGAATGCCGAACACGGCCGGGCTGTGCGGGTCGCCATCGATTTCGCAGCGGGCATGGTGCTTGCGATGCACGGCCACCCATTCGCGCGTGACCATGCCGGTGGTCAGCCATAGCCAGAAGCGGAAGACGTGGCTCGCGGCCGGGTGCAGCGTCAGTGCGCGGTGCGCCTGGCAGCGGTGCAGGTAGATGGTGACGGCGGCGATCGTGACATGCGTCAGCGCCAGGGTCCAGGCAACGATCGCCCAGGCGTTCCAGTCGAGCAATCCGCGGGACAGGAAGTCGAGCGAGAAGGATAGAAGGGCGTCCATGCTGTGCTCCGTGACGGCAGGTAAGCCAGCATAGTCCCTTTACGTGAGGCCGTCGATATGCGCACACCGTTCGGTTCGGCAACGTACCGTGCAAAAACACCGGGCTGCGCGAGGCAGCCCGGTGCTACGGCGGGCCATGGCGGCCCGGCGTCAGGTGTCGTTCAGGTGTAGCTCAGGTGTCACTCATGCGCGCGCCAGCTGGCGCCGGCGCAGTGCGGCCACGCCCACCAGGCCGACGCCCAGCATCAGGTACGTCGAGGGCTCCGGCACGGCCAGCACCTGGATCGAGCCGCTGCCCAGCGTGGTGGCGATGTCGAGCTGGCCGCTGTCGACCAGCAGCGTATCGAAGAACGTGACCGACGAGTTGCCGCTGCCGATGGCCTGGAACGAGATCGTGGCCAGGCTGCCGGTGCCGGAAACGCCGGGGATCGAGCCGAGCAGCGTGCTGAACACGAAGGACACCGTGCCGGCCGCGTTGTCGATGATGCCTTCGGAATTGTAAGTACCGCCCAGGAAGTCGCCCAGCGTGACGCTGCTGGCCTGCAGCACGTTCGGGTCGAAGGCCAGCGAGAACTGGTAGCTGTACAGGTCGGTGACATCGATCAGCTGCACGTCCAGTTCGACCGCCTGGCCGACGGTTGCCGGGTTGGGTGCCGCGACGGGCGTCAGCGTGGCCGCGTAGGCCTGCAGGCTTGCCGCGCTCAGCAGCGCCGCGCCCAGGTATTTCTTCCATCCACTCATCTTGTTTCTCCTTGTGCCGGGTGGGCAAAAATCAAATGTGATTTGCAATATCGATTTGCACTATCGATTCGCAGTATTCGAGGATTGCCCCGGCCGGGTTGGCCCGGCCGGGTGGTGCTCGCCCGATGCGGGTTCACCCCGCATGGCGAGCTGGACAGCGGTCAGTTGCAGGATGTTCCCTGCGGCACGAGACGGGCCACGTAGGTCAGGTCGCGCACGTCGATGACGCCATCCTGGACGACGTCGGCACGTGGATCGAAGCCTGGCTGGCCGGTACGCGTGCCGAACGCGGCGCGGATGACACCCAGATCCGCACAGTCTACGACGCCGTCGGCGTTGACGTCGCCCGGCAGGTCGATCTTGAAATTCACGTTCGACACGTCGAAGAACACGTTGCCGATCGCCTCGACCTTGATGCGGGCCGAGCTGGTGGCGACTGCCGGCAGGGTGACCGACGCGCTGCCGTCGTTCGGCGTGCTGGCGGCCAGCGTGTGCGGCCAGGTCTTGCCGCCGTCCGTCGACAGCGAGATCTTCACGTTGTCGACGCCCACCGGCGCCGCGTTGGTGTTGGCCACGCTCCACGTCACCGTTTGCGTGGAATTCGCCCGCAGCGTGGCGGCCGCGTTGGGCGAGGTCACCAGGAACGGACCCGCGCCATGCGCCAGTACGAGCCGCGTATCGGCGCTGCTGACACCGCCAACGCCGTCGCGCGCGGTCAGCCGGAAGTTCAGTGCCGCCGGGCTGGCGTTGTCGCCGTAGCCCACGTAGGCAGCGGTGGGCAGGAACTCGGCGTAGCACTCGATGTTGGCGGCGGTCGGCGTGCCCGACGGCGTCGGGCAGGCGCCGCTTTCCGCGTTGGTGTTGTTGGCCAGGATCTGGTCGATGTCGGGGAACACGCGGGTCGGATCGGTCGTCACGTGGTTCTCGCCGGGCGATTCGTACTTGATCGTGTCGGCGCTGCTGACGATGGCGCGCTTGCCGAACTGGCTGAACAGCGGACCGTTGGTCTTGCCGTTCTCCACCAGCTGCGTGCCGTTGCGGCCGCCGCGGTCGTTCTGTTCCCACAGGTAGGTGACCGTGTCGCCATCGGCATCGGTGGCGTTGCCGGTCAGCGCGAACGGGGTGCGTACCGGGATCGTGTAGCCGGCCGGCGCGGTGACCAGCGGCGCGCTGTTGCCGCTCGACGAGACGGTGCCGCCGCGCTTGGTCAGGCCGCCGGCGGCAACTTCACCGGTGAGGCCGCTGACGCCGCTGGAGAAGTTCGCCAGTTCCAGCTGCGCCACATTGGTACCGGCCAGCGTGCCGCCGAACGTGATGTTGAAGCCGGTGTTGGTCAGGCTGCTGATGGTGACGGTGCCGCCCGCTGGCCAGCCGGCAATGCCCTGGATCGCGGTGCGGATGCCGGCGGCCGTGTAGTTGGTGCCGCGCACGATCGGCGCCGACAGGTTGCCGTTCCAGCGGATCTGGAATCGCTGGCCGTTCGCGGTGAAGTTGCGCAGCGCCGCTACCTGCACTTCGTTGATCTCGGCTTCGGCACCGGATGTGTAGGCGACGATCTCGTCGAAGCTGCGCTGCGACCAGTACGGGTCGCTGTGCGGCTGGACGTTGTCCGAGGGGCCGCAAATGCCCGCGTAGGCCATGATCGATGTGCCGCTGCCGGGTTCCACCGAGGTTTCGTCGTTGCGGTTGCCGCCCGTGCAACTGCCATTGACGCCGTTGAAGGTGTGGTTGCCGGAGAACTGGTGGCCGATTTCATGCGCCACGTAGTCGACCGCGAACAGGTCGCCCACCGGCGTGGGCACGCCGGTACAACCCTGCGCCTTGAAGCTGCCGCCGACCACGCCCAGGCTGGCGATGCCGCCGCCGGCCAGGCCGAAGCCGATGTGGCCGATGTCGAAGTTGCTGGCGCCGACCAGCAGCCCGGTGACGACGCGGTTGCGCGACAGGGTGGCGCTGCCGCAGCCGGAAGCCTGCGACGCGGTGTAGCAGGCCGCGCCGCCGCAGGGGCCGTTGGCGCCGGTCATCTGCGCATCGGTGTCCAGGTTCAGCGCATCGGTGCCTTCGATCAGCACCAGGCGGATCGAGGTTTCGTCTTCGTAGATCTGCGTGACGCGGTTGATCAGCGTGACCTTGGCCGCCGTCACGTTGGCGGAGCCGCCGAAGTAGCTGGCATACGTGGGGTCGGTGACCAGGGCCAGGCGATAGGTGCGCAACTGGTTGCCCACGGTGGCGCTGGCGGCCGCGGCGGCTTCGACCACGTGGTACGCCGCGGTGCTGGTGGCGCGGCCGTCGCTGGCGACGACTTCGAAGGCGCCGGTACTGCCGGCCTGCAGTGTCAGTTTCACGACGCCATTGCTGTCCGCCGTGGCGACGGCACTCTGCAGCACCGCCGTATCGCCTTCGGCGCGCACGGTGACATTGACGCTGGCGCCCGGCGTGAAGTTCAGGCCGCGCACTTCCAGGCTGTCGCCTTCCTTGTAGAACCCGCGCGTCAGCGTCAGTTGCGCTTCGCCCAGTGCGGCTTCCACCAGCGGGCCGTGCTGGTTGACGAGGTCGCGGCCGTGGTAGCTGGCGTACAGGCTGTCATCGAGGTGGTAGTACGGATCGACGTACCAGCCGCCGTTCGGCGAGCGCACGGAGGCGTGCAGGCCCAGCTTGGTGATGTCCATCCGCAGCGTGGCGGTCGGATCGTCGATACCCTTGCCGCGGTAGGTCTTGATGTCCGGGTGTTTCGCCGCCAGGCCCGGTTCCATGATCGGCGATTCGACCAGGGCGAAGCGCTGGTAGCCGCCATCGGGGTGGGGCAGGGAAATCGTCAGCGTATCGGGCACTTCGGCAAGGCCGCGCTCGAGCGGCGCGCCGGCCGTCAAGCCGTTCATGCCGATCTTGTCCAGGGTCGCTGCATGGAAGCGCTTCAGTTTCAGCGCGGGCTTCCTGGTCGCGCCGCCGACGGTCAGCGAGCTGGCTGGCGTGGATACGCTCTGCCAGTGCGGCGCGGCGCGCTCGCTGGAGACTGCAGGAGTGGCCGCCTGTGCCGCGTGCGCGATCGGCGCGGCGGCGGTGAAGGCGAGGGCGATACAGAGGGCCAGGGAGGATTTCACGCCCGGCACGGTGCGCATCTGCTGCAACCCGCCGTGGTACGACGGGGTCGACGGCTTGATTCTCATGCAATGTCCTTTCGCGACTTGGTTTGCTCTGCTCGGTGGTCTTGTTGTGTTGCCTCTTGTGTTGCCTCTTGTTGTGATATCCCTTTGCATCCGCCGTCTGGGCGGCGGTTGTCCAGAGCCTGATATAAATAAGACAATTGAACTCAACCATACTATTGCCGGCTTGTTACATAACTCAAGCATAATTTTTCGGGGCGTTGTAAAGACGATGAAATCCTTGCCATACCGTAGTGGGTGGACTGTCAGGAAAGGTCTTTGTTGCCCAAGGCGAGCAGATTTGCCCCGCATGCGCATAAGCTGATGAGGAAATTGACGCTCCGAAAACTTGTTATGCCGATATACAATGGCCGGCTTCATCCATGTGCCGCACGTGCGGCCGCTACATCCCGGCAATCGTCTTGAGCAGCATTCAACATTTCATCGGCGGCGGTTCGCGCAGCGACCTGGTGCGCGGGCGGCAGCTCGTCACCGCGGCGGAGCTCGCTGCCGGGATCACCGGTGGGGCACTTGACGGGAGTTGCCGCCTGATCGAAGCAGGATGCGGCGCATCGCACCATTTCGCGGCGGCGCACATTCCCGGCGCCGCCTACCTCGATACCTGCGCGCTGGAAGGCGGACCGTTGTGGAACAAGGTGGCCGACGAGCTGCTGCTGCGCGTCCTGCTGGCGCATGGAATACGGCACGATACGACCGTGATCCTGTACGGCCGCAACAATCTGGCCGCAGCGCGCGTGGCGCACCTGCTGCTGTATGCGGGCGTCGCCGACGTGCGGCTGCTCGATGGCGGATTCGCCGCCTGGCAGGCTGGCGGATATCGATGCGAGGCTGGCCCGATGCAGCCCCTGGCGCCGGCAGCCGACTTCGGCGGGCCATTTCCCCTGCGTCCCGATTACCTCGTCGACATCGCGCAGGCCCGTACCTTGCTGGCACGGCCGGATGCGGCGCTGGCGAGCATTCGCAGCGAGGCCGAATACCTCGGCAAGGTGTCGGGCTACAGCTATATCGCCGCGCGGGGCGATATTCCCGGCGCGCGATGGGGCAGGGCGGGGGCCGATGGCGATGTCAACAGCATGAGCGCCTACCAGTACGCCAACGGCACCATGCGGCCGGCCCGCGAGATCGCCGCGATGTGGGAACCTTGCGGCATTACGGCCGGCCGGCGCGTCGCGTTTTATTGCGGCACCGGATGGCGCGCGTCGATGGCGTTCTTTTATGCGTGGCTGATGGGGTGGGAGGATATTGCCGTGTATGACGGCGGGTGGCTGGAGTGGAGCAGCGATGCACATGCCTGGAAGCAGTGCAGGGCGAGCCTGGGCTGACATTTCTTGTTCCGCCCGGCCATGACTGCACAGGCGCCAATGCGAACGTTGGCACCTCCCACCAGAAACTCCCTGTACTTACCCGGGCAGCGGTTTGCCTTCGATCCGGAAACGCCTGGATACTCGGAACCCTCGGGTAACGCCGCGTGGATCGGAAACGAGGGGAACGGCGAATTCCTGCTCGCTGAGCAGGACCAGGCGCCATACGATGCCTCCGAAGAAGCGAAACGTCAGTACATTCGGCGGCAGCAGGCTGAGGTCGGCAAATGTGCCGGTCGAGTACATCGCACCCAGCACGGCCGTATCGACCAGCGTCATATCGGAGCTGAACATATAGATGCGCAGCATGTCTTCGAACGGAATGTCGTCGGTGAAGAAGATGATGCGGCAGCCTTGCCATTCCACGGCAGCTTCGAGCACGGCTCCGGGCACGATCAGGCCGGTGGGTCTGCCGTTTATGAGCAATTCGGACGAGGCGAGCTTCGATTCCATATTGGGTGACGTAATCCGTGCTGTGAATTCCGCGGGTGGAAGTAATCTCACGAGCCTTCCCTACCAAATGAAACCAGCGCCAAAGGCTGCAAGAGCACCTCCGACAAACGCACCGATAGTCACGCATACGGGTGCACCAGGGCCGCACGCCAATCCGGCAAGAGCGCCCGCAGCAATGCTTCCGCCGATTCCTGCGGCGGTCGTCGTCAACTCCCGTTTTACTGCGGTAGATCTGTTACGAGCGGTGAGAACGTTGTACGTCGATAACGCCAGCGACAAGAGAATGATACTGCGGCCAAGATATGACAGTCGTCGCACGTTGCGGGTGATCGTGGGATGAGATCTTCCGGCCGACGCGACGATTTCCGCGAATACGCGGTTCTGCTTTGATGGCGAGAGCTTCGTGAAAACAGCGCCTTTCCCGAACAGCTTCGAGGTCTTCTCGGCGACCAGTGCGTTCAGGCCTCGCCCCTCGGCTTTCGTGCGTTCCGCGAAGGCGCGGGCAACAGGAGTGGTATGCGACCTGGTGAGCTGCATGACTGTGTTGCGCGTGGTCTGGGCCTGCTCGGCGGCTTGTACCCACGTCAATTGCCCGCTTGCGACCTGCCGGCGGAGGTTGTCCGACATGGCCTTTATCTCGCGCACATAAATCCGGCGTGCGGTGGAGTCTGTTTCCAGATGCGTTCCAACGCTGGTCGTTGTCGCTTCCAGGGACTTGATCGCGTTGTCGAACACTTCTTCGTCTGACTGCTGCATGGTGACCTCCTGTCAAAGATGTCTGACAAGAGTATTGGTGTGGAGTGAAGCGGCACTTGTAGGAGCGCAAGATCAAGCGCTTTGGCAGTTAGTGATATCCCCCGCTGGCGGCTGCCGCTCTTTGATTTTCCAAACTTAAGAAATGCTAGGGATTTTTCTTTTGGAATCAGTGAACTTAGGCGGTGACTCGACGAATTGCGGGCATGGATGTATTACAAATGGAGATCCGAGCGCCTCAAGGAGAACGCAGGAAGGGTCGGAGGTCTTTCGAAGCGGCCAGACAGGGACCAGAAAACAAAAAGCCCACGAACCGAAATTCGTGGGCTTCCTGAAAAATCTTGGTAGGCCGTGCGGGATTCGAACCTGCGACCAACGGATTAAAAGTCCGCTGCTCTACCAGCTGAGCTAACGACCCAAGGTAAAACACATCAATAAAACTGAGCAACCAAGCTCGGCAACATCTGCAAGTGGTAGGCCGTGCGGGATTCGAACCTGCGACCAACGGATTAAAAGTCCGCTGCTCTACCAGCTGAGCTAACGACCCCCTGCAAACTACGATGATGCTGCTTCTTTCGAGTGGTAGGCCGTGCGGGATTCGAACCTGCGACCAACGGATTAAAAGTCCGCTGCTCTACCAGCTGAGCTAACGACCCTCCGAAAGAAGCGGGATTATAGGATGGCCCGGCCGTTCCTGTCAAATGCTTAGGAGCATCGAATTATGGCCGGCGCACATCGGTAGCCGTCTTTGCGCGAAGGCCGTGCCGGCATCGGTGACAGGCACCGGCACGGACACGGCCTCGGCACGAACAGGGAACGCTTACTTGCCGCCCAGCCGTTCCTTGGCGGTGCGGGCCGCGGCCGTGTTCGGGTAGGCCTTGATCAGCTCGTTGAGCGTCTTCTTGGCGTTGTTGACGGCTTTCAGCTCGGTCTGGCAGGCGGCGACGGTCAGCAGCGCGTCCGGCGCTTTCGGGTTGTCCGGGAAGTTCTTCACGAAGGCCTGTTGCGAGGTAATCGCGGCCTTGCAGTCGCGCTGCAGGTAAAGGGCGCTGCCGAGCCAGTACTGGACGTTGGCGGCATAGGCGGAGCCGGGGTAGCGCTTGCCGAAGTTCTGCAGCGACGTGGTCGCGGCTTCGTAATCGCCTTCCTTGAACTGCTGCATGGCGGCGTCGTAGGCATTCTGCTCGGCCTGGTCGACCGAGGCCGTCTGGCCGTCGATTTCCACCTGGCGCGGTTCCAGCGCGCGCAGCCGCTTGTCCATGTCGGCGTACAGGTCCTTCTGGCGTTTCGAGGCCACTTCGATCTCGTTCTGCAGCACTTCGACCTGGCCGCGCAGGCGGGCGATTTCCTGCATCGTCTGGTCGTGCTGGGCGATCAGGTCCAGCGTCGACGTCTTGTCCGCCTTGGTGTCGAAGCGGCTGTTGACGTCCTTCGTCAGCGCTTCCAGTTTGGCGCGCAGGTCGAGGATCGCGCGGCGCGCTTCGTCGTCGTCGAAGACACCGGCGGAAGCATGCAGGGAGAAGGCGGCAACGGCCAGCGCGACAGCCGTCTTGGTGAATTTGATCATGTTCTCAACGCTCTCAATGAAAAAACGGGGCAGGGCGCAGTATAACTTGCGCGCTGCCCCGTGGCGGGTGTCGACTCGTCGACCCGGAAATTACTTGTAGACGATGTCGGCGCGGCGGTTCTGTGCCCACGCTTCTTCGTTGCTGCCGGTGGCTTTCGGCTTTTCCTTGCCCAGCGAAACGGCTTCGATCTGGCCGTCGGCCACGCCCAGCGCAACCATCGAACGCTTCACGGCTTCGGCGCGCTTCTGGCCCAGGGCCAGGTTGTATTCGGCGCCGCCGCGTTCGTCGGTGTTGCCTTGGATCAGGATGTTGCGGTTGGTGTTCTTCGTCAGGTAGCCGGAGTGGTTGGTGACGACCGACTTGCCGTCTTCACGCACTGCGTAGCTGTCGAAGTCGAAATACACGCTGCGCTGTGCCAGCACGCCTTGTGGATCGTCCAGCGGGTCGATCGACTTGGTTTCCACCGGTGCCACGGCACGGGTGTCCTGCGCTGCCGCTGGCGCTTCGGCCGGCTTGCTTTCCACTACCGGTGCCGGCTCGGAAACCTTGACGGGGCTCGAGCAAGCTGCCAGCAGGGCCGCGCTGCTGATGATGAAGGCGATGCTTTTTACGTTACGCATGTTGATTCTCCTGGTCATTGTGAAAGGTCTTTACTGCCTGTTTTACTTCATGAAAGGACCCCAGGTGGGCTCCTTGATTGCTCCGGCCTGAATGGTCAGGCGTTGCTTGACCCGGCCGTCCACCGACACCACCGCCAGCGCCTTGCGCCCGCCCGATTCGGTCGAGTACAGGATGTACTTGCCGTTCGGAGCGAAGCTGGGGGCCTGGTCGTTGGTGTTATCCGACAAACGTTGCTCCTGGCCGCTTGCCAGATCCAATACATAGAGCTGGAAGTTGCCGTTGCGCCGGGAAATATAGGCCAGCGTCTTTCCATCGGAGGAAATGCGCGGGCTGATGTTGTAGGTGCCGTTGAAGGTCACGCGCTGGGCATCGCCGCCGTTGACGCTCATCCGGTAGATCTGCGGGCCGCCGCTGCGGTCGCTGGTGAAGTAGATCTGCTGGCCGTCGGCGGAAAACTGCGGCTCGGTATCGATGCCGCTGCTGTTCGAGATGCGGCGGATGCCGCCGCCGCTGCTGTTGGCGATGTACACCTGCGTGTTGCCCGTCTTCGACAGGGCCAGGGCGATGCGGCTGCCGTCCGGCGACCAGGAAGGCGCCGAATTGCTGCCGCGTTCGTTGGCGATCACGGTGCGCTGGCGCGTGATCAGGTTCTGCACGTAGATGACCGGCTTCTTCTGCTCGAACGAGACGTAGGCCACCTTGGTGCCGTCCGGCGACCACGACGGCGAAATGATCGGCTCGTTCGACGACAGCGCCAGCTGGACGTTCTCGCCGTCCGCATCCGCCACTTCCAGGCGGTACGACTTGCCCTGCTGCGTCACGTAGGCGATGCGGGTGGCGAAGATGCCGCGCACACCGGTCAGTTTTTCGTAGACGTCGTCGGCGATCTTGTGCGCAGACAGGCGGGTGAACTGCGCCGGCGCCTGCTGGTCCAGTTGCGAGATCTTCGTGTTCTGGATCGTCGACATCAGCTTGTAGCGGACGTCGTAGGTGCCGTTCGGCTGTTTCTGCACGGTGCCCACCACCAGCGCATCGGCGCCGCGTGCCTTGTAGGAGGCGGCATCGACCGCGTTGATGTCGGCGATCGTGCCGGCATCGATCACCTTGAAGGCGCCACTGCGCTCCAGGTCGGTCTTGATGACCTTGGAAATCTGTGTCGGCGACTGGCCCTCGTCGACGAAGGCGGCCACGGCCACGGGAATCTGGTTGCTGCCGACGCCCGAGATTTCCACGCGCAACTGCGCCTGGGCGGTCAGGCTGGCCAGCACGCCAGCGGTGAGGAACAAGGTGTGTAGTTTTTTCATGGTCAAGGCAAGTCTTTCAAATTAAACGTCGCGTTGATATCCCGTTCCACCGTGCCGTCTTTCTTTTTCGGCAGAGGCGACGATTTGGTAATCGCGTTCTCCACTGCGGCATCGTAGGCGGGGATCCCGCTGCTCTTGATCTTTCGGACCGAAATGATTTCCCCAGTCGGCAATTGCGAAATCTTGAACACGGCCTGCGGATTGCCGGAAACGTCCTGGCTGCCCGCATAGCTGATGTTGCCCTTGATCTTGGCCGTGATCGCGGCCACGTAGCCACTGTCCATGCGCGGCGCGGTCGATTTCTCGGCCGAGCCCGTACTGCCGGAGGCGCCGCCCGTGATGCGCTGCATCGTCTCTGCGCGGAGCTTGGCGATTCGGTCAGCCTCTTTCTTTTCCGCGGCCTTCTTCTCGGCCAGCTGCTTTTTCTTGGCCTCGTCTTCCTTTTTCTTCTTCTCGGCCGCTTGCTTCTGCTCGGCCAGGCGTTCCTTTTCCTCTTCCTCGCGCTTCTTTTCTTCTTCTTTCTTCTTCTGCTCGGCGAGCTTGCGCTCTTTTTCGTCTTCGAGCTTCTGCTTGCGCTGTTCCTCCGCCTTTTCGGCGGCGATGCGCTTTTCCTCTTCCTTCTTCTTCTCGCGCTCTTTGCGCAGCGCGATCTCGGGATCGGGCTTCGGCGGCGTCACTTCGCGCGGCGGCGGCGGCGCCACCGGGGTGGGTGGCGGCGGGGCCGGCTCCGGCTCCGGTTGCGGCTCCGGCGTCGGTTCCGGTTCCTCGGCGGGCGGCGGCGGCGGCGCGGCCTGCTGCGTCGTCAGGTCCCACACTTCCGCTTCCACGGCCACCGGCTGCGTACTCTGCCAGTTGATGCCGATGCCCAGGAACAGGAACAGCAGCGCGTGCGTCGCCAGCGCGAGACCGAACGCGCGCCAGCCGCTGCCATGCCGGGGCACCCGGTACGGGCCGCCCCTGTTTGCTTCACTCGTCGCCATGCCTTACTTCGTCGCCAGACCGACGCGGTTGATGCCCATTTTCTTTGCTTCCGAAATCAGCTGGATCACGTCGTCGTACTTGCTTTCCTTGTCGCCAGCGATCAGCACCGGATAATCGGGATTATCCTCGTGCAGCGTCGCCAGCTTGCGCACCAGTGCATCGCGGTTCGGCGCCGTCTCCGGCGCATCGGCATTCTTGCCCGCGATGCCGATCGACAGCGCACCGTTGGGTTTCAGCGTGACCTGGATGTAGGCATCCGGCGGGCGCACCGATTTTTCCGCATGCGGCAGGTCGATCGAGCTCGGGTTGTTCGAGCTCGGCATCACCATGAAGATGATCAGCAGGCACAGCATCACGTCGATGTACGGCACCACGTTGATCTCGGACTTCAGCTTGCGGCCGCGGCCGCCGCGCATGCTGCCGCTGTTGAAGGAAGACGCCATGCTGTACCCCTATCGCGACTGACGCTGCAGGATGTTGGAGAATTCCTCGACGAAGCTTTCAAAGCGGATCGCCAGGCGGTCGATGTCATGCGAAAAACGGTTGTAGGCCACCACCGCCGGAATTGCCGCGAACAGGCCGATCGCGGTGGCGATCAGTGCCTCGGCGATGCCCGGCGCCACGGCCGACAGCGTGGCCTGCTGCACATTGGCCAGGCCGCGGAACGCATTCATGATGCCCCACACGGTGCCGAGCAGGCCGATGTAGGGCGATACGGAACCGACCGAGGCCAGGAAGGCCAGGTGCGATTCGAGCACGTCCATCTCGCGCTGGAATGCGGCGCGCATCGCGCGGCGGGCGCCGTCGAGCAGCGCGCCGCCATCGAAGCTCTCGCGGTTGGCCGCCACGGCCTGCTTGCCCTTGATGAATTCGCCCATGCCCGCTTCGAAGATGCGCGACAGCGCACCGTTGTTGGCGCGGTTGCTGCTGGCGGCCTGGAACAGCTGGTGCAGGTTGCCACCGGCCCAGAATGTCTTTTCGAAATCGATCGTCAGGCGGCGCGCGGCGCGCACGTCGAACCATTTCTTGAAAATGTACGTCCAGCTGACGATCGAAAGGCCGAGCAGCAACGCCATGATCAGCTGAACGATCAGGTGCGCGTTGGAGATGAGGGCGATGAAGGAAAGATCTTGAGAACCGTTCATTGATGAATTAGTTAGAATAGTAAGTACGGCAAAAGGTCACGCTGGCGATGACGCGGCTCTGTTCTCGACGTTATGCGACATAGTCGCGCATGCGGCTGGCCACGTCGTCGGGCACGGCACGCGGATGCAGCGCGGAATCGACACAGCCGATCTTGACATGCGCGGTATTGAGCAGGGTCGTGCCACGCCATGCCTGCTGCCGGAATACGACAGAGGCACGGCCAAGCTTCTCGATAACTAGTGTTAATTCTAGGGCATCGTCCAGTTTGGCCGGCGCATGATAGTCCGCGCTCACGTTCTTCACCACGAACATTGCATCATGCTCTTCCAGCAGCGCCTGCTGGCCAACGCCAATCGCACGCAACCATTCGGTGCGGGCGCGTTCGAAGAACTTCAGGTAATTCGCGTAATAAACGATGCCGCCCGCGTCCGTATCCTCGTAGTAGACACGGACTTTCCAGGTGAACTCTGAAGGCATGATGAGATTGCTACAAGTGTTATTAGGCAACATTCTACGTCATTTAGCACGCAACGTTGCCAAAAGTTTGCTGACAGTATGTCAAGCTGATCAGTTAATCAAATTCGCTGAAATCGACCAATACTTGTAACAAACGCTTACGATTGGTTCACCAGGGCAACTCGGCGCCGCTCATTGACCGGCCTGGCAACCGGCTCAGCCAACACGCTTCACGGCCAGCGGACCGGCCGCCTGGCAGGTCGGCATCAATTCGATCATGTTGATGTTCACGTGCGGCGGCAGCGTGGCGATCCAGTAAGCGGTGGCGGCAATGTCGTCGGCCGTCAGCGGCGTGGTGCCTTCGTACACTTTCGCCGCCGCGGCATCGTCACCCTTCAGGCGCACGTTCGAGAACTCGGTGCCGCCGCACAGGCCAGGAGCGATATTGGTGGCGCGCACGCCGGTGCCCACCAGGTCCGAACGCAGGTTCAGCGTGAACTGGTCGACGAACGCCTTGGTGGCGCCATACACGTTGCCGCCGGGGTAGGGGAAGCGGCCGGCCACCGAACCCAGGTTGATGACCAGGCCGCTGTTGCGTTCCACCATGCCCGGCAGCACGGCGCGCGTCATCGTCACCAGGCCGGTGCAGTTGGTGGCGATCATGGTTTCCCAGTCTTCCAGCTGGGCTTCGTGCGCCGGGCGCACGCCGAGCGCCAGGCCGGCATTGTTGATCAGCACATCGATATCGCGCCAGCCGTCCGGCAGCGCCGCCAGGGCCGCATGGATCGCCGCCTTGTCGGTCACGTCCAGCGGCACGGCGCGCACGTTGGGGCCCAGTTCGCCGGCCAGCGCTTCGAGCCGGTCCTCGCGGCGGCCCGAGATCAGCACGCGGTGCCCGTTGGTGGCGAAGATGCGCGCCATCGCGGCGCCAAAGCCGGCGGTGGCGCCGGTGATGAAGACGATCATGAACGTTCCTCGAGGTTGCGGTTGGTCGGACAGGGCCGGCAAATGCCGGTCAACCCCGGATTGTAGCTGAAACATCAGTGTTGTGGTCGCGCTACCAACGGCGCCGGCGGGCCTGCCGGAGGCAGCTTCCTTGCTCTCGTACAGTACATCACATACAATCTCGGCTCCATTTATGTCTCACGTAACTGGCGAAAAGCGCTCGGGTGCATCGGCACCGCGCGCGAAAGGTGGGTATCCACCGGGGAACGTGAGATGTCACAACGCCGTTCGCCTGGGCAGCCAAGATGGAATCGTGCGGATGTGCGCGCGGTCGGGCTGCCCATGTCTCTCCGGCCTTCGTCATTCGATCCTATCTGCCAGTCCTCATCGGAGTAAATTCATGTTTGCAAAAGATCACAACCTCGCATCCGTCGACCCGGAACTGTTCGGCGCCATCCAGAACGAGAACAAGCGCCAGCACGACCATATCGAACTGATCGCCTCGGAGAACTACACGTCGCCGGCGGTGATGGAAGCGCAGGGCTCGCAACTGACGAACAAGTACGCGGAAGGCTACCCGGGCAAGCGCTACTACGGCGGCTGCGAATACGTCGACGTGGTGGAGCAACTGGCGATCGATCGCGTGAAGCAGCTGTTCGGCGCCGAAGCGGCCAACGTGCAGCCGAACTCCGGTTCGCAAGCCAACCAGGGCGTGTTCTTCGCCGTGCTCAAGCCGGGCGACACGATCATGGGCATGTCGCTGGCCGAAGGCGGCCACCTGACGCACGGCATGGGCCTGAACATGTCCGGCAAGTGGTTCAACGTGGTGTCGTACGGCCTGACCGCCGAGGAAGACATCGACTACGCGGCCATGGAAAAGCTGGCCCACGAACACAAGCCGAAGCTGATCATCGCCGGCGCATCGGCCTTCTCGAAAAAGATCGACTTCGAACGCTTCGCCGCCGTGGCCAAGGCCGTCGGCGCCTACTTCATGGTGGACATGGCCCACTACGCCGGCCTGATCGCCGCCGGCCTGTACCCGAACCCGGTGCCGCACGCCGACTTCGTCACGTCCACCACGCACAAGTCGCTGCGCGGCCCGCGCGGCGGCATCATCCTGATGAAGGCCGAGCACGAGAAGATCATCAATTCGGCGATCTTCCCCGGCATCCAGGGCGGCCCGCTGATGCACGTCATCGCCGGCAAGGCCGTGGCCTTCAAGGAAGCGCAGTCCGATGAATTCAAGGCTTACCAGCAGCAGGTCGTGAAGAACGCCGACGTACTGGCGAAAACGCTGATCAAGCGCGGCCTGCGCATCGTGTCCGGCGGTACCGAGTCGCACGTGTTCCTGGTCGACCTGCGCGCCAAGAACCTGACCGGCAAGGAAGCCGAGGCGATCCTGGGTTCGGCCCACATCACCTGCAACAAGAACGGCATCCCGAACGACCCGCAAAAGCCGTTCGTCACCTCCGGCATCCGCCTGGGCAGCCCGGCGATGACCACGCGCGGCTTCAAGGAAGCGGAAGCGGAAGAAGTGGGCAACCTGATCGCCGACGTGCTGGACAACCCGAACGACGCCGCCACCATCGAGCGCGTGAAAGCCGCCGTCAAGGTGCTGGCCGACAAGTACCCGGTTTACGCGTAATCGACGCGTTGCTACTATCGGGGCGCCGGGCTGTAAGGCCCGGCGCCTTTTTTTGATCCCATTCCGGTCCCTTCATGAAATGTCCGTTCTGCCAGCATGACGAAATCCACGTCCTCGATACCCGCGTATCGGAGGAGGGGGATGCGATCAAGCGCCGGCGGCGCTGCGGCAAGTGCGACAAGCGCTTCACGACATACGAGCGGATTGAACTTTCGATGCCGTTCGTGGTCAAGAAGAATGGCAGCCGCACCGAGTACGCGGAAGCCAAGCTGCGCGGCAGCCTGATGCTCGCGCTGCGCAAGCGCCCGGTGGCCGCCGCGGCCGTCGACGATGCGGTCAAGGCCATCGCGGAAAAACTGCTGACGAGCGGCAAGCGCGAGGTCGACTCGAATTACATTGGCGAACTGGTGATGGCCGAGCTGAAGCGGCTCGACAAGGTGGCGTACATCCGCTTCGCCTCCGTCTACAAGAATTTCGAGGATCTCGCGGAATTCCAGGATGCCATCGAAGAGGCCGGCCAGGAGCGCAAGCGGCAGGAGTAAGGCCGGCCGTCTCGCCATCATCTTCTTCCCTTGGGTGCCCTTGGGTGCCCATGGGTGCTCGTGTCCGTCAACTTGCGAAAACGATTGCAAGGCAATTGCAAGCCGTCCGCGCAGCATTCCTCCAGAAAATCCCCGTCAGGCCAACTCGTCCTTGAGAGGGCGCAACCGCTCCAGTCCGCCACCGTCTATCTTGAACGGCATTCTGACGGGAGGCCACGATGCGCCATGTTGCCGGGTTTACGTTGCTCGAAGTGCTGGTCGCGTTACTGGTGCTTGCACTCGGGCTGATTGGCGGCACCGCCATGCAGCTGCATGCGATGCGTGCGCGGCACGAGTCGGCGCTGCTGTCGGCGTCGGCCCGGATCGCCGCCGCCATGGCCGAGCGCATGCGCGCCAATGCCGGGCAGGTGCCGTCCATCTATCTTGGTGTCGATTACGACGCCCATGCCGGACCCGTGCCGGCCGCGCCGGACAATTCCTGCAGCGATGAGCCCTGCGATGCCGCGCAGATCGCCCGGCTCGACATCCACGAACTGGCGCGCCAGGTACACGCCGGCTTGCCCGCAGGGCGCGCGCGCATCTGCCGCGATGCGCAACTGTACGTGGCGGGACGCTTGCGCTGGGAATGCAGCGGTGCGGCGGATGATCCGGTCGTCGTCAAGATCGGCTGGCGCGGCAGGCGGCCGGACGGCACGCCGGACGGGGACGGCCGGCGCGGCGCACTGCCTGGCGTGGCGATCGCCGTGGCGGGAGCCCGGCCATGACGCAGCGGCGCCGGCAAGCCGGCATCGGCCTGGTCGACATGCTGGTGGCGCTGGCCCTCGGCCTGCTCGTCACACTGGCGGCGGCGGCGACGCTGCTGCTGGCGAACCGGGGTTTTACCCACCAGGCGGCCAATACGCGGCTCGACGACGGCGGCCGCTACGCGGCTGAACTGCTCGGCCAGGCGCTGCGGCAGGCGGCATGGGCGGACCTCGATGGCGGCGCGCCGCCGGCGGATGGCGATGCCGGCATCGGCGGCCTCGATAACCGCACGCTGCCGCGCATGGCGGCCGGCCTGGACGGGGCACTGCCGGCCGGCTCCCTGCACGGCAGCGACGTGCTGGCCGTGCACTTCGGCGGGCTTGGCGGTGCCGGCGGCGACGGGTCCGTGGTGGATTGCGCCGGCTTTGCGATCGGTGCCGGTGAAGCGGGCTGGAGCATCTTCTATGTCGGCCTCGCCGACGATGGCGAGACGGAACTGCGCTGCAAGTACCGTGCGCAGTCGGGCAACTGGAATGCCGATGCGATCGTGCGTGGCGTCGATTCATTCCAGGTGTTGTACGGGCTCGACCTGGACGATCCGGCGGACGGCATTCCCAACCGCTACCTCAACGCCAGCGCCATCCGGGCACTCGATGCGGCCCTGGCGCTGGCCGGGGCGACGCCGGGAGAAAGGGCGCAGGACCTGCGCCGCAAGACGCACTGGAAACGCGTCGCCGTGGTGCGCGTGGCCTTGCTGCTGCACGGCGAAGCGCTGTCGCGGACCGGCTCGCTGCCGGTGCGTTACCACCTGTTCGGCACGCCAGCCACGCCGGACGACCCGGGCACCGTGGTCGACGAAGCCACGCTGGCCGGGCCGTTGCGCTGGCGTGCCCGGCGGCTGTTCGAGCAGGCCGTGCTGCTGCGCAACCGGGACGGTTGACGATGCGCCGCCGGCAAGGAGGCGTAGCGCTGGTCGTGACGCTGGTGATGCTGGTCGCCGTGCTGATGCTGGCGGCAACGTCGGCGGGGATGGCATTGATGGGTGAAAAGGCGGCGCGCGCCGAGCGGGACCGGTACGTGGCGCTGCAAGCTGCGGAGGATGCATTGATGGATGCGGAACGCGATATCGAGGAGGCCGGCCCCGAGCGGGCGGCATTGCTGGCGGCGCCGGGGGATTTTGCGCCGGGTTGCGGCACCGGCGCGGCGCTCGGCCTGTGCGGACCGGCGGCGGACGGGACGCCGCCGTGGCAGGCGGTCGACCTGGCCGCCGATGGTGCCACCGTGGCGCTGGGCCATTTCACCGGCGCGGCAATGCAGACCGGCCAGGGCGCGCTGCCGCTGCGGCGCCCCGCTACATCATCGAGCGGCGGCCCTATCACCGTCCGGGAGAGGATGCAGGAGCCGCCGCGCGCTATTACTACCGCGTGACGGCGATCGGTTTCGGCAACCGGGAAGGGACGCAGGCCGTGCTGCAGTCGGCCTGGCGCCGGCCCGGCGACTGAGCGGCGATCGCAAGGAGAATGCCATGGGCAGTTCGACCAGCCTTGCCGTGCCGCCGCGCCGCCCGCCGTCGCGCTGCGGCCCCGGCACGCCATACCGGCGCCGCAGCCGCGGATGCATATCGGCGAACCCCGCGCCGAACCTGGCGCTGTGCCTCGCCGCCTGCCTTGCG
This sequence comes from Pseudoduganella sp. jia 9, assembly GCF_055502615.1. Lineage (NCBI taxonomy): Bacteria > Pseudomonadati > Pseudomonadota > Betaproteobacteria > Burkholderiales > Oxalobacteraceae > Pseudoduganella > Pseudoduganella sp. jia 9. The sequence goes on along the minus strand of NZ_JBUPWE010000009.1, from coordinate 236,782 downwards.
CTGTGCTGCGCGGTATGCCTGCCGATGGGCAGCGCGCATCCACCGTCCGTCAAGCTCGACGACGGCGCCGCCGCGCTGGGGTGCAACGGGGCCCGTACCGTGCACGGGGCGGCGCTGGCGCTTCCGGCGGCGCAGCTGCCGGCGCCGGAGGCGGGCACGGTGCCAGCGGATGCAAGCGTGTTCCAGGTGTCGTACGACCTGTCGGCCGGCAGCGGCACGCTGACCCGGACACCGCTCGTCCATGGCGAAGCCGGTGCGTCGCGACCGCCCGATCCGCTGTGGGACGCGGCCGAGGTGCTGGCCGCCACCCCGCCCGCCGCGCGCCGGATCTACACCAGTCATGGGGATGGCCCGCAGTCCGGGATCACCGTGCCGTTCGAATGGACGCGGCTGTCGGCATCGCAGCAGGCGGCACTGGACCGGCCGCCCTCCGGCACCGCTGCCGACGGCCTCGGCGCCGACCGCGTGGCCTGGCTGCGCGGCGAGCGCGCGCTCGAAGGCGGCACGTTGCGCCGCCGCGCCGGCTTGCTGGGCGATGCGGTGCACGGCACGCCGCTGTACCTGGGCACCGGCTTGAACCTGCATGGCGATGCCGCCTATGCGGCGTTCCAGGCACGCACGCTGCGGCGTGCCCCGGCCGTGTACCTCGGCGCCAACGACGGCATGCTGCACGCGTTCGATGCCGGCACCGGCACTGAACTGTTCGCCTATGTGCCGGCGTCGCTGGTGCCGGTACTGAACGCGTTGCCGGACCCGGGCTACACGCACCGCGCCTATGTCGACGGCCCGCTGGCTGGCGGCGAGGCCTTCATCCGCGGCGCGTGGCGCAGCGTGCTGGTGGTCGCTTTCGGTGCCGGCGGCCAGGGGCTGTTCGCGCTGGATGTCAGCGATCCCGCCGCGTTCGATATGCACCTGGGCGCGCTGTGGGAGTTCACCGGGCGCGACGATGCGGCCATCGGCAATGTATTGCAGCCGGCGCCGGTAGCGCGCCTGAAACTGCGCACCCGCAACGGCATGCCGGAGTACCGCCACTTCGCCGTTACCGGCAACGGCGTGAACAGCCAGGACGGCCGTGGCGCGCTGTTCCTGCTCGCACTGGACAAGCCGCCCGGCGAGCGCTGGCGGCTGGACGGCAATTACCATCGTCTCGACACGCCGCCCGGCGATCCGGCGCTGCCTTCCGGCCTGGGGGCGCCTGCGCTTGTGGCCGACGCGAACCATGTGCTGCGCCATGCCTGGGCGGGCGACCTGCAGGGCAGGCTGTGGCGCTTCGATTTCACCCGCAATGCGCCCTGGCGCACCAACCCGGCCATGCAGCCGGTGTTCACGGCGCGCGACGCCGCGGGCCGGCCGCAGCCGATCACCCAGCCGCCGCTGGTCGTGCATGCGGAAGGCGGCGGCTATTTGGTGCTGTTCGGCACCGGCAGCCTGCATGGCAGGGAAGAGCGCGATCCGGCCCGGTTCGCGCCGCAGTCGTTTTATGCGGTGTGGGACGATCCGGCCGCGCCGCCGGCTGCCGTGCCGCCGGACCGTGCCGACCTGCTGGAACGGCGTGCGGAGGGTGCCGCCGGCGACGCGGCGTTCGTCGTTTCCGGCCGCCACGCATCGGTCGGCGCAGGCGGCCGGGCCCGGGGCTGGTACCTGGATTTCGCCGGCGGTGCCGTAGCCGGCGAGCGCAGCCTCGTCCCCGGCGCGATCGCGGACGGCAAGCTGGTCTTCACTACCGTGGAGCCCGGCAGCGATCCTTGCGCGGACAGCGCCAGCCGCACGTACATCCTCGATGCGCTGTCCGGCTTGCCGGTGGACGGCAGCGGCACCGTGCCGGCGCGCGGCGCGGCCGGCCTGCTGGCGCCCGGCCTGGTCCAGGGAGCGCCGCTGCTGTCGCCCGGTGCGCGCACACGTACGCCGCACGATCCGACGGGCCGCATCCGCGTGGCACGCGACACGGTGATCGTGCATTTCACGGCGCAAGGCGGGCAGGTGCCGGGAGGCAGCAGCGCCAGCTGGCCGGCGGGCCGCCTGTCGTGGCGCGAAGTGGCGAACTGGCGGCAGTTGCACCGCCAGGCAACGGGGGCAGGGCAGCCATGACGGGGCGCGCACGAAGGCGGGACATGCAAGGCAGCTTGACCCGGGGCAGCCTGGCTCCGGGCGGTTTCACGCTGATCGAGGTGATGGTGGTGCTCGCGATCGCCGGCATCCTGGCCGCCATGGCCTATCCCGGCTACGCCCAGCATGTCATCCGCACCAGGCGTACCGAAGGGCAGGCAGCGCTGCAGGCGCTGATGCAGCAGCAGGAGCGCTACTTCACGCAACACAATCGCTATACCGCGTTCGGCGCCGGAGCCGGCATTGCCGATGCGCAGCTGTTCCGCTGGTGGTCTGGCGGCAGCCCGGCCACCAGCGCCTACGAAATCGAAGGCAGGGCATGCGACGGCGAAGACATCGCCGACTGCATACAACTCATCGCCACGCCGGGCACGGCGCGCGTGGACAGCAATTACCGGGACCCGTCATGCGAACGATTGATCCTCACCAGCACCGGCCTGCGCCAGGCCACCGGCCCGGCCGCCCGCTGCTGGCGCTGACGCGGCCGGCCCGCCTGGCGGCGTTTACGCTGGTCGAGGCGATGGCCGCCGTGGCCGTGGCCGCCATCCTGATGAGCGCGGCCGTTCCCGGCTTCCAGGCGATGCTGGAACGCCATGCCGTGCGCGCCGCGGCCGCCGACCTGCTGGCGGCGCTGCACCTGGCACGCTCGCAGGCGATCGGCCGCGGCGAAACCGTCGTCGTCGCACCCGTCGATCCCGCCGGCACGGCCTGGCGCGACGGCTGGGCCGTCTTCGCCGATTCCGATGGCGATGCGCGGCCCGGACCGGGCGAAACGGTGCTGTTCCGGCACGGCCCGGCAGCGGACCGCCTGCGCATCTGGTCGCGGCTGACGCACACTGCGCCGCCCTTCTATGTCGCCTATAATAGTGCGGGCCGTACTTGCCGCGCCGGCAACAGCCTGGCCGCCAACTGGGGCACGCTGTCGCTGCAGCTCGGCCGTACGCAGCGCAATATCAAGATCAACATGCTGGGCCGCGCACGCTTGTGCGATCCCCGGCTGGAAACCGGCTGCAGCATGGCGAACGAACCTGCAAACATACCTGCAAACATATCTGCAAGCGAATCTGCAAACGTATCTGCTAGCGAATCCGCCACCGCGGCGGCCGGCGAATGAGGACCATGGAAACCAATGACGTTCACACTGCGGCGCCCGCTGCCGCGGACGACCTGGCCGGCGTACGCATCACCGACGACGTCGCCGGCATGCGCCTGGCGCTGCAATGGGCGGAACGCGGCCTGTACACCACGTCGCCGAATCCGCACATCGGTTGCGTCATCGTCAAGGACGGCATCGTCATCGGCGCCGGCGTCACGCAGCCGGCCGGCCAGGATCACGCGGAAATCCAGGCGCTGAAGGATGCGCAGCGGCGCGGCTTCGACGTGCGCGGCGCCACCGCCTACGTGACGCTGGAACCGTGCAGCCACTACGGCCGCACGCCGCCATGCTGCGACGCGCTGGTGCGATCAAGCCTGGGCCGCGTGGTCGCGGCGATGGAAGACCCGAACCCGCTGGTGGCCGGCCAGGGCCTGGCGCGGCTGGCGCAGGCCGGCATCGCGGTATCGTCCGGCGTGCTGGCCGACGAAGCCCATGAACTGAACATCGGCTTCTTCTCGCGCATGACGCGGCAGCTGCCTTGGGTGCGCATGAAAGCGGCCGCCAGCCTGGATGGCATGACGGCGCTGCACAACGGCGCCAGCCAGTGGATCACCGGCGAAGCGGCGCGCAACGATGGCCACGCGTGGCGCGCCCGCGCCTGCGCCATCCTGACCGGTATCGGCACCGTCAGGGCGGACGATCCGCAACTGAACGTGCGCGCCGTGGCAACGCCGCGCCAGCCGCGCCGCATCGTCGTCGACAGCCGGCTCGAGATCGACCCGGGCGCCCGCGTGCTGCAGGGCGGCGGCACGTGGATCGTGGCGGCCGTGACGGACCACGACCGCGAAGCGCGGCTGCGCGATACCGGCGCCGAGATCCTCACGCTGCCGAATGCGCAGGGGAAGGTCGACTTGCCCGAACTGATGCGCGAGCTGGCACGGCGGCAGGTCAACGAACTGCATGTCGAGGCGGGCACGAAGCTCAATGGCTCGCTGGTGCGCGAAGGCTGCGTCGACGAGCTGCTGCTGTACCTGGCGCCCACGCTGCTGGGCGATGCCCAGGGCATGTTCGCGCTGCCGGCGCTGGCCGACCTGGCCGGCAAGGTCCCGCTGAAATTCCACGAAGCGAAGATGCTGGGCGACGACCTGCGCATCCTGGCCCGCTTCATCGATAAAAACACCCATTGAAAGAGAAGAGCACACCATGTTTACCGGAATCGTCGCCGCTGTCGGCAACATCGCAACCGTAACCCCGCTGCCCGGCGGCCATGACGCCGGCGTGCGCCTCGTGATCGATGCCGGCGGCCTGCCGCTGGCCGACGTGGCGCTGGGCGACTCGATCGCCATCAACGGCGCCTGTATGACCGTGGTCGAGAAAACGGCGGACAGCTTCGCCGTCGACGTGTCGCGCGAAAGCCTGAACTGCACCGCGGGCCTGGACAGCGTGGGCGAAGTCAACCTGGAGAAGGCGCTGACCCTGCACGAGCGCCTGGGCGGCCACCTGGTGTCCGGCCACGTGGACGGCCTGGGCATCGTGCGCAAGTTCGAGCCGGTGGGCGAATCGTGGGAACTGGTCGTCGAGGCACCTGCCGAACTGGCCAAGTACCTGGCATTCAAGGGCTCGATCGTCGTCAACGGCGTGTCGCTGACCGTCAACCGCGTCGAGGACGTGGCCGGTGGCTGCCGCTTCTCGATCAACCTGATCCCGCACACCATCCAGGTCACCACGCTGAAGCACCTGAAGGTGGACAGCAAGGTCAACCTGGAAATCGACCTGATCGCCCGCTATGTCGAGCGCATGCTGTCGGTAGGCAAAGACGTTCAAGGCTGACCCGATGAAGCCGCTGCCTGCCTTGCTCCTCTGCGCCGCGTGCGTCGGCGCGGTGCAGGCCAGCAAGGCGGGCGGCAACATGCCGGTCGTGTTCGAACCGGCCGGCCCGCAGAAGATGCCGGGCCGGGAAGTCTGCAGGGATGCACCTGCGCGGGCCTCCGGCAACGACACCGCGGCGATGACGGCCCTGCTGGCGGCGCCCGAATACGCATCGGTGCGGCCACTGTTCAACGCGGCGCAGCCGCAGGTGATGTGGTGGATCCGCAATGCCGCATCGATGGAACTGCAGGCGCTGCTGACGGCGTTCCACGAAGCGAACCACATGCTCGATTTCGCACTGTCCGCATGCCACGGCAACCGCGCCGTGTTCCATTTCCGCGGCGAGATCCACGTCACCGACTATGTGCGCGGCCAGGCACCCGGCTTCGTGCTGGCGGACAGCGAGATCCCGGCGGACATCAAGGCGCAGCCGAACGGCCGCTACGCCGTGTATTTCGGCAACCGCAACGTCAACCGCGGCGATTTCTTCCCGCTCATCGACGAACTCAATGCCCACGTGGCCGGCGCCGAATTCGAGGTGGCGCTGGCGGACACGCCGCTGTACCGGGCGACAGCGGTCCAGGCCAGGTCGATCAACGGCAATATCGGCGGCATGGCCGACTTCATGCTCTACACGGGCGCCTACCTGAAAGCGCTGCGCGCCAGCGATCCGGATGCATGGAAACGGCTGGTCGCGCGCAAGAAAATGATGGCCCACGTGCAGCGGCTGTGGACGGCCGCCGAAGCCGTGCTGGCCAGGGCGGCGCCGCTGGCGCCGGAGCACGGCGGCCTGTACCAGTATCCGGCGGCCGCGCTGAACGCGGCCTATGCACCGGCGCTGCTGGCGGAACTGGAAGCGGCCGGCATCCGCCACGGCGGTCGTGCGCCGCCACCCAAGCCGGTACCGGAGCCGGTGCCGGTACTGGAGCCGGTCAGCGCGCCTTCCGCGGCGCAATGAAATCCTGCTGCACCGCCGCCATCAGCAGGTCCGGCGGCAGGATGCCCTGGGCGATCACGAAATCGTTGAATTCCTTCTGCCGGAACTTGTCGCCCAGTTCGATCTCGGCCAGCGTGCGCAGGGCGCGCAGCTTGACGTAGCCGTAGTAGTACGAGGTGGCCTGGCCGGGCGAGCGGTACGAGTAGCGGTCCACCTCCGACTGCGCGAACGGCTCCGACAGCACCACTTCGCGCATCAGGAAGGCCTTTGCTTCGGCCGGTGTCATGCGCCCCAGGTTGATCGACGGGTCGAGCATTGCGCGTGCCATCCGCAGCATGCGCATCTGCAGCGACACGAGCTGGCTTTCAGGGGACATGTAGGGCAGCATCAGCGCTTCCGAGTACAGGCCCCAGCCCTCCACGTTGGTGCTGTTGAAAGCGAAATTGGCGCGTGCGATCGACATGCCCTGTTCCACCATCGAGGCGAACTGCAGCTCGTGGCCGGGGCGCGCCTCGTGCGCGGAAAGTGTCCACGCCATGGCCTCATAGTCGAAGTCGTCCATCTTGCCCTTCGATTTTGGATTCGACAGCGGAATGACGAATTCGCCGTATTCGCCCGTGTTGCCGATCAGGCGGGGCGGGCTCATGAACGGTGCCGGGATGGAGGCCGCCTCGGCATCCGTGGCGATACGGATGTTCGGCGCGCGCTGGGGCAGGCTCACAATGTCGTGTTTGCGGATGATGTCCTCGATCTCCTGCACGCTCTTGCGGTAGAACGGCAGCAGTCCATCGGCCGGGATCGACTTTTTCTTCAGCTCGCGGATCACGTCGCGGTAGTCGCTGGACGGCAGCTTGCGCTGCGCGGCGATCGTGTTGGCAACCACCTGCATCTGGTCGCGCACTTCCTGGAAATCGAAGCTGGCGCGCTCGATCATCTGTTCCGGCGCGATGTCGACGCCCACGTTCACGAGCTGGTCCTTGTACAGCGCCGCGGGCAGCCGCACTTCCTTGCGGGCGCGCGGCAGGATGCTGGCGCGGGTCCAGTCGTCGTAGGCCTGCACCTGTTTCTTCAGGGTCTCGACATCGGCTTCCCAGCCGGTCAGCTTCGCCGCCTTGAACAGTTCGGCGATGCCGGCGAGGTAGGTGGGATTATTGGCCAGCCCATCCTCGATCTCGGCCAGGTAGGGGCCGATCAGCCCTTTGCGCGCGAGTTGCTCCTCGCCGCGCTGGCGCACCAGGGTGGCCAGCGGCGTCATGCCCGCTTCACCGCCGACGTAGCGCTTCAGGCGCACCAGCGCGGCTTTCTGGCGCTCCGGCTTGTTGCGCGGATCGAGCAGGGCCTGCAGGCCGCCGTACACCAGTTCGGCCACGTTCACGTAGTTCAGCAGGTACTGGTGCTCCAGCTTCATCGTGGCGATCTTCTTTTCGCGCGAGTCGATCAGGATCTCGAGGTCCTGGCGCACCTTCGGGTCCTGTTCGGCCGCGCGCTGGCGCCGCAGCGATGCCAGGCGTTTTTCGGTATCGGCCAGTTCGCGCTCGTAGTCGCGCGGCTTGAAGTCGGCCACCGCGGTATCGAATTCCTCGCTGCCCAGCGACGAGGCATTCTCGGGCTGGTACTTGCCCGCGTCCTGCAGCACGGGCTGGGAGTAGGCGTCGCTCTTGGCGACCCAGGCGGGTGCGGCGGTGGCGATCGCACTGCACAGCAGCAGGGCGGTCAGGGTGGCGAGGCGGCCGGCGCGTTGCATGGAGCTTCCTTTCTGTTCGGTACCCGGATGGGCGAAGGCCAGATTGTATGCCGCCCCACGGCCCGGTTGACATAAACTTCGGGCATGACCGTCTCCGATCTTCGCGAAGCCCTGCTGTTCCTGCTGCTGGCGGGGCTGGCCGTGCCCCTGCTGCAGCGCCTGCGCATCAACCAGATGCCGGGTTTCCTGCTGGTGGGCCTGTGCTTCGGCCCCCACGGCCTGGGCACCTGGGCCGGCGACCAGCCATGGCTGGCCGACATCACCTTCCACGACGTCGAAGGCGTCAGGATGTTCGGCGAACTGGGCATCCTGTTCCTGATGTTCATGATCGGCCTGGAGCTGTCGCCCGCCAGGATCTGGGCCTTGCGGCGCGACGTGTTCGGCAGCGGCGTCCTGCAACTGGTGCTGACCGCGGCCGCGATCGGCGCGATCGCTTTCGCCTTCGGCAACCCCGCCGCGCCGGCACTGACGATCGGGGTCACGCTGGCGATGTCGTCCACCGCCGTCGTCATGCAGCTGCTGAGCCGCGGCGGTGCGCTGGGCACGCCGCTGGGGCAGGCCTGCTTCGCCATCCTGATGCTGCAGGACCTGGCCGTGGTGCCGGTACTGATCCTCGTCGAGGGCCTGGCCGGCAGCGCCGGCGCCGCGCTGGGATGGACCCTGCTGCTGGCGATGGCCAAGGCCGCGGCCACGATCGCGCTGGTGTATGTGGCCGGCCGGCGCCTGGCGCGCCCGCTGTTCGCCGCCTTCGCCGTGCAGCGGCAACCCGAAGTCTTTGTGGCGCTGATCCTGCTGCTGACCCTGGGCGTGGCGGCAGCCACCGCGGCGGCCGGGCTGTCGATGGCGCTGGGCGCGTTGCTGGCCGGGCTGCTGCTGGCCGACACGGAATTCCAGTACGAAGTCGAGATCATCGTCGAGCCGTTCCGCGGCCTGTTGATGGGCATGTTCTTCATGGCGGTCGGCATGGAGCTGGACCTGCGCATCGTGGCGCAATACCCGCTGCTGCTGCCGCTGTCGGTGCTCGGCCTGCTGCTGGTGAAGGGAAGTGTCGTTGCCGTGCTGCTGCACCGGCTGGGATGGGGCCGGGCCATGCGCGCCGGCTTGCTGATGGGGCAGGGTGGCGAATTTGCCTTCATCATTCTCGGCTACGCGGTCGGCGCGGGGCTGCTGGCCGGCGCGACCGGCCAGTTCATGCTGGTGCTGGTCACGGCCAGCATGCTGGCCGCGCCGGGCGCCGCCGCGCTGGGCGCGCGCATCGAACGTATCAAGCGCCTGGCGCGGCAGGCCGGCGGCGAAGGCCCGGCCGTGTCCGATGCCGGCGCCGCGGAACATGCGCACCGCGCCGGCCACATCATCATCGGCGGCTACGGCAGGGTGGGGCGGCTGGTGGCGGACGTGCTGGCGCGGCAGGGTATCGCGTGCGTGGCGGTGGAGCGCGACCACCACCTGGCGGCACAGGCCAGGGATGGCGCGCCGAACGTGTTCTCGGGCGACGCGTCGGTACCGGACATGATGGCCCGCCTCGGCGTCGGCCGCTCTGCCGGCGTGGTGCTGACGATGGACGATCCGAAGGCGGCCCTGCAGGCGACGCAGGCGCTGCGCCGGCAGTATCCGGCGATTCCGGTCTTCGCGCGCGCGCGCGACGAAAAACATGCCCGCCTGCTGAAGGATGCGGGCGCGGCCGGGGTGATCTCGGAAACGGTGGAGTCGGGCCTGCAACTGGCCCATTTCGCGCTCGGCGCAGCCGGCATGCCGGAAGGCGCGGCCGGCTTCCATATCGGGGTGGAACGTTCGGAGCGGCTGGCGAGGATGGGTCCCGCCGAGGGCGCAGCGCCGCCGGCGGGGGAGTGAGGCCTGTAGGCCGGGGTGTTACAGCAGCGTGGCGTCCAGCGTGATTTCCGCGTTCAATAATTTCGACACCGGGCAGCCGGCTTTCGCCTTGGCCGCCAGTTCCTGGAACTTCGCATCGTCGGCACCGGGGATCTTCGCCTGCAGGGTCAGGTGCACGGCGGTGATGGCAAAGCCGTCGTCCTGCTTCTCCAGCGTGACATCGGCTTTGGTTTCCATCTTCTCGGCGGTCAGGCCCGCTTCGCCGAGGATCAGCGACAGGGCCATCGTGAAGCAGCCCGCATGCGCGGCGCCGATCAGTTCCTCGGGGTTGGTGCCCGGCTTGCCTTCGAAACGGCTGGCAAAACCGTACGGATACTCCTTCAGTGCGCCGCTCTGGCTGCTGATGGCGCCCTTGCCGTCCTTGATGCCGCCGGACCAGACTGCCGAACCGTTAGTCTTCATCGTGATCTCCTCAACAGGGTTGGTTGGTGAAGCTCCCGTATCTTATGCTGTCCAGTGGCGAGCGGCGTCCCGCTTGCGGGAGAGGCGCAAGCGGTGGCGCCGGCCCCTTCGCTCAGCCGAATCGCGCGGCCGGCACGCCGGCCACGTCGGTGCGCACCGAGAACAGCGCGCCGGCATGCGGGTCGGCGTCGCGCTGCGCCGCGTCGAAGCCTTGCCAGGCGCTGGTGATGTACAGCGTTTTCAGGTCGGCGCCGCCGAACGCCACGGACGACGGCTGCGTGACCGGCATCGGGATCGTCGCCAGCAGTTCGCCGCCGGGGCTGTAGCGGCACACGCGCGCGCCGCCCCACTGGGCGATCCATACGCAATCCTCGCTGTCCACCGTCATGCCGTCCGGCGAGCCTTCGCCGTCGCCGAACTGGCGCCACAGTTGCGGCGTGCCCAGGCTGCCGTCCGGATGCACCGCATACGCATAGGTACGGTTCAGGAAGCTGTCGTTGTGGTACATCGTGCGCCCGTCCAGGCTGAAGGTCGGGCCGTTGCAGATGTGGTATTCGGGCAGGGCCACGTGCAGGCTGCCGTCCGGGTCGAGCCGGAACAGCTTGCCGTCGGCGCGGCTTACGTCGCGCGCGTTCATCGACCCGGCCCAGAGCCGTCCCGCGGCATCCGCCTTGGCATCGTTCAGGCGGATGCCGGTGTCGGCGCCGGGCAACCGGTGCAGGTATTCGAAGCGTGGTTCGGGGTCCAGCCACAGGCGCACGATGCCGTCGCGCAGGCCGGCCATGTAGCCGTCGCCATCCTTGCGGGGAACCAGCCAGCAGACGTAATCCGGCAGGGGCCAGGCGTGGCGCGTGCCGGCGCCATCGAGCGCGTGCAGCGTGTTGCCGACCAGGTTGACGAAATACAGGCGATCATGCTCGGGAATCCAGACCGGGCCTTCGCCCAGTTCGGCGCCCAGCGGCCACAGGTTTAGCGGGGTCATATCACATCCGGTAAGTTGAAAAGTTAGCGCTCATCCACCGGAATTTAACCGAAAACCCCCGGCGCGTGGGCATGCCGGCGTGAACCACGCGAAATTGTGATCGCAACGCGCGCGCAGGTTATCGGTGGCGCGCGATCCGGCCGGTGCGCCCTCAGCGCTCGCTGGCAAGCTGCAGCAGGGAGCGCCGCGGCTCCCCCAGGGCAAACGCCTCGCGCACCGCCGCGCGCAGTTCGTTGTCGTCCCAGGGCTTGCCGAGGAATTTGTAGATCGTGCCCTGGTTGATGGCCTGCTGGATGCTGTCCAGGTCCGCATAGCCCGACAGCAGCATCCGCACCGTGTGCGGATACAGCTCGCGCGCCCGCGCCAGGAATTCCGTGCCGTCCATGTGCGGCATGCGCTGGTCCGACAGCACCACCTGCACATCGTTGGTGGCCAGCAGTTCGAGCCCCTGCCGGGCGCTGCTGGCCAGCAGCACCCGGTAACCCTCGCGTCGGAATGCCCGTTCCAGCGCGTGCAGCACGCCCGGTTCGTCGTCGACCAGCAGCAGCGTCCGGGTTGCCGGCGGCGGCACCGCCACGGCTGCCAGCATGCGTTGTTCGCGCAGCAGGACGGACAGCTCGTCCACCGGCAGGGGGCGGCTGAACAGATAGCCCTGGATCTTGTCGCAGCCCATGTCGCGCAGGAACGCCAGCTGGCCTTCCGTCTCGACCCCTTCGGCCACCACGACGAGGTTCAGGCCATGTGCCAGCGCCGTCGTGGCGCGCGCGATGGCGGCGCTGCGCGGATCGGTTGTGATGTTCCTGACGAAAGTCTGGTCGATCTTCAGCTTGTCGAGCCGGAAGCGCGACAGGTAGCCGAGCGACGAATAACCGGTGCCGAAATCGTCGAGCGAGATGGACACGCCCATCGACGCCAGCTCGTTGAGCTGCATCTGCGTGTGTTCGCTGTCGTGCATCATCACGCTTTCCGTCAGTTCCACTTCCAGCCAGCGGGGCGCCACGCCGTTATCGCGCAGCGCCTTGCGTACCACGGCCGGCAAGGTGCCCGCGGCGAACTGGCGCGCCGACACGTTGACGGCCACCGTCATCGGCGGCAGGCCCTTCGCATGCCATGCCTTCATCTGCCGGCACGCTTCCTCGATGACCCAGGTGCCGATGCCGAGGATCAGGCCGCTGTCTTCCGCCAGCGGAATGAAGTCGCCGGGCGGAATCATGCCCAGTTCCGCGCTTTGCCAGCGCAGCAGTGCCTCGACGCCGGTGACGCGGCCATCCGCCAGCGCCACCTGCGGCTGGAAGTACAGGCGCAGTTCGTTGCGCTCGATCGCGTGGCGCAGGTGCACCTCGAGCGACATCCAGCGCAGCGCGTGGGCATTCATCTCGCCCGTGTAGAAATGGAAGTTGTTGCGGCCGTTTTCCTTGACATGGGAAAGCGCCACGTCCGCGCCCGTCAGCAGCGCGCCGGGCGTGGCGCCGTCGCGCGGATAGATGCTGATGCCCACCGACGCCGTCACATACAGGTCCTGGCCGGCCAGGCGCACGGGCTCGGCCACCTGTTCCATCAGCTTGCGCGCGGTGACGATGATGTCGTCGACGTTCTGGCAGCGCGCCAGCACCAGCGCGAATTCGTCCGCGCCAAGGTGCGCCAGGGTATCGCCCGGCGGCACGATGGCGGCCACGCGCCGGGCGACTTCCTGCAGCAGCGCGTCGCCGGTGGGATGGCCGAGCGCGTCGTTGATGCGCTGCAGCCGGTCGATGTCGAACAGCAGCAACGCCACCTCGTTGCCGCCGTGCTGCGCCGCCGCCAGTGCCAGCTGCAGCCGGTCGTTCAGCAGGTTCCGGTTCGGCAGCAGCGTCAGCGGATCGTGGTTGCTGAGGAAATCGAGCTGCGTGTGCGCTTCCTTCAGCGCGCTGATGTCGCTCGATACGGAGACGTAGGCCACCACCTGCTCGCGCTGGTCGCGCACGGCGTTGATGCGCAGCCGTTCCGGGTACACTTGGCCGTTCTTGCGGCGGTTCCAGATCTCGCCGGCCCACTGGCCCTGGGTTTCCAGGCTGTGCCACATGGCGCGATAGAACGCGCTGTCGTGCCGGCCCGAGCGCAGCAGCCGCGGATTCTGGCCCATCACTTCCCGCTCGGTATAACCGGTGGTCTGCTCGAACGCGGGGTTGACGCCGATGATGCGGCCCTGGGCATCCGTCATGGTGATGCTGTCCTGCGTGCTGTCGAAGACCTGCGCCGACAGCCGCAGGCGTTCCTCGAGCGCGCGGCGCGCGGTAATGTCGCGCAGGATGCTGGTAAACAGGGCCTCGCCGTCGACATTCACCGCCGACAGCGCCAGTTCGCCGGTGAACTCCTCGCCATCCTTGCGCTTGAGCGTCAGTTCGACGATGCGCGTGCTGTACGAACGCTCGCGGCTCTTGCGGTAGCGCTGCACGCGCTCGCGGTGCTCGGCCAGCGAGCGTTCCGCGATCAGCAGCGTGATGGGCTGCCCCAGCATCTCCTGTTCCTTGTAGCCGAACATGGCCTCGGCGGCACGGTTGAAGTGCAGCACGCGTTCGTCCTGGTCGGAGCCGATGATCGCATCCGGCGCCGACTGGGTCATCGCGCGGTAGCGCGCTTCGCTGGTGCGCCGCGCCGCATCCGCATGGCGCCGGGCGGAGGCTTCCATCTGCAACTGCGCGGCATGGCGCTGCACCACCTCGTACAGGTTCATGTTTTCGTAGGCGACCGCCAGTTGCGCGGCCAGCATGCGGATGAACTGTTCGTCGGTATCGTCGAAGCAGGGCGCGTCGCGGCGGTTCGCGGCATACAGCCAGCCGTACAGGTGGAACTGGTCGCGCACGGCCAGGCCGAGCAGGTTGGCCACTTCCGGATGGCCGCCCGGCAGCGCCGGCATGTCGCCGTCGGAGCGGCAGCGGCGCAGCACTTCGCGCCGGTCCATCATCGCGCCGGGGAAGGCGCCGCGCTCGACCAGCACGGGCTGCACCAGGGCGACGTCGATGCCGATCGCTTCCACGTGCTGCACGCTGTTTTCATGCGCGTCCAGCAGGCACAGGACCACGATGTCGGCATGCAGGATCGCGCTGGCGGCCACGCAGAAACGGTGCGCCATCGCACCCGCATCGCGTTCGCCATTCAGGCGCAGCGACAGTTCGTGCAGCGCCGCCATCCGTTCCACGGTCGTTTCCGGGGTTGCAGCCGGAGGCGAGTGGGCAGGGAATGCCGCCGCTGGCAGCGAATCGAAGTACGCCGCTGCCTGCGGCGTGGCCGCGCGGGCGACTTCGCCGGACGACTTGAGGTACGCTTCATCCAGTCCCAGCTCCAGGTTCACGGCGTCCAGGATCGCCTGTGGTTCGGCGGGCTTGGGCAGCACGGTGCGCACGGCGCACGCCGCCCCCATGGTGCGCAGTTCCGGCAGCGAATAGGTAGCGGAGAAAAAAATGACCGGCGTGCCGGCCAGGTCGGGTGTGGCGCGCAGGTGCTGCACGAACTCGTAGCCGTCCATCGTCGGCATCAGGATGTCGGTGATCACCAGGTCCGGGCGGTGACGGTGGCACAGTTCCAGTGCCTGGGCGCCGTCGATGGCTTCGAGCACGGTATGGGAGGTAAAACCGAGCAGTGTCAGCAGGTAGTCGCGGTTGGTGGGCCGGTCATCGACGATCAGAATGGTGGACATGATGCCTTTTCGACAAGTCGATCCTGTGAATGCATGCTACCCCGCGACTCTGGCAGCGGGCGCACGACTGTTGTCTTCGATAGCCGGTGCGGCAGGAAATGATGCTCTGCCGTACTGGCCTTCCGGCCGATCATAGCCAGTACAGTCGAGGTTGCCTATGGTTTTGTTGGTTTTCAGATAAGCATGACAGCTTGTTCCAATGGAAATCCACGGCAATCCGCAGGGCGCTGGATTGTCGGGTGAAAGCGCGCCAAATCCATTAAAATAGCGGGTTGCGAAACACGCCAAGGATTTATTACATGACTATCTCCAGCACTGAAGAAATCGTCGCCGAGCTGCGCGCCGGGCGCATGGTGATCCTGGTCGATGAAGAGGACCGCGAGAACGAGGGCGACCTGGTGCTGGCGGCCGATTTCGTCACGCCGGAAGCCATCAACTTCATGATCCGTTATGCTCGCGGGCTGGTTTGCCTGACGCTGGCCGAGGAAATCGTCGACCGCCTCGAGCTGCCGCTGATGGCCACCCGCAACGGCACTTCGTTCGGCACCAACTTCACCGTGTCGATCGAGGCCGCCGAAGGCGTGACCACCGGCATCTCGGCGGCCGACCGTGCCCGCACGATCCAGGT
The DNA here is from genome assembly GCF_055502615.1 of Pseudoduganella sp. jia 9. NCBI lineage: Bacteria > Pseudomonadati > Pseudomonadota > Betaproteobacteria > Burkholderiales > Oxalobacteraceae > Pseudoduganella > Pseudoduganella sp. jia 9. The sequence goes on along the minus strand of NZ_JBUPWE010000009.1, from coordinate 221,452 downwards.
GGCCGTCGCCAAGGGCGCCCAACCGTCCGATCTGGTGCAGCCTGGCCACATCTTCCCGCTGCGCGCCGTCAAGGGTGGCGTGCTGATGCGCGCTGGCCACACCGAGGCGGGTTGCGACCTGACCGCCATGGCGGGGCTGACGCCGGCTTCCGTGATCTGCGAGATCGTCAAGGACGACGGGACGATGGCACGCCTGCCGGACCTGCTGGAATTCGGCAAGGAGCACGGCCTGAAGATCGGTACCATCGCCGACCTGATTCACTACCGCAGCGCCAAGGAGTGCATGGTCGAGCGCATGGCCGAGCGCGAACTGCGCACCGCGCACGGCGACTTCCGCATGATCGCCTTCCGCGACACGCCGAGCGGCTCGGCGCACCTGGCGCTGGTGCATGGCGACGTTGCCGCCGACGAGGAAGCGCTGGTGCGTGTGCACCAGCCGGTGTCGATCCTGGATTTGCTGGAAACGGAAGCAACCACCCACTCGTGGAATGTATCGGCTTCGCTGAAGGCCATCAAGGCGGCGAAATCCGGCGTGATGGTGCTGCTGAACTGCGGCGAGACGGCCGAGCAGCTGTTCGGCCAGCTGGCCGCGCTGAACAAGGATGCCAAGCCGCAGGGCCGTGCCGCCAGCATGGATCTGCGCACCTACGGCATCGGCGCGCAGATCCTGCGCGCACTCGGCGTACGCCGCATGAAACTGCTGGCGAGCCCGCGCAAGATGCCGTCGATGACGGGCTTCGATCTCGAAGTGACCGGCTACCTGGCCAAACCCGAAGCTTGAATCCTTCCACACACTATATAAGAGGCGCATCATGACCGTAGGAACCTACGAAACCAATCTGAACGGCGAAGGCCTGCGTATCGGCATCGTCCAGGCCCGTTTCAACGAGGACGTGTGCCATGGCCTGCTGTCGGCCTGCCTCGCGGAGCTCAAGCACCTGGGCGTGGCGGATGAAGACGTGCTGCACGTGACCGTGCCGGGTGCGCTGGAAATCCCGCTGGTGCTGCAGAAGATGGCCGAATCGGGCCAGTTCGATGCGCTGGTGGCGCTGGGTGCGGTGATCCGCGGCGAAACCTACCATTTCGAACTGGTGTCGAACGAATCCGGCGCCGGCATTACCCGCATCGGCCTCGATTTCGGCATCCCCATCGCGAATGCCGTGCTGACCACCGAGAACGACGAGCAGGCCGAAGTGCGCATGGCCACCAAGGGCGCCGATGCGGCGCGCGTGGCCGTCGAGATGGCGAACCTGGCGATCGCGCTGGAAGAGCTGCAGCAAGACGCCGGCGACGACGAGTAAGCTGCAAAGAGAAATACAAAGGAAGAACCATGAACGATAAAGCTGTGCACGCCAACCCCAGCAAGAACCGCACGCCGCGCCATCGCGCGCGCGAGTTCGCGCTGCAGGGACTGTATCAATGGCTGCTGAACAATGAGCCGGCGAAGACGGTCGTCAACAACATCCGCGCCGCCCATGGCTTCGACAAGGCCGACGGCGATTTCTTCGCGGCGCTGCTGTACGGCACGATCGAGCAGTCGATCGAGCTGCGCGAAGGTTTCGCGCCGCTGGTCGACCGCGGCATTGGCGAACTGTCGCCGATCGAGCACGCCGTGCTGCTGCTGGGCGCGTTCGAGCTGAAGAACCATCCGGAAATCCCGTACCGTGTCGTCATCAATGAAGCGGTCGAGCTGACCAAATCGTTCGGCGGCATCGACGGCCACAAGTACGTCAACGGCGTGCTGGACAAGCTGGCGCCGAAGCTGCGCGCCGACGAAGTGGCGGCCGACAAGAAGCGCTGATCCATCGCGCCCCAACAGGAAGCCACCCGCGGGTGGCTTTTTTGTTGCCGCTACAACAAACTGGGGACGTACCCTTGTATTCAGGAAAGCCGTGGCTTGAAGGAACGCTGGCAAAAAACTGGGGACGTACCCTTGTTTTGAGGAAAGCCGCAGTTTGAACGGGCCCCTTGCCGCCCTGCGCGGATAAATTTCCAGACAACAGGGGTACGTCCCCAGTTTTTGGTTGGGCAATAAAAAAGCCACCGTCCGGTGGCTTGGGTTCGACGACGACTGGTTCGGATCACAGGCCGGCCAGTTGCTCCGCTTCCGTTTTCGGCGTGGCGGGCACCGCGGGTTTTGGTTCGGTGCTCGCGGTCACGGTGGCCGGTGCGGATGGCCGCGTGAAGGTCGGCACCTTCTTGCCGGCGGAAACCTGCTTCAGGCGCTTCCATTCCGCCAGCACGCGGGAACCGTAGCCGTCGTCCGTTTCAAAGGCGGCAGCGCCGACGTAATATTTCAGGCCGGCTTCGACCGAACCGCCGCGTTTCACGTAGTCCCTCAGGATCAGCGAGCCGACGCGGATGTTGGCCACCGGGTTCAGCGCGGCCTGGACGCCGCCCATGTCCTGGAACTTGTCGTGGTGCACCTTGGACATCACCTGCATCAGGCCCTGCGCGCCCATCGGGCTTTCGGCGAACGGGTTCAGGCCCGATTCGATCGCCATCACCGCCAGGATCAGCAGCGGGTCGATCTTGATTTCACGCGCCGTCATGTAGGCGGTCGACACCAGCATGTTGGCGGCATCGTTGGCCACGCGATAGCGCTTGGACAGCCAGTCGGTGACACGCTGCTGTTGCTTGCGGGTGCCCAGCAGCGCTTTTTCCTCGGCCGTGGCGGCATCCTTGCCGTCCGCCGCGGCGGTGATCGCAGGTGCATCCATCAGTTCGTGCAGCGGTGGGGCCGTCACGGTGGCGACAGGCGCCGGCATGGCGGACTCCTGCGGCGCCAGCGATTTCGACAGCATGTGCGCCAGGTCCGGGCGGGCCCACAGTACGGCGAGGATGACGATGGCGGTCACGCCGAAGATCGTGAACGCGTGTTGCGCAGTCGTGAAGACACTGCGCAGGGTAATGCGCTGCGCGCCGAAGCGCGCGGCCGGTCCGGAGACCAGCGAGCGGCCGGCAGTTGCCAGCCCGTTGAAACGATTGATCATAGAACTCCCTGCAATGTCCGTAAAAGCATGCCCCGCCGCGCGCAGTCGCGCGACACCGTTGCTGTGCAATTGCCGTGCATCAGATGTGTTATCGTCCGTCGCCGCCGTGGAGGCACGCGAGCCGGAACGTCTTCATTGCTTGCCTGAGCTGGTTTCTGAGCTGATGTAGTCAGGCGCCAGTCGCAATACAACTTTGTTCGGGGAGTAAGGTGAACCCGTGCTCAAGTCAATGGTTGAAGCACTCCGGGTTGAACCCTGGGTAAAAACCCTTGAGGCAGACGCCTCGAGAAAAACACTCCTTAAAATGTCATGTGGAGCCCCGACTCCGTGAATGATGAGCGACACATAGTTAGCATTATTGCCATGTCCTCTTCAAGTAGGTCGAATTGTAGAAGCCGTTTTATATCGCGTCAATACTAACGAACGCATTCTTTATAACTTTTGGATATGGTATTGTCGAGCAGTGAGGGGCAATTGCTAATAGAATCAACCACTTGCCCGGATCACTTGAAGCCGGCCGTCGAACGAGAAAAAAACGTAAAATTTGTATGAAATATTCAGATCTGCGAGATTTTATTGCTCAATTGCAAAAAATCGGCGAACTTAAGCCCATTTCATTGCCAGTTTCACCATATTTGGAGATGACGGAAGTCTGCGACCGCACCTTGCGGGCCGGCGGGCCCGCTCTGCTGTTTCAGAATCCTGTAAATTCCAGCATGCCGGTACTGGCCAACCTGTTCGGTACGCCACGCCGCGTGGCGCTGGGGATGGGCGCGGAAAGCCTGGGCGAGCTGCGCCGTATCGGCCATGTGCTGGCGCGCCTGAAGGAGCCGGAACCGCCGAAAGGGTTCAAGGACATCATGGACATGGGCTCGCTGGTAAAAGCCGTCTGGGACATGGCGCCGAAGGAACAGCGCAGCGCGCCGTGCCAGGAAATCGTCTGGGAAGGCAACGATGTCGACCTGGGCCGCCTGCCGATCCAGCATTGCTGGCCGGGCGACGTGGCGCCGCTGATCACATGGGGCCTGGTCATCACGAAAGGCCCGAACAAGAAGCGCCAGAACCTGGGTATCTACCGCCAGCAGGTGCTGGGCCGTAATAAAGTGATCATGCGCTGGCTGGCGCACCGGGGCGGCGCGCTGGATTTCCGCGAGCACTGCATCCGGCACCCCGGCCAGCCTTACCCGGTGGCCGTGGCGCTGGGTGCCGATCCGGCCACCATCCTCGGCGCCGTCACGCCGGTGCCCGACACGCTGTCCGAGTACCAGTTTGCCGGATTGCTGCGCGGCAGCCGCACGGAACTGGTGAAGGCGATCGGCAGCGAACTGCGCGTGCCGGCATCGGCCGAGATCGTACTGGAAGGGCATATCTACCCGGACGAAAACCATCCATCCGGCTACGAGCATGCGCTGGAAGGGCCGTATGGCGACCACACCGGTTACTACAATGAGCAGGACTGGTTTCCGGTGTTTACCATCGACCGCATCACGATGCGCCGCGACCCGATCTATCACTCCACGTATACCGGCAAGCCGCCCGACGAACCGGCGGTGCTGGGCCTGGCGCTGAACGAGGTGTTCGTGCCGCTGCTGCAGAAGCAGTTCACCGAGATCACCGACTTCTACCTGCCGCCGGAAGGCTGCAGCTACCGGATGGCCGTGGTGCAGATCCGCAAGCAGTATGCGGGGCATGCGAAGCGGGTGATGTTCGGCGTGTGGAGCTTCCTGCGGCAGTTCATGTATACCAAGTTCATCGTCGTCGTCGACGAGGATGTCGATATCCGCGACTGGAAGGAAGTGATCTGGGCGATCACGACCCGCGTCGACCCGACCCGCGACACCACGCTGGTCGACCACACGCCGATCGACTACCTCGACTTCGCCTCGCCGATCAGCGGCCTGGGCAGCAAGATGGGCATCGATGCCACGAATAAATGGCCGGGCGAAACCACCCGCGAGTGGGGCACCACGATCCAGATGACACCGGAAGTCAAGCGCAAGGTGGACGACATCTGGCAGCAGCTGGGACTGTAATTTCCCGTTCGGCCGGAGACCGGTTATAATGATGTCTGGCGGGCCCCTGCGCATTGCGGCATGGTTTACCTGGTCAGGTCGGGAACGAAGCAGCCAAAGCCGTTCACCGCAAGTGCCGCAGATCAGGCTCGCCTCCCGATCATTGAAAAAAGCTGCTCCGGCGGCTTTTTTTACGCCTGTACTGTTCAGCCAGCCATGATGCCTGCGTCCCTATTGTTGGCCTCACCGGCGCTGGTCTGCGGTAAAATCCCGGCATGTCCTATCAAGTCCTCGCTCGCAAGTACCGTCCCCGCAACTTTGAAACGCTCGTCGGCCAGGAGCACGTCGTCCGTGCGCTGACGCATGCGCTGGGCACGGGCCGGCTGCACCATGCCTACCTGTTCACCGGCACGCGCGGGGTCGGCAAGACCACGCTGTCGCGCATCCTGGCGAAATCGCTGAACTGCACCGGGCCGGATGGCAACGGCGGCATCACCGCCACGCCCTGCGGCGCATGCGAGGCCTGCCGTGCCATCGATGGCGGCCGCTTCGTCGACTATATAGAGATGGATGCCGCGTCGAACCGCGGCGTGGATGAAATGGCGCAGCTGCTCGAGCAGGCCGTCTACGCGCCCAGCAATGCCCGTTTCAAGGTCTACATGATCGACGAAGTGCACATGCTGACCAACCACGCGTTCAACGCCATGCTGAAAACGCTGGAAGAGCCGCCGGAGCATGTGAAATTCATCCTGGCGACGACCGACCCGCAAAAGATTCCGGTCACCGTCCTGTCGCGCTGCCTGCAGTTCAACCTGAAGCAGATGCCGCCCGGGCACATCGTCGGCCACCTGGAAAACATCCTGGGCCAGGAAGGCGTGACGTTCGAGCAGCCGGCCCTGCGCTTGCTGGCACAGGGCGCGCACGGCTCGATGCGCGATGCGCTGTCGCTGACGGACCAGGCGATCGCCTATGCGGCCGGCGCCGTCACGCTGGAAGCGGTGCAGGGCATGCTCGGCGCGCTAGACCAGTCATACCTGGTGCGACTGCTCGATGCGCTGGCGAACCGCGATGGCGCCGACCTGATGGCGGTCGCCGACGAGATGGCCAGCCGCAGCCTGTCGTACAACGGCGCGCTGCAGGACCTGGGCACCTTGCTGCACCGGATTGCCCTGGCGCAGACGGTGCCGGCGGCCGTGCCGGAAGATCTGCCGGAATACGCCGACATCCTCCGTCTCGCCACCGAGTTCGACGCGGAAGAGGTGCAACTGTATTACCAGATCGCCGTCCATGGCCGCAACGAACTGGGCCTGGCGCCGGACGAATACGCCGGCTTCTCGATGACGCTGTTGCGGATGCTGGCCTTTCGCCCCGGCGTCGGCGGCGCCGATGCCGCGCCCGGCGGAGCCCCCGCCAACACGCCGGTAATGTCCCGCCCGGCCGCGGGCGGCTCGCCGGCACGTGCCGCCGCCGCCGCTGGATCGGCAGGTACGCCATCGCCAGGATCGGCAGGCGCGTCGGCAGCGGGATCGGCAGCAGGGTCGGCAGGAACATCGGCAGCAGGATCGGCAGCAACGCAGGCGGCCGGCCCGCGTGCCGCCGTCGCCTCCGCGGCCAGCCATGCAGCCGCCGCGCCGCCTCCGGCGGCGGCGGCCGGGCCGCGCGCAGCCGTGTTCTCGCCGCCGGCCGCGCCCACCCCCGCGCCATCGGCGCCCGCGGCGGCGCGTCCGTCCGGCCCCGTGAGTCCGGCGCGCGCGGCGATCAATGCGGCGCTCGAGGCGGCGCGCGCGGCCACGCTGGCGCGTACCGGCGCACGTCCGCCGATGCGCACTGCCGCTCCGGAAGAACCCGCGCCGCAGGCGCCGCAAGCGCCAGCCATGCAGGCGGCCGCGCCGGCCAAGCCGCTGCCGTGGGAAGAGTCCCGGCCGCAAGGCGAAGCGGCGGTGCTCGAAGCGCCCCCCACGGTGCAGCCGCAAGCCCGTCCGGCACCGCCGGAAGATGACGACCTGCCGCCATGGGTCACCGAATTCTCGGACGATAGCGCGGTTGCCGCACCGGCGCAGCAGCGGGCCGAAGCACCGGTGCAGCACCGCGCCGACGCACGGGCCGACGCACGGGCCGAAGCGCCCGCCACAGCCGCAGCGGCAGCCGCGGCCGCGCCCGTGCGCCAGAGCGCGCCGGCCCAGGCGCCGTATGCCTACGCGGTCACGCCCGTTCCCGAACTGGAGTGGGACGGCAACTGGCCGCTGCTGGCCGCGCACCTGCCGCTGCGCGGCGTTGCCCAGCAACTGGCCACGCAGGCCGAACTGATCGAATGCAAGATCGATGGCAATGCCGTCGTATTCCACCTGCGCTGCCCGATCGACACGTGGCGCACGCCGCCGAACGTGGAGAAACTGACGGCGGCGCTGGCCGAGCGTTTCGGCCGCCCCGCGCGGGTCGAAACGGAACTCGGCCCGGTGTGGTACACCACCGCCGCCGAGCAGCAGGCGCACCGCGAAGCCTGCCAGCGCCGCGCCGAGGACACCGTGCACAACGACCCGTTCGTTCAGGCGATGGTGCGCGAGTTCGGCGCCTTCGTCGTGCCCGGCTCGATCGTGGCTCCCATTACGCCGGCCCACTGAAGGCCGCCCCCAATCACCCAACCGATACGGAGAAACACATCATGATGAAGAACCAGCTCGCCGGCCTCATGAAGCAGGCCCAGGCAATGCAGGACAATATGAAGAAGGCGCAGGAATCGCTGGGTTCCATCGAGGTGGAAGGCCAGTCCGGCGCCGGCCTGGTGAAGGTCGTCATGACCTGCAAGAACGATGTCAAGCGCGTGTCGATCGACCCGTCGCTGCTGGCCGACGACAAGGACATGCTGGAAGACCTGGTCGCTGCCGCCTTCAATGACGCCGTGCGCAAGGCCGAAGCCACCGCCGCCGAGAAAATGAGCGGCCTGACCGCCGGCATGAACCTGCCGGCCGGCTTCAAGATGCCGTTCTGACGGCTGCACGGGGCGCGCCATGTTCATCGTCACGCTGACCTACCTGAAGCCCAACGAGGAGATCGACGCGCTCCTCGCCGCCCACCGCGCCTTCCTGCGCGAGCAGTATGCGAACGGCATGTTCGTGCTGTCAGGCCGGATGGTGCCGCGCACCGGCGGCATCATCATCGCCGATGCCGACAGCCGCGCGGACGTGGAAGCAGTGATCGAACTGGATCCGTTCAAGCAGGCGGGCGCGGCCAGCTACGCGATCACCGAGTTCGTGCCGACGATGGCGGCCGACGGCCTGGAAGCCTGGCTTCCGGACCACCAGGCCTGAACATGGCGGCGGCACTTTCGCGCCTCGCGCCTCGCGCGGCGCATCATCCGGCCTGCCGGCTGCCTGGCTGACACACATGGCGAAATCGCTGGAATACCTGACGGAGGCGCTGCGCCGCCTGCCCGGCGTGGGGCCGAAGTCGGCGCAGCGGATGGCCTTCCACCTGCTGCAGCACGACCGCGAGGGTGCGGCGATGCTGTCGCGCGCGCTGTACCAGGCCGTCGAATCGGTCAATCATTGCGCGCTCTGCAATACCTTCACCGAGGCCGAGGTGTGCGACATGTGCGCCGACGAAGCCCGCGACCGCCACCTGCTGTGCGTCGTCGAAACGCCGGCCGACCAGGCCATGATCGAACAGACGCTGACCTACAAGGGCCTGTACTTCGTGCTGATGGGCCGGCTGTCGCCGCTGGACGGCATCGGCCCGAAGGACATCCATCTTGAAAAACTGCTGGCCCGCGCCGCCGACGGCGTGGTCGGCGAAGTGGTGTTGGCCACCAACTTCACGAACGAAGGCGAAGCCACCGCCCACTATATCAGCGAGATGCTGAAGGCGCGCGGGCTGCAGGTGAGCCGGCTGGCCCGCGGCGTGCCGGTCGGCGGCGAACTCGAATACGTCGACCCCGGCACGATCGCCCGGGCCATGCTGGACCGGCGCAGCACCTGAGCAAAAGTTGCCTGAAAAATGGGGACGGACCCTGGTTTCCAGGAAACTTCAACAACAGGAAAAATGGGGACGGACCCTGGTTTCCAGGAAACTTCAACAACAGTAGCGCGCCTGACCGCCAGCCGCCGCTCAGCAGAAAATTTCCTGAAAAACAGGGTCCGTCCCTGATTTTTCAGTGCGCCCGGGCGGTTCCCGTCAGCAGCTCGCCGATCGCTTGCGCGGTTGATGGCCGGCCCAGCAGGTAGCCCTGCGCCATGTCGCAGCCGTACTGCTCCAGCAACTGCAACTGCTCGCCGGTTTCCACTCCCTCCGCCACCACGGCCAGCTTCAGGCCATGCGCCATGGCGATGATGGCGCGCGTGATGGCGGCGTTCTCGGAATCTTCCGGCAGTCCGCTGATGAAGCTGCGGTCGATCTTCAGCGCGCGCACGTTGAAGCGCTTCAGGTAATTCATCGACGAGTAGCCGGTACCGAAATCGTCGATCGACAGGTACACGCCGATCGCGCGCAGCTGTTCCAGCGTGGCCAGCGTGGCCATCGCATCGTCCATCAGCGTGCCCTCGGTCAGTTCCAGCTCCAGCAGGCACGGGTCGAGGCCCGTGTCGTTCAGTACAGACAGCACCGTCTGCGCCAGGTTCTCGTCCTTGAACTGGCGGGCCGACAGGTTCACCGCCATCCGGATCGGCCGGCCGGCCTGTTCCTGCCATGCGCGCGCCTGGCTGCAGGCGGTGCGCAGCACCCAGGCGCCGATCGGCACGATCAGGCCGGTTTCCTCGGCCAGCGGAATGAATTCGTTCGGGCCGATGATGCCGTGTTCGGGATGGCGCCACCGCACCAGCGCCTCGACACCCACCAGCCGACCGCTGCGCACATCGATCTGCGGCTGGTAATGCAGGTACAGTTCGTTGTTCTGCAGCGCGCGGCGCAGGCCGATCTCCAGCTTTACATGGCTCATCATCTGCGTCGTCAACGCGGAGCTGTACAGTTTCGCGTTGTTCCTGCCGCAGTTCTTGGCGTGATACATCGCCGTGTCGGCGTATTTCAGCAGCGAGCTCGAATCGTCGCCATCTTCCGGGTACAGCGAAATGCCGATGCTGGCGGTGACGAAGATCTCGTGCCCGTCCAGGTGGAACGGCCGCCGCATCGCATCCTTGACGCGGTGGGCCACGTTCAGCGCATCTTCGACACGCTCCAGGTCGGGGATCAGGATGGTGAACTCGTCGCCGCCCAGCCGTGCCAGGTTGTTGCCGCGCCGCTCCTGGATGCCGCGCGCGGGCGCCTCGCCGAGACCCTGGTGCGCCACCACGTCGCCCGGGCGGATCGTTTCGTGCAGCCGCTCGGACACCACCTTCAGCAGCAGGTCGCCCACATCGTGGCCCAGCGTATCGTTGATGCGCTTGAACGAATCCAGGTCCATGAACAGGATCGCGAACTTGCGGCCGTGCTGGCGCGAGCGCGCCAGTTCGCGGTCCAGCATTTCCAGGAACGCCTGCCGGTTCGGAATGCCGGTCAGGCTGTCGCAATAGGCCAGCCGCCGGATCTGTTCCTCGGTGCGTTTGCGCTCGCTGATGTCGCGTACCAGCCCCAGTACTTCGCCGGCGCCGGTGCTGACGAGGCGGGCCTCGAAGTGATGCACCGTATCGCCGCGCTCCAGCGCGTAGTCGACCGAGCGGATCGAGTGGGTGTCGAGCACCGTCTTCAGCTGGTCCAGCAGGCGCTCGGCGATGGGGCGCGGCAGCACGTCGCGCACGTGCCGGCCCACGCACTGCTGCTCGGTGAACGCGGCACCCGGGTCGTGGCCCTGTTCGTAATCGAGGTAGTAGCCGTCCGGGCTCATGCGGAAGAAGGTATCCGGAATGGCTGCCAGCACGGCGCGGTTGTGCGCGTCCGCGATACGCAGGCGGGCGATCGCGTCGCTGGCGCGCAGCACGTACAGCACCCGGTGGCCGAGGATCGGCCAGTTGATGGGCTTCGACACGAAGTCGGTGGCACCGGCTTCGTAAGCCTGCGTCACGGCCTTCAGGTCGTCGTCGCCGGTCACCATCACGATCGGCACCGCGGTCGCATGGCCACGCCCCTGCTCGCGGGCCCGGATGGCGCGGCACACTTCGAAGCCGTCCATGCGCGGCATTTCCACGTCGAGCAGCACGAGGTCGGGCGCCAGCCGTTCGAAGCAGGCCACCGCCTGTTCGCCGTCTTCGGCTTCGATCGTGTCCAGCCCGACCTGGGCCAGCATTTCCAGCATCAGCAGGCGCATGACGGGATCATCGTCGGCCACCAGCACGGTACCGCGATGAGAGGGGAGGGGTGCTGCCATTCTAGGTCTCCTTGGCGAACTGGGAAGAAAGCGTTGCGCGGATTGCCGTGTACTCGCGCTCCATCGTCGAGAGCAGGACGGCGGCGCCGTTGTCGATATCGTTGCGGCCCAGCTGTTCCATGTCCTTGCTGAGCTGGGCCAGCGTGTCGGCGCCGATATTGGCGCTCGACGATTTCAGGCTGTGGGCCACCTTGCGCAGCGATCCAGCGTCGGCGGCGGCGATCGCGTCGCGCAGCGATGCCAGGCGCCGCGGCGTGTCGTCGATGAACGCATGCAGCACGCGCTGCAGCAGGATCTCGCCCTTGTCGGCGCTGAGGGCGCGAATCGCGTCCAGCGCGTGGCGGTTGATCGCGCCTCCCGCCAGCCTGGGCGCCGGCGGCACGGACGCGTTGGACACGGCCGCCGGCCTGCGCGTATCGCCGTGATGCACCAGCGCCGCCTGCGGCAGCGCGATCCAGCGCGCCAATGTGGCGGACAGCATGGCCTGCGAAAACGGCTTCGACAGGTAATCGTCCATGCCCGCCGCCAGGCAGGTTTCGCGGTCGCCCTGCAGCGCATTGGCGGTGATCGCAATGATCGGCAATTGGCGCGCCCGGCCCTGCTGCAGCTCGTGGCGGCGGATCTCGGCGGTGGCGGCCATGCCATCCATCACCGGCATCTGGCAATCCATCAGCACCAGGTCGAAGTCGCCCGCCTGCACGGCCGCCAGCGCTTCCTCGCCGTTGCAGGCGCGGTGTACCGCCAGGCCGAGGGCTTCGAGCATCCCGCTGGCCACTTCGACGTTGACGGGATTGTCCTCGGCCAGCAGCACGGTATGGCGCCGCCGCGCGGCCGGCAGCACCTGTTGCGCCGGCATGGCCGCCGGTGCGGGCCGGGGCAGCAGCCGCGCCAGGCGGTCGGATTGCGGCGGCGCCATGCGCACGCCTTCGCTGGCGCGCTGCGGCGCCACGATGCAGTCGTACAGGTCGCTCTCGCGCGCCGGCTTGATCAGCTGGAAGGCCACGCCGGCCTCGCGCCGCTGTACCGTGTCCGCGGCGTTGCGCTCGGTCGACAGCAGCAGCAGCCGCACGGCCGCCAGCGCCGGATCTGCCTTGATCTCCGCCGCCAGCACGAGCCCGCCGATCTTCGGCAGCTCCATGTCCAGCAGCGCCACGTCGCATGGCTGGCCTGCGGCGCTTGCCGCACGCAGCAGGCGCAAGGCCTCCTCGGCGCTGTCGGCGCATTCGCATTTCACATGCCAGCGTGCCAGCAGGCCTTCCAGCGCCATGCGCGTCTCCGCATTGGCATCGACGACCAGCGCGCGCAAGCCCTTCGTCGTCCGCTGGTAGAACGAGGCGTCTTCGGCATCGACGCCGCGCTTGTCGAAGCGCACGCTGAACCAGAACACCGAACCGCGGGTCAGCGCGTTGTCGACACCGATCGTGCCCCCCATCAGCTCCACCAGCTGCTTGGAGATCGCCAGCCCCAGGCCGGTGCCGCCGTGCTTGCGGGTGGTGGAACCATCGGCCTGCGAAAACGAATCGAAGATGCGCGTGCGTGCCTCGCGCGACACGCCGATGCCGGTATCGTGCACCTCCACGCGCAGGCCGACCGACTGGGCATCCTCGGTGATCACGGCAATCCTCACCGTGATGCGGCCCGCATCGGTAAACTTGATCGCGTTGCCCAGCAGGTTGACGATCACCTGACGCAGGCGGTTCGGATCGCCGATCACGGCCACCGGGATATCGTTGGCGATGGCGAATTCAAGCTCCAGGCCCTTCGCCTGGGCCTGCGGCGAGAATACGTAGTCGATGTCATCCAGCAGTTCGCGGAAGTTGAAGTGGATGTATTCCACCGTCAGCTTGCCTGCTTCCACCTTCGAGAAATCGAGTATGTCGTTGATGATCACCAGCAGGTGTTCGCCGGAGCGCTGGACCATGCTGGTGTAGTGCCGCTGCTGTTCGGTGAGATCGGTGGCCAGCAGCAGCTCCGTCATGCCCAGCACGCCATTCATCGGCGTGCGGATCTCGTGGCTCATGGTGGCCAGGAAGGCACTCTTGGCCTGGCTGGCCGCTTCCGCCGCGTTCTTGGCCTTCTCCAGCTGCTCGGTGCGCACGCTGACCTGGCGCTCCAGCTGGTCGCGGTACTGGGCCAGCTTGGTATCGCGGTGTTCGATCTGGGCCAGCATTTCGTTGAAGCTGTCGATCAATGTGCCCAGTTCGTCGCTGCGCTGGTGCTGCACCTGGGCATAGGTCTGGCTGGACGACACGCGCTGTGCCGCCGCGATCAGTTCGCCGATCGGCTGGGCGATGCTGACCTTGAAGCGCCCGGCCAGCACCAGCGCCATCGAGAACGAGATCACGCTGGCCACCGCCGTGATGGCCACGCTTTCCAGCATGCCCAGCCACATGCGCGTGGCCGCCGCTTCGATCATGACCGCGCCCACCAGGTGGCCGGCCACGCGCACCGGGCGCACGATCTGCATGGTGCCTTGCGTGGTGTTCTCCACCGTGTTCCGTATCGCGCCCATGGCCGCGCGCGAGAACGGCTGCGTCGGCTCTGCCGCCGGCTGCGCCGTCTTCAGCGCCGCCAGGATGTCAGGCGCCAGTCCCGGCACGGGTGCGGCACCGCGCGCCGGGAACGTGGCGAAAGGCTTGCCGTTGCGGTCGTACAGCACCGCCTGCGTGATCTCGTCCAGCACCACGAGCGCCGCGAGTGCCTGTTCGGCCGTTACGCGGTCGGCATACAGCAGGGGGGCCACGCTGTTGACGCCGATGACGTCCGCCAGCGAGGTGACCTGCCGGGTCTGGTTTTCAGTATGGTTGAATACAGAGTTCAGGGCGAACGCGGCAAAGACCAGCAGCAACGCGCTGCCAGTGGACAGCACGGAGATCACGGTCAGTTTCCTGCTCAGGCCCGAACGTTCGAAAGTAAGCATGTCCGCCGCCGCTAAAAGATTCCATCAGGAAAACTTTATCGGTTCGGGACAGGGCACACCTTGAGATGTATCTATATTTCCAGTGCTAAACTTTTTGTTGTAAATACGATAATTGACCAGTTACACTCGGTATTTCATTCGACAAGAGCGGGATCATGAGCGAAAACAACGGTATCGACGCGGCTTTCTGGGAACGGGCGGACGCCGTCATCCGGCTGGCAAACGAGCAGGGTACGACGGTGCCGAATAGCAACGTCAGCGCATCGCTGCTGTATGCGGCGGCGCGCTTCAATGCCTTCATCGTCTCCACCGGCGCCTCCAGTGCGGAGGCGATGCAGGCGGACAAGGAAGAGGCGATCCGCTACTTCACCGATGAATATCGCAAGATGCTGAGCCAGAACCTGGACGATCACATCGCCAACTTCGACACCTACCGGCAGCCGGTCACCGTTCCGGGCGAGTAACAGATAGCGGCTGCCGGGTTCACGGCGCCGCCGGCGCGCCCAGCGCCTTCAATCGCTCGACGGCATTGGCATTCTTCGGATCGAGCGCCAGCGAGCGCCGGTAGTTGTCGATCGCGGCTTCGCGCTGGCCGGCCTTGGCCTGCGCCTCGCCCAGGCTGTCGTACAGGTTGGCGTCCTTCGGATGCAGCTGGGTGCCGAAGCGGAAGATCGCCACCGATTCCGCCAGCATCCCGTCGCGCAGCAGTTCGTAGCCCCAGCTGTTGAGGTCGTGCGGTTCCAGCTTGAACGTGGCTCCTTGCGTTTTCAGCTCTTCGTGGATCGCGCCGGCCTGGTCGAAGCCGCGTGCCGCCAGTTGCGCCGCGAAGTTTTCCAGCGTGGGCGGCACGCCGCTGCCGCGCCGCAGGTCGAGCGATGCCATATGCTTCGGCACGCCGTTGGCGGCAGGCTTGTTGGCCATGAACGTGCGCGCCGCCGCGTCATCCTTCAGGTAGCCATCGAGGAACTCGCGCACGTAGCGCGCGGTCCAGCCATAAGCCTGCGTGACCTCTTCGCGGCTGTACTCGTCGAATTCGGCGTCGCGCGCCACGTGCAATGCATCCGCCGCGAAATTCTGATGGACCATCGGAAGCATCGTCACGATGTACACGTCGGCGTAGGTCATGTGGTTCAGCAGGCTGAAGTCCGTGCTCTGCTGCTTGCGGTTCAGCTCTTCCACCGTCCTGGGCCGCTGGCCCACGAACAGCATCGGCACCGCCAGCCGCGCCGGCGTGACATACGGGATCGCCGCCTTGCCGCCATCGACCAGTTGCGGGAAAGACCGCACCGAGCCGTCCAGGCTGACGAGCGCCTTGATGCGGTCGTCCTTCGCGGCCGCCACCACGTTGGCCAGACCGCCCCAGCTGAAGCCGGCCACCGCCAGCCGGCCGATGTCCGCATTGGCGAACGTGGCGGCCTGGCCGATCAGCCAGGCAATGTCGGTGGCCTGTGTTTCCACGCCTTCGATATCGGCCGTCATCGAGCGCTGGCGCGCGCCCTGCGAAGCGCTGGACAAGACGATGTAGCCGTGGCTGGCCAGGTATTCGCACAGGTCGGCGTTCTCCGCCGCCGTGGCGCTGAAGCTCGGTGCGTAGATCACGACGGGGAATTTGCCCGCCAGGGCCGGCGCATCGCGCACCGCCCGCATCGGCTGTGCCAGCACCTGGGCTGCGGAGGGCGTCGCTTGCGTGAGTTCGGCAAGGCGCGTGTCCGTCTTGCGCCGCAGGGTGGCGGCATCGAGTGCGAAGTCGGCCTCGGTGGCGCCGGTGGCGTAGTAATCGCGGAACGTCACCGGCTTGCCGCCGCGCGCCGCCGGATACCACGCCAGAACCTGCATGGGCCGCGCCCGTTCGCCGCCGGCCGGCTTGCCGGTCGCCAGCGATACGCGCGTCTTGTACACGCGCGAGCGGTCGTACTGCTGTTTTACCTGCAGGCCCACGGCATGGGGACCGGGTTTCAGCGGGAAGGTAAAGGTATCGGCGGCCTGGGCGGCGGGTGCAGCGCAGAGGATCAGGGCAAACAGGAGTGGGCGCATGGCGGGAGGGGAGGGTAGCAAACGCGCAGTATAGAAGAGTTAGTCGCTGGCAAATCTCCCCGATTGTCACGGCGCCGGAAACGAAACGGCCCGGCCGCTTGCGCGGCCGGGCCGATCATCGCCAGGGATGGCAAGCCGCGTCAGCAGCAGCCGCCCCGCTTGCCGGCACCGCCGTAGCGGGCTTCCTGGCGCTCCTTGAAGAACTCCTCGTAGCTCATCACCGGCTGGTCCGGGTGCGTGGCCTCGCAGTGCGCCACGTAGGTGTCGTACTCCGGCAGGCCCACCATCAGCCGCATGCTCTGGCCGAGATAGCGGCCGGCCTTGACGATTTCATCGAACATGATGTTCCCGCCTGCCTTACTGCGCCGGCATCATCTGCGGCGGCGTTTCCTTGTGGCTTGGATGCGCCGCGGCATGGGCGCGCAGCGCCATGCGCACGCCGAACACCAGCACCGACAGCACCACCACCATGAAGAAGGCGGCCAGGCCGGCATTGATGTAGTCGTTGAAGATCACCTGGCCCATCTGGTCGAGCGACTTGGCCGGGGCCAGCACTTCACCCTTGTCCAGCGCCGCCGAATACTTGTCCGCATGGGACAGGAAGCCGATCTTCGGATTCGCGTCGAACACCTTCAGCCAGCCCGCATACAGCGTGCAGATCAGCAGCCAGATCGTCGGCACGATCGTCACCCACGCATAGCGGGCGCGCTTCATCTTGAACAGCACCACGGTGGCAAGGATCAGCGCGATACCGGCCAGCATCTGGTTGGCGATGCCGAACAGCGGCCACAGCGTGTTGATGCCGCCCAGCGGATCGACCACGCCCTGGTACAGGAAGTAGCCCCACGCCGCCACGCACAATGCGGTCGCCACCAGGCTGGCGAACAGGTTGTCGGTCTCCTTCATGGCCGGGGCGAAGGCGCCCAGCAGATCCTGCAGCATGAAGCGGCCGGCGCGCGTGCCCGCGTCGACGGCGGTGAGGATGAACAGCGCCTCGAACAGGATCGCGAAGTGGTACCAGAATGCCATCATGGCCTGGCCGCCGATGACGTTGGACAGGATGTGCGCCATGCCCACCGCCAGCGTCGGTGCGCCGCCGGCGCGCGAGATGATGGTGTGCTCGCCCACGTCCTTGGCCATCTGCGTCAGCATTTCAGGCGTCACGTAGAAGCCCCACTGCGAGATCGCCGCGGCAGCCGATTCGGGGGTGGTGCCGATCAGCGCGGCCGGGCTGTTCATGGCGAAGTAGATGCCCGGCTCGATGGTGGAAGCGGCGATCAGCGCCATGATGGCGACGAACGATTCCATCAGCATCGCGCCGTAGCCGATGAAGCGGGCGTGCATTTCGTTCTCGATCATCTTCGGCGTGGTGCCCGAGGAGATCAGCGCGTGGAAACCGGAAACGGCGCCGCAGGCGATCGTGATGAACAGGAACGGGAACAGGTTGCCGGACCAGACCGGGCCCGTGCCGTCGATGAACTTCGTGATCGACGGCATCTGCAGCGTGGGCGCCACGATGATGATGCCCAGCGCCAGCGCGACGATGGTGCCGATCTTCAGGAAGGTGGACAGGTAGTCGCGCGGCGCCAGCAGCAGCCACACGGGCAGCACGGAAGCGATGAAGCCGTAGCCGATCAGCATCCAGGTCAGCTCGGTGCCGGTGAACATGAACAGCGGCGCCAGGGCCGCGTGTTCCTGCACGTACTGGCCGCCGACGATGGCCAGCATCAGCAGCACGAAGCCGATGATGGAGACCTCGCCGATGCGGCCCACGCGGAAGTAGCGCGAATAGATGCCCATGAAGATGGCGATCGGGATGGTGGCCATCACGGTAAACGAACCCCACGGCGAGCCGGTCAGGGCCTTCACCACGATCAGCGCCAGCACCGCCAGGATGATCACCATGATCATGAAGGTGCCCAGCAGCGCGATATTGCCGGGGATCGGCCCCAGCTCGGACTTGATCAGGTCACCCAGCGAGCGGCCGTCGCGGCGCATCGACAGGAACAGCACCATGAAATCCTGCACGGCGCCGGCAAACACCACGCCGGCAAGGATCCACAGCATGCCGGGCAGGTAGCCCATCTGCGCGGCCAGTACCGGGCCGACTAGCGGGCCGGCGCCGGCGATGGCGGCGAAGTGGTGCCCGAACAGCACGTTCTTGTTGGTGGGGACGTAATCGAGGCCGTCGTTGTGCTTGTAGGCCGGCGTCATGCGCTTGGCATCGAGCTGCATCACGTCGCGCGCGATGAACAGACTGTAGAAGCGGTAGGCGATCAGGTACACGCAGACAGCGGCGATGACGATCCAGATCGCGCTGATCGGCTCGCCGCGTTTCAGGGCGACCACGCCCAACGCGCTCGCGCCGGCCAGCGATAGCGCTGCCCAGCCGAATTTCTTCATTACGGGGTTCATGTTTCCTCCAGTTGTTTTGCCGCTTGGCGGGTGAGGGATCACCCGCAGCCTCATTTGAGCTTCCTGTTGCGACTTATATATTAAGTATTCACGACCTGTATATCTCCCACAAGCGCACTTCTACGCAGACCCGCTGCGTAGTATTACGTAGAAAGCCGCGCCAGTGCGCAACGTACAATCGCGGCATGAAACTCCGCCAGAAAGTCATCTTCCTCGCGATCACGCCGCTGATCCTGGCGCTGTGCGCCATCGCGCTGGCAGTGTGGCACCAATCGGCCTTGCTGGCCACGCAGCAGAAGGCGGCGATCGAGCAGGCCTACCTGGCCAGCAAGGAGGCCGAGCTGAAGCACTACGTGGCGCTGGCCTCGCACTCGGTGAAGCACCTGTACGAATCCGGCCGCACCGATCCGGCCACGCTCGACGAGGCGAAGCGGATCCTGGCTTCGCTCAGCTTCGGCGACGACGGCTACTTCTTCGTCTACGACATGCAGGGCAACAGCCTGATGCACCCGCGCCAGCCCGACCTGGTGGGCCGCAACCTGTACGCGATGCGCGACAGCGCCGGCAACCTGACGCTCCAGCGCCTGCTGGCGCGGGCCGGCGCCGGCGGCGGGCTGGAACGCTACCAGTGGGTCAAGCCTTCCACGCGGCAGGAGGCGGCGAAGCTTGGCTATGTGATCCCGATGGAACGGTGGGGCTGGATGATGGGCACCGGCATCTACCTGGACGACGTGGAGCGCGCGCTGGCGAAGATCGACGCGCAGCAGCGCCGCAATATCCAGAACACCATGCTGTGGATCGCGGCGATCGCCATCCTGTCGGCGTTGGCGGTGGGCTTTTCCGGGCTGGCGCTGAACGTTTCCGAATCGCGCGTGGCCGACGCGAAGCTGAAGGCGCTGGCGCAGCGCGTGGTCGAATCGCAGGAAGAAGAACGGGCGCGCCTGTCGCGCGACCTGCACGACGGCATCAGCCAGTGGCTGGTGTCGATCAAGCTGCAGATCGAGGCGGGCATCGAGCGGCTGTCCGGCCAGCCCGCGCAGACGCAGAAGGCGCTGGCGGTGTTCGAGCACACGGCCGGCCAGTTGAACAAGGTGCTGGGCGAAGTGCGCCGCATTTCCCACAACCTGCGCCCGGCGGTGCTGGACGATATCGGCCTGGCCCCGGCCCTGGCCCACCTGGCCGAGGAATTCCAGCACAACAGCGGCATGCCGGTGCAGTTCACCGCCGAAGGCAGCACCGAGCGGTTGCCGGAAACAGCCAACACGGTGCTGTTCCGCATCGCCCAGGAGGCGCTGACGAACATCGAACGCCACGCGCACGCCGGCCGCATCGCGCTGGCGCTGGCCGGCAGCGCGCATGGCGTGACACTGTCGATCGGCGACGATGGCGTGGGCTTCGATGCGGCCGATATCGCCCAGCACCCGCAGCGCGGCATCGGCCTGCGCAACATGATGGAGCGGATGGAGGCGATCGGCGGCCGGCTGGAGCTCGATTCTTCCCCGGGCGGCACCACCGTGCGGGCCCATATCGATTACGGAACGTGAGATGACGATCAGGATATTGCTGGTGGACGATCACCCGCTGGTGCGGGACGGCCTGCGCGCGCGGCTCGAAGCCGTGCCTGGGTTCGACGTGGTGGCCGAAGCGGGCAGCGCCGCCGAGGCGCTGGAGGCGGCGCGCGTGCACGCGCCCGGCCTCGTGCTGATGGATATCAATATGCGCGGCACGAACGGGATTGAAGCAACAGGCGCCTTCCGCGACCAGTTCCCCGATATCGCGGTGCTGATCCTGTCGATGCACGACAAGCAGGAATACGTGTCGCAGGCAATGGCCGCCGGCGCGCGCGGCTACGTGCTGAAGGATGCGCCGGGCAAGGATATCGTGGTGGCGATCGAAACCGTGATGTCCGGCGGGATCTACTACAGCGCGGCGCTGGCCCGGCAACTGGTGCGCGCGCCGGCGCATGACGAGTTGACCAGCCGCGAGCAGGAGGTGCTGCGGCACATCGCCAACGGCGAATCGAACAAGCAGATTGCCCGCGAACTCGACCTCTCGGTGCGCACCGTGGAAACGCATCGCCTGAACATCAAGCGCAAGCTCGGCATCGAGGGGCAGGCCGAGCTGATCAAATTTGCGGTGCAGCGGGCGCGCGACCTGTAACCACTGCTGAACAACGGAAAAGCGATTTTCTGTTGTTCGAAATGAACAGACGCTCGTGCATTTTGTGAGTCTCAAGTGTGCAGGCACGTGCGCTGGTGGTTTTCTGATATATTCCTGAATGCATCTTTTTGCTTTATTGAAATATTCAGGTTGAAACATTTGCTGGTTTTGCCCTGCGCAAGGGGCTGGCTGTTCCTTTAGCTCGCATAACGATTGCGCCCAACCGCACCGAGAAGACGATGTCCCAATCCGACCTGTTCCCCGTGCCGGGACTGGAAGCCGTAGCCGACGCCCGGCATCAGTGGACCGCGCTGGCCGTCCGGCCATTTTCCACTGGCACTGCCGGCAGCGCGGATACGCACGGCACGGCGTCCCTGCTGGCACTGTTGTGCCGGCCCGACGCCCTGGCCGCCTTCGCTCCCCTCGACTGTATCGTTCCGCTGGCCGATCCCCTGTCCGTCGATGTGGCGCAGATGGCGCTGCTGCCGGCCGCGCGGATCGTGCTGCACGTGCCCGCCGCCGTGCTGCAGGCGCCTGCCGTGCGCAAGCATTGCGCCGCGCTGGCCGAGCAGGGTTTCCGGCTGCTGGTGGAAGGAGAGGCCGGCATGCATGCCGCGCAAGCGGGCATCCGCGGCATCGCGCAGGGCGGCAGGGGCCTGCCGTCCATGCTGTCCCTGCTGAGCCTGCCGGGACCGCACTGGGCGCATGACGTCGAGGACGCCGCCCGCTTCACCACCTGCCGCGAGGCCGGCATGGGCTGGTTCAGCGGCCCCTACGCGCGCCGCCGCACTGCCGACGCCGGCGACGGCACCTCGCGCAAGCGCCTGCTGTCGCTGCTCGGCCTGCTGGCGCAGGATGCCGATTCGCGCGAACTGGAAACCGTGCTGAAACAGGACCCGGCGCTGTCGTATCACCTGCTCAAGCTGGTCAACTCGGCGGCATTCGGCTTCACCAACCCGATCCACAATTTCGGCCAGGCGATCAACGTGCTGGGCCGGCGCCAGTTGCAGCGCTGGCTGCAACTGCTGCTGTACGCGCGGCCGCAACAGGATGGCCTGCCGAACCTGCTGCTGCCCGAGGCGGCGCGCCGCGCGGCGCAGATGGAGGCCCTGTGCAGGGCGCTGGGCGGCGACCGCGACCGGCAGGACCTGGCCTTCGTGGTGGGCGTGTTCGCGCTGCTCGACGAACTGCTGGCAATGCCAATGGCGGACATCGTCGCGGCATTGACGCTTGACCTGGATGTCGTCGGCGCGCTGCTCGATCGTGCCGGCCCGTTCGGCGCCATGCTGGCGCTGGTCGAGCAGCCGGTCCCCGACCCGGCCGCCATCGCGGCACTGGGACTGGCGCCGGAACAGTTCTGGGATAGCCAGCTGCAGGGCTGGCGCTGGGCGATCCAGGTAAGCAGGACGATCTGATGTCCCTGCACCCGCCTGCGGCCTTGCCCGTCACGGACTACCTCGACAGCAGCGCGGCGCTGTGCGATGCCGTGCTGCACCTGCGCGGCCCGGCCCTGGCCGCCGAACTGGGACGGATCGCCGGCGACGTGACGCACAGCCCGTGGGCGCGCTACGTGCCGCCCGACACCGCGCCTGCCGCGGCCGCGCCGCCGGATGCGCTGGTGCAGGAGATCGCGTACGACGGCTGCCGCCTGGGCCGCTTCGAGATCGCCGGCGGCGCGCAAGGGGCCGCCGAGCGCCGCAACCTGGCAAGCCTGGCGCGCCTGGCCGCCGGCGTGCTGCACGTTCACTCGCTGGCGCAGCGCTCCACCCACGCCTATGCGCAGGTGGAAGCGATGCTGCAGCACCAGGCGCAGATCCTCGACCAGATCCACGAATCGGTGATCTCGATGGACCAGCATGGCTTCATCACGAGCTGGAACAAGGGCGCCGAGCGCCTGTTCGGCTACACCTCGGTGGAAGCGATCGGCCGCAACATCCTGTTCCTGTACGACGACGAAGACCCCACGTTCCACGATCCATTCCTGATGCAGGGCGGCCGCCTGATGGAAGTGCGGCGCAAGAAAAAGTCCGGCGAAGTGTTCTGGGCCAGCCTGTCGCTGTCGCCGATGTTCGACGCGGACGAGCGCTCGACCGGCCTGATCGCCTACCTCACCGACATCACCGAGCGCAAGCAGGCCGAGGAACGCATCCACCACCTGGCCTACTACGATGCGCTGACCGGCCTGCCGAACCGCACGCTGCTGACCAAGCTGGTGGACCAGGCGCTCTCCGTAGCGCTCCGCACCAAGTCGCTCGGCTGCGTGCTGTTCGTCGACCTGAACCGCTTCAAGCTGATCAACGACACGCTGGGCCGCCTGGCCGGCGACCAGCTGCTGCGCGAAGTGGCGCAGCGCTTCCGCATGGTGCTGCGCGAACAGGACGTGGTGGCGCGCCTGAACGGCGACGAATTCGCCATCGGCCTGTTCGAGATTACGCAGCACTACGAAGCCAGCACGGTGGCGCAAAAGCTGATGGCCGCGCTGTCGCAGCCGTTCCTGATCGACGGCCACGACCTGCGCGTGGGCGCGGCGATCGGCATCAGCGTCTATCCGCAGGACGGCCTCGACGCCGAAACGCTGCTGCGCCAGGCCGATATCGCCATGTACCGCGCCAAACAGGGCGCCGAAGCGGATGGCGTGGCCTTCTACAGCGCGGACATGAACCAGGGCATGCACGAACGCATGCGCATCGAATCGGGCCTGCGCCAGGCCCTCGGCAGCGGCCAGCTGCTGCTGCATTACCAGCCCAAGTTCTCGATCGACGACGGCGCCATCATCGGCGCCGAAGCGCTGGTGCGCTGGCAGCACCCCGAGCACGGCATGGTGCCGCCCGGCGAGTTCATCCCGCTGGCCGAAGCCACCGGCCTCGTGGTGCAGGTGGGGGAGTGGGTGCTCGAAGCGGTGTGCGCCCAGGCCCAGGCCTGGCAGCGCGCCGGCATGCAGCCGATCCGGCTGGCCGTCAACGTCTCCGCCCGCGAGTTCACGCCCTCGCTGCCGGACCGCGTGCAGGAAACGCTGCAGCGCCACGGCCTGGCGCCGGCATGGCTGGAACTGGAGATCACCGAGAGCACGCTGATGCACAACATCGACCGCGTGATCGCCATCATGGACCGCATTTCGGCGCTGGGCGTCACGCTCTCGCTGGACGATTTCGGCACCGGCTATTCCAGCCTTTCGTACCTGAAGCGCTTCCCGATCGATACCCTGAAGATCGACCGTTCCTTCACCACCGGCATCCCCGCCGACGCCAACGACTGCGCCATCGCCAGCTCGATCATCAGCATTTCGCGGCAGCTGTCGCTGCGGGTGATTGCCGAAGGCGTGGAAACGCGCGAGCAGCTGGAGTTCCTGCGGCGCTCGGGCTGCAACGAGGTGCAGGGCTTCCTGTACTCGCGGCCCTTGCCGCCGGCGGAGTTCTCGCGGTCGCTGGCCGAGCAGGGCTGGGCGGATTCGGTTGCCGGCTCTGGCGGTGGGGAATGATTTCTGTATAATGCGGGCACTTCCGGCATGCAGTGTGTTGCCGGCGAGTCAAAAGGAAGCGTGGCCGAGTGGTTGAAGGCAGCAGTCTTGAAAACTGCCGACGGTGTGAGCCGTTCGTGAGTTCGAATCTCACCGCTTCCGCCAAGGAAAAGAAAAATGGATCGCGAAAGCGGTCCATTTTTTTGCCTTGGCGGAAGCTAGCAGAGCGCCTGCGCGCTCTCCTCGTAAGATTCGATGGGCTGTGCCTGCAGGCAGCCCTCTCCGAATCGCCTCAATGACCTCGCGCGTCGAAGGCGCGCGCTCGTTCATACCATTCAAAGCGCCGGGGGCAAGGCGACGTGACGGAGCCAGAGCGTTTCGCCTTGCATTATCATGGGGTGGGTACTCACGGGAGGCGATGGATACAGCACGCACGTGCTTTGCGGCTTGGCTCGATGGTCGCGGCGGCGTGGGGAACGTGGAGCATACGGCAATCCTCCGCCATGTCAGTGCGTTTTTCTAGGCGCATGGAGAGGCCAGCCTCACTTGGTGGCATCTTGCAAATGATCCGCACAAACCGACACGTGCGGGCTTCCACTGCATGGTGTCACACGACGGGAAGGCGATCAATTACGGTGCTGACCATTACAAGGAATATGGAGATCGAATGCCTCCGCTGGACGCGGTAGAAACGCAGATTGGGTATATCGTGTTTAGCGTGGATTTCCGAAATGAAATCTGAAAGGACAACTCCGGGTTTTTCGTTTTCGCGCCCCAATAGGTCGGTGACGCTAGCGTCTGCGATACACCGATTTCATCAGTTGCGGGTACGGTTTTCCGCAACTAATGTGCCAATGTAGCGTATGTAGGAAAAAACAGGTTTAACGTTTCGTCGCGCGCTGCCCTACGGCGTGCAAGAAAGCCTATCAAACCTAGGCCGAGGGCGGACATTGCTATGCCAGGAGGTTCGGGAACGGAGGAATCGACCGAGATAGTGGACTAATCGGTAATATACCAACGCTTGCCGAAGTCTGCATCATTCGACCAGCCCCATTCCCGGTCATCGCCCGGAGCGGTGCCCAAATAGAAGCTTTCGGAGTAGTATCTATTGCCGAAGCCAGCCCATGATCTTGTAATCGGTGGCACTGTGGAACATGAATATGAGGATGTCATCGCGTTCCGCAGGCCCGATTGGGTCGAGATAATCGCGCCCGTACCCTTTCAGGTGCGTTAGTTCGTTCGCGGTAATATCCTTTAAGCTCTGTTCGGTTTGGGCGAGTGCTCAACCTTGAAGTAGGCGGACTTGAAATTAGGTGATCCGTTAAAGGTTTCTCTAATTACATGGTGTGTCGGTGTCCCTCCAGATGATACGACCACGAAAAAGCTCTGGAAGATTGAATAGTCATCAGTGGTTATGCCTAGTAGTGGCTTGTCAATTGGCACTTCGCTATGGCGGCTCAACCAATATAGAATCATATGCCGTGTCAATCTGATAAAGCAAGTGGCTTCCTTGGTATCACGCACTACTTTAGGGACGATATCGTCATCTGTAGGCTTTGGGCCGCTCATTTCTGGGTTCGTATCGAATTCGTTGTGGCGGAACTCTGCGGCATGCACGAACGAGGAGCGCTGGCGGCCATATACATTGCTTACTAAATCCTTAACGACCTTCGACTGTATTTGATCCAGAGTTGCAATAAATGAAATCATATTGCAGATTGCCTTAGCCTCACCTACCAGATTATGCTTGAACGTTTGAGGCCCATGAATATCACAAGACAAGATTCCACTGCATGGTTGCTTGAAGTCTTCCGCTAGCGAGGAGAGCGCGGCGGCGTGCGCTACTACTGAGAGCGTAGGCATGCTCATCGTTATTGACATGCCAGAGTAGGCCGATAGTACCGCTTTTTCGAAGAGGGTCCGCATCTCAGCCTGTAGTTGGTGCCAGGCACTGACAATCCATTCAAGCGACTTAGAGCGATCCTCTATCTCGTCAGTTTTAGAGAAGGTCCAAGGAATGAGAGTTTTCGAATCGGGAGGGAGTATGCGCCCGATCGACGGAAAAGACTGGCCGCCGCCAAGCGGAGGCATGATAATACGCGCCATACGAGGTACCGCGATAGACATAAATGCACAAATCCTATTTGCCTGCTTTGAAGCCACTTTGCGAGAATTACTTTCTGCACCAGGAGGTAGCGTAACAATTAAAGCAGATACAAATCGGCCATCGTCAAGCTTTACAGTGGGATATATTGTTGTGCTGGCAAACTTCCAGATATCAGTGAAACCTGCGCAATCTTCGAACTCAACAAAAAACAGGTGATGCGTAGGCCATTCTTTTCCACATACAGCTCGTCCGGTCGCGACTTTGCAGAGCCGAATAAGTCTCCGGTCGAGAATCGTAATAATTTGAGGAGAAATTTCTAGGCTAAGTTCCTTATTCTTGATGTTAGAATCCTCTGTGAGGTAGACGGTGGCTGACATTGAAGTTTTTCTCACCTCAAGTTGTAAGCAGATGTGGTAATCGGAATTGGTCAACTTATCTTGGTGATGGAAAGTGTAAGAGCACAAATTAGTTCCCTTGCTGAGGTCAGGGGAATAATGCGCCAGTCCACCAAATTTATTGATAAGGTTCTCGAGTTCTTCCGTGAGGGGCGCTACGAATTTACGATCAATGTTTAGCGGTAACTCTCTTCCTAGACGAGGCATGTCGTGCGCAAGAACGTAGTTCCTGGTTCTTTCTATTTTCACATCTTCTCCTGATTTTTATGAACTATTCGCTCCAGCGTTCGAGCCCTGCGCATATAAAGCTTAATTCTACGCTAATTATTGCTAGTGCGGCAGGGATTGCAGGATGTTACCAAAAGATCATGTGCGGAAAAGTGCGCGTACGCCCATCTACTCAGCGTAGTTATGCGGCTTGCGGACCTTTTTGGGTCATTAATGCAAGGTGGGGCGGAAAATTTTTTGGACATTTGTTGACACCAAGATAAAATGAAGCCTCGTTTAACGGGGGGGATTTAAGGGTCAACTGTTCAGGAATACCCACAAGGCGCTTATATTTGCCCTCAATTACTCGTCCAGTATTATGCGCTTTTTCCGATGGCGAAGCTGTTTCGCGTTGGTATAGGTTCTTGCAAAGCGTAAGTTGGAATGACGGTGCCGGTGCAGTTGGCATCATTTCGGCGCGGGTCAGTTAGCTGCCGCCGTTCCAGTAGGCTTGCATTATCGCTCGTTATACCCCTCAGTAGGAAGAATGACCATGTTGTCAGAGCCGCGACAGGGTGACCGTTGCGTACCGCGAGGCCATTGCGACCCTTACAGAATGGGCAATCCCGCGTGCTACAGGAATCACGCTTCGCAATGAGGGAGCTGCGATCATCCGATCCTTTTACGAGAGGTTTGCTCCCTATGAGCGGCAGCAGGGAACTGGGCGCTGCGAAGGCCACTCCATACGACCAGAGGTCGCGGATCCATCAGGCACTGAAAGAACTTGACCTGCATACGCAGCGTGCGGTTCACGATTGCTTGACTGATTTGGTTGATGTACCTTGCCCGGTTCCTTGCGGCCAAAACGCCGCGTTCTAGACGGGCATCACGCTCAATCTGCACGTTGGCGCAACGAGCGCGATATTTCTCGATTGCATCTTATTGCAAAGACAATTATAATTGCGAATCGACAATCTAGAGATTCTTATGGACGAAATGCTGAAATCTGTAAAAGCGCAGCTGTATGACCGGCTAGCGAGCCAACTAGTTGTTTCGTTCGTATGTTCGTGGCTGCTGTGGAACTATAAGATAGTAATTGTAGTTTTGTCAGGAATTTCACCGGCCGATAAGTTTATGGCTATTGAAATGCTTGATTTAACGGCGCGGTTCCCCGATTGGTACTGGGTTTTGCATCTGTTTATAGGACCTGCCGGAACGGCTGCTGTACACATATTTGGAATCCCGCGCTTGGAAGAAAAGGTCTACCGCTACACGCTAAAACAGAAGCGTGAACTAAAACGAATCCGGCAAGAGATCGAGGATGAGACACCTATTTTGCAAGATGAGGCAAATGAACTGCGCAAGCAATTTGTCAAAAGTTCGGAATATCACAAGCATTTGGCGAGCAAGCAGCAAGAAATTGACTCGCTACGGGATGATTTTTCAAAAATGAAAGTCGAATTCGATAAGGTAAGCGCTGATAATAAGCAATTGCGAGCCGTCCCGGACGAGATACCAGATGAGCAAGCTAAGGTTCTCGAATATGTTATAGAAAAGGATGCGTCTGTTTCACGCGATGAAATAAAAGCTTTGATTGGTCATCTATCTAAGAATGACATCAAGCTTCTAATCGATGACCTGTACATGCATAAGGAGTATTTGCGGCCAATCTCAGAGAATCAGTTAGAAATTACGGACCACGCTCGCCGGCTCATGTCTGCAAGGGAGCGCCGCCGCCGCGAAGCTACGAGCGGCAACTAAACTCTTACAATCGACTCTGCACTAAAGTATAGTTGCTACTTAAATACGCCTCAGAAGTGTGTCTTGCTACTTTCGACATACGTCCAGCACCTGAAAGGCCGCGCTTAACCGTCACGCCGCGTTGTCCGACTCGGCCTCACGGACCGACGGCAATAGCGATCTTTCCTCGTAATCCGTTATCGCCTTTCGAGGTGGGCTTGCGCAAGAGGAATCTCGGCTAACGAATAGGTCGCCCCACATGCGGCCTGAGCTGTCCACGTTTGACCAAGGCGCTTAGTTCATCGAGCTTGCCGCGATTCAGTCTTGTGAACACGAAGTGATAACTGGCATTCTGTTTCTCGCATCACGGCTTCGACATAGTCTTCGGTCTCGTAGTCGATGACGGAATCGGCTCCCATGGTGCGAACTCGAAATTCGCCTCGCGGACAGTGATGATTACCCTTGCACCCAAGACCTTCACAAGCTGGATCGCCACATGTCCTGCGCCGCCGTGCACCAGGATGCTTTCCCCGACGCGAATTGCCGCACGCACGACTAGCGCTTTCCATGCCGTGCATCCGACCAGCGTCAGGCTTGCGGCTTCAAGGTGGCTAAGCGAGGCGGGTTTACTCCCGATGATGTGTTCGGCGGTGACGTGTATTCGGCATAGCTTCCCTGGCCTTCAAAGATTTGGGGCGGGTACCAGACTTCGTCGCCTCGGGCAAAAGGCTGTCACGCTTGCGCCGATTTCTTCGACCACGCCGGAAACGTCGTGTCCGGTAGTGGCGGGAAGTGGCACCAGGTCGGGGTAATCCCCGCGCCCTACCTGAAAGTGGAGGGGATTGATGGACGTGGCGTGAACCCGAACCAGAACTTGTCCTGCTCCAGGTACCGGTTTGGCCACATCGCGGAGTTCAAATGCGTCCGGACCGCCAAAAGTGCTGAGTGGCGTTGCGCACGATGGCTAGCGCGGCCCGGGCAGGACCCGGGCCTCCATGACAAAACCAGTCACCCTCAACGCGGATAAACAAACCCCGTCCGTATATCCATCGGCACCAGCTTCGCGCCGTTGCGCACCGTCAGCCGCTGCGGCGGCTCATCGCCCGCCAGCGCGCGTGGCGCAACCGGCAGCCCTTCGCCCTTGCGCAGCAGCGCATCGCACCGCTCGTACACGTTCGGGCAGCCGGTGGCCCCCAGCAGCGCCTGAACTACGGCCACCTTCCACAGGTCGACCCCGCCGGCATTGAACTGGCATACCAGGTAGCCGCCGGTGCCGCCATAGCTCTGCACGATCAGGCCCGACAAACCGTCCTTTTCGCCATCGATCACCTGGACCAGCGCCTGGGGATCGGCAGTGCGCAGCGCCTCGGCGCGGCGGGCCACGGCGGCTTGCACGCGCCGCTTCATCATTGCATGATCGACCGGCTCGTCCTCGCGCAGGGTCCACACGCGGGCGGCGATCTGCGACTTGGCGTTGTAGGCTGCGCGGGCCAGGAACTGGCGCGCCGACGACTGCACGATCGCCGTGGCGCCCGGCTTGTTGCGCTCCTGCGGCTTGCCGTCCACCTTGTCGATGGCGGACGCGTAAATGTACGGGTCGCCGGCCAGCAGGCCTTTTTCCTTACCCTGTTTGATGGTGATGATGAGCATATGCGGCTTTCGTGTAAGGGTCGGGATGATACAGCATGCGGCCGGCAGGGCCGCGTGGAGGACGAGGCATTGGCCAGCCGATGTACCGGCCAATGCCCCGGTACAGTAATGGACTCCGCTGTACTGCCCGCAGCCGTGCGATTGCCCTACGATGTACCTTTCCCCAAGGAGCGGAGCGCAGATGAAAACCATCGGCCTGATCGGCGGCATGAGCTGGCAATCCACGGTGCCGTACTACCGGCAGATCAACGAAGCGGTACAGCAGCGCGCCGGCGGGTTGCACTCGGCGAAGATCGTGCTGTACAGCGTGGATTTCCACGAGATCGCGGCATTGCAGCACGCGGGAGAATGGGCCGCGGCAGGGCAGTTGCTGGCGGGGGCCGCTGCCGCGCTCGAGCGCGCCGGCGCGGATTTTCTCGTGCTGTGCACGAACACCATGCATGCGGTGAGCGATGCGATCACCGCCGCCGTCGACATTCCGCTGCTGCATATCGCCGACCCGACGGCCGATGCGGTGGTGCGCGCCGGCGCGCAAACCGTTGGCTTGCTCGGCACACGGTTCACGATGGAGCAGCCGTTCTACCGGGAGCGGCTGGCGCGGCGCGGCCTGGAAGTGCTGGTGCCGCCGCCGGAGGAGCGCGAACTGGTGCACCGGATCATCTACGACGAGTTGTGCCAGGGCCGCATCGAACCGGCTTCGCGCGATGCTTACCGCCGCGTGATGGCGGGCCTGGCCGCGCGCGGGGCGCAAGCCATCATCCTGGGCTGTACCGAGATTTCGCTGCTGGTGAGCGAGGAAGATGCGGCCGTGCAGCTGTTCGATACCACGGCCCTGCATGGCCTGGCCGCGGCGGAACGTGCGCTGGAGTGAGGGAACTGAGCAAGGGGACTGAACCAGGGAACCGAACAAGGGAACCGGACAAGGAAATTGGAGGTCCGGCAAACCCGCTACTTCGGCGCCCTGTCTTTCGCCCGCCGCTGCGCGGGTTCATCGAGCACCCGACGGATCACCGGTTTCGGCACGCCGTCGCGCGCCATCACCAGGGCGGCCTGGTAGCGGCTGATGTTCGGCATCAGTTCCACGGTGGCGTCGACGGCTTCGGCCACCGGTTCGTTCGGCTTGTTTCGGCGTTCGTTCTGCATGCGTACCTCCAGTTGCGAGCTTACACGCGTCGGGCGTGGCGCGACAATCGGATCACTGCGTTTTGCGCCTGCGCCGGATTTCGAACAGGGCCAGCGGCACGCCGGCCAGCAACAGCGCCCACGTGCCCGGCTCCGGCATGGCGGTGATCGCGAAGGTCGTTTCCGGTGTCCAGCGGTACTCCCATTCCGCGAACTGGCCGGGCCAGAATTCGTAGCGGTATTCGCGCTCGCCCGTGGTGTACAGGTGCCCGGCGCCGACATAGCCCTCGGGATCGCGGCCGGACTGGCCGACGGTGAACGACAGTGTGCCGTCGCGGTATGCGAACGCTTCCGTGCCACAGCGGTAGTACTCGTTGCTGTGGCTTTCGCAGGCGATGAAATCGACGCCGTTCACCACCAGCGACAGGATTTCCGCACGCGCCACAACCCCGTCGCCATCGCTGTCCTGGCCGGAAAAGCTGCCAGTCAGCTTGCGCTCGGGAAGGAAGGTGCCGGCAAGCGAATCGTGGAATCCCTGGTACTCGAAGCTCCAGGTCTCGGCGTGGCCCGGAATCGCGCAAGCGGCCAGGACAGCGCATAGGAACGTTCTCTGCATGGCAGTCTCCGGAAATGGCACAGAAGGCTATCAGTCTAGGACGGAGTTCCCCGCGATGGGCGCGGCAGTACGGGCGATTTGAATAAAATCAAATGCGCCTATCACGGATTAACCAGCCCGGCGCTGCCCGGCGCCGGCCCCAGTGTCCCGAGCGGCCCGGGCCGCAGTTGCGTCAGTTGTGGCCAGTGATCCGTCACGAAGCGGGCCAGTGGTTCGCCAAGCAGCAGGCCGGCCAGGCCGACCGCCGCGATGACACCCATCGCCACGGCGATCGACAGCACGAAGCGGCGGTTCGGCACCCGCAGCACGAACGGCAGGTTGATCGCCACGCTGGCCAGTGATGCAAGGACCGCGCCGGTGGCGGCAACGTCCAGCTCGAGCTTGCCTTCGGCCGCCAGGCTGGCCGCTGCCGCCACCGCGCTGGCGCTCGACACGGTGCCGCCGAGCGCGCTCACGACGTAGAAGCCCACGTTGCCGAAGTATTTCTGCGTCAGTACGCCGACGATGTGCAGCAGCAGGAAGATCAGGCCGTACTTCAGCGCGCTCCACAGCGAAAACGGCAGCACGATCTGGTTTTCCTGCGTGTCGGCGGCGGCTTGCGGTGCCGGTTCGGCCGGGTGGCGGCGCACGAACACGAAGAAGGCCGTGGCCGCCAGCATCGCGGCGAACGCGCCGATGCCCGCCACCGCCACCGCGGGGGCCAGCAGCGCAAGGATGACGGCGTTGCGCATCACCATCGCCACGGTGGCGAGCAGGATGCCGCGATAGGCCGCCGCCGCCACGGCGCCCACCGCGCTGCCGCTGACCCGCGAGGCCAGTTCGTTGACGGTCACGCTGCTGTTCACCAGGCCGCCCAGGAAGCCGGCGATGGTCACGCCGCGCGCACCGAAAGCCTTCCACAGCACGTAGTTGACGAAGCCGATGCCGGCGATCAGGATCACGGTGGCCCAGGCGGCACGCGGCTGGATCAGGCCCATCGGCCCGATGCTGCCCGTGGGCAGCGCGGGATAGATGACGATCGCCAGGATCGCCAGCAGCAGCGCCGAGCGCAGTTCGCGCTCGGTCAGCCCGATCGAGAAGCCTTGCAGGATATCCTTCCATGCCAGCAGCGCGGTGGACGAGACCATGATCGCCGCGGGCGTCAGCGTGTGGCCCTTGCCGCACATGATGCCGGCGATGCAGGTGACGAGCATGGCGGCGGACGTCGTCAGCTCGGTACCCTCGTGCGTGCGCATGTCCTGCAGGTTCAGGAAGATCGTCAGCAGCCCGGTCAGGCACAGTACGATGTAGGCGTACATGTCGCCGAGCGAGGCGCCGACGGCGCCCAGCACGGCGATGAAGGCGAAGGTGCGCAGGCCCGCTTCCTTCTTGCGCCTTTCTCGCTCGAGGCCGATCAGCAGGCCGAGCGCCAGCGCCAGCGCGAAGCGGGTCAGCATCTCGAGGTAAGGCCAGTCGGCGACCGGGTGGATCATCCCCGGCGCGGCGGGCAGGGCGGAAATCAAACTCATGAGCCGACTGTAACGCCGAACGTCACGCACCGCCCACACATTTTGGAGCGTGGCAATGCTGTGCCGCGAAAATGCGCGTTGGGCTAGGATGACCTTTCGAAACATAAAGGAGGCATCATGCAGAACGACGACAAGGAACGGCTCCAGCAGCCACCGATCCCCACCCACCTGCCAAAGACGGTGGCGCCTGCGGACGTGAAGAAAATCGTGGGCGATCCGGTACCGCACGGTGCCGATTACAACCTGCCGCCGCCGGCGGGCGCCGGCAAGTCGATGGGCAGCGGCCTGGACGATTCAGTGGGCGGCCCGACGATGGGCGCCGCCCCGGCGCCGCGCGGCCAGGCCGCGATGACGCGTGACCAGGACAGTCGCGCCGTGGACCAGCACATGGGCAACTTGCAGCAGGGCGCGCAGCAGGGCAATCAGCAGCAGGGTAATCAGCAGCAGGGCAATCAGCAGCAGGGCAATCAGCAGCAGGGCAATCAGCAGCCGGGCAATCAGCAGCAAGGCAGCCAGCAGCAGGGCAACCAGGCGCAGCCCGGGGGCAGCCAGTCCGGCACGCCCGGCAATGCGCAGCGCGCCACCGGGCAGGAAGGCGGCGCGCGCTCTGAAGGCTTGCTGCCTGGGGGCGATGAGACCGACGGCCGCTTCAACGTGGCCGAGGAAGTCAGCGCCGACCAGCAGTCCGACCAGGCGCGCAAGGTGGGCAGCATGGAAGACGCGGCAAAAGGGCCGCATGGCGACAAGCTGTCCGAAGCGGTGGCACGCTCGGTGGGCAAGGAAGGCGACAAGTCCTGATCGCCGGAGCGTCGGGCGACGACTCCGAAGCGTGGCAGGCCGGCCGGCTACGGAAGCGGCCGGCCTGCGTTAATTAGCGGGCAGCACGAGCCGCATTGCGAAATACACAATGCGCACATTTTTCACCGCGACTTTTAAGCTGGATCAAATCTCCTGCTGAGCATTCCCCTGAGTCCTCTGCCTATACTGCGGAGTATTGCGCAACGCAACGTGTGTTGCTGTAAACCAAGGGGACTTACCATGCACCAGGATCCGCTCTTAGCCAGCATCGGCGGCATGCTGCGCCGGTTCAAGCGTGCCGAAGCGTGGTTGCGCAGCGCCGGCATGCCAGTGTTCCTGGCGCGCGTGCCCGTTTGGCTGCTGTGCCTGCAATACTGCATCATGATGCGCGGCAAAACAGTGCGCATCTCCCGGGTTGCCGAGCGCATTGCATGCTGGCTCGAAACGATCACCGAGCTGTCCCAGCATGAACATGCGCGCATCGAGCTGATCGACATGGACAGCGGCATGCGCAACGATATCGAATCCACCAAGCGCACGCTGCTGCTGTTGCGCGAGCTGAGCGTGGATGTCGGCGGCATGTTCGACAGCATTGGTTTCCAGTCCAGGTTCCTGGACAGCACGCAGGAAAAATTCCTGGCCGTCGTCGAAGAGTCGTGCATTACCGCCACCACGCTGCAGCGGGCAATGGAAATGCACGACGTGCGTGCGCTGGCGCTGCTGCGCGAAATGCATGAGGCGGAACACGCGGGGGCTGTGGAAGCGCCGGAAGCCGGCGATGCGCCGCAGGAATCGGCGCCTTATCGCGAGACCCGCGACGCCGGCGAGGTCGCGGCCGCCAGCCTGGGCGCCACTGCCAAAGCCTGAAGCTGTCGCCGAAACGCCGAAAAATCACGATGCGTTTCCGCAGCCGGTGTCGAATTCCTGGCAAATCCCCTGGGAAATAGTGTCCGACACCAGCCTTGCATTGCCATTCCCGATTCAAACCATCGGTTCACGCCCGGACGTGGCCACCGGCACGCCTGCCGGCCGCGCGCTGCGGCATTCAACGCGGCGGGTGAAGAGAGGCCGCCGCAGCCATGACGCGCTGGTCACGTCCGCCGTGACCGGTTACCGTCGCACAGTCGTGGCCACTGTGCGACACTGCACAGATCGATTACTGTGCTTTGGACAAGATCAACAGCCAGCGGCCGAACAGCAGGATCTCGATATGGCCCGGCTGCACGCCGGTATCGCATTCGATGATCGGGTTGACCGGGTAAAAGCGCTTGCGGAAGTCGCGGCAGACCAGCATCTCGCGCTTGCCGAAGCGCACCAGGAAGGACGTTGGAGCGTACTCGAGTCCGAAACGCGATTCGAAACGCGAAGGGAGACGGCGAGGGTCGTAGTCGATGGTTGCCATGACAGTTCCTTATCGAAAAAGGATCGAATAAACAAAGAGTTCGCAGCGCCGGTCGAAAGTCGGTCCAGGGTCTGGAACAGGTCGGTCGCATGAGCCTGGGAAGTGCTTCCGCTTGCTTCCTGAGCGCTGCCTACTGGATAGAAGCTTAACATAACTACTGTACAAAAACACAGGGCTGTATGAAAAAACAGGTTTTTTGCTGGCCCGTTGCAAATACGAGAAATCGATGAGCCGGATCGCCTATTCCAAACTGCTGCGTTTCCTCGAAGCCCGCATTACCCCTGGCGGCGAATTCGGCCTGCACCTGACGGCCGGGTTGGCCCTGCTGGTTTCAGCCGTGGCCGTATTTCGCGAGATCGCCGAAGCGGTCGGCGAACAGGACGACATCGCTCTCTTCGACGTGCACGTGGCGCAGTGGTTCCACACCCACGCGTTCGAGCCGCTGACGACCATCGTGCTGGGCTTCACGCACGTGCACGGCATCGTCGGCATGTCCGTTGCATCGAGTCTGCTGGCGCTGTGGTTCTGGCGCAGACAGGCCAGGTACTGGCTGCTGTGCGTCGTCATTGCGGCGCCCGGCGGCATGCTGATCAACGTGCTGCTCAAAAACGTGTACGCGCGTCCCCGGCCGATGTTCGATGAGCCGCTGCTCACGCTCGCCACCTACAGCTTCCCCAGCGGCCACACGGCCGCCTCCACGCTGTTCTATGGGCTGATCGCCTGCTATGTCGTCACCACGTCACCCAGCTGGCGCAAACGCTGCCTGGCGATGGTGCTGGCCGCCGTGATGGTGCTGCTGGTGGCGTTCAGCCGCGTCTACCTGGGCGCGCATTTCGTCTCCGACGTGCTGGCCGCGATGGCCTACAGCGCCGGCTGGCTGGCGGTCTGCATCGCCGCCGTTTCGACGCTGCGGCGCCGGCGCCTGGCACGCAGGGACGAGTGATGCGGCAGGCCGTGGTGATCGTCAATGCCGGTGCCGGGCAGGGCCATGATGGCGATCGGGCAGTGGCGCTGCGCGACAAGTTCGCGGCCGTCGGCATCGATGCCGACGTCACGCTGGCCGGCGGCGGAGATGAAATGATCGGCGTGGCACGCGAGGCACTCGACGACGGCATCGGCCTCGTGGTGGCGGGCGGGGGCGACGGCACGATGAATGCCGTGGCTTCGGTGCTGGCCGGCAGCCAGGCCGCGCTCGGCGTGCTGCCGCTGGGCACGCTGAACCATTTCGCCAGGGATCTCGGCATCCCGCTGGCGCTGGACGACGCCATCGCCAACATCGCCCATGGCCGGCCGGTGGCGGTCGATATCGGCGAAGTCAACGGCAGGATCTTCCTGAACAATTCCAGCCTGGGGCTGTATCCGGACATCGTGCGCGACCGCGAAAAGCAGCAGCGCCGGCTCGGCCGCGGCAAATGGCTGGCATTCTGCTGGGCCAGCGTGGCGGCCTTGCGCCGCTTCCCGTTCCTCAGCCTGCGGCTGCATGTGCACGGCGACGAGCATGCGCGGCGCACCCCTTTCGTCTTCATCGGCAATAATACCTACACGATGCAAGGGCTCAATATCGGTGAACGCGCCCGGCTCGACGAAGGGCACCTGAGCCTGTACGTGGCCCAGCGGCCCACGCGCTTCGGGCTGGTGCGCCTGGCGTGCCACGCGCTGGCCGGGCGGCTGGCCGAGGCCCGCGACTTCGACGTGGTGCTGGCCGACGAGCTCACCATCGACACCCGGCGCAAACTGGTGCGCGTCGCCACCGATGGCGAAGTGACGCTGATGGCGCCGCCGCTCGAATACCGTTCCCGTCCCGGTGCGCTGACGGTCATCGTACCGGGCGCCGACTAGGAGAAAACATGCGAACCATCGTGCACCTGTCCGACATTCATTTTGGCCGCGTCGACGAGCGGCTGCTGGCACCGCTGCGCGCCACGGTCGAGGCAGTGCAGCCGCACGTCGTGGTGGTGTCCGGCGACCTCACGCAGCGCGCCCGCAGCGAGCAGTTCAAGGCGGCGCGCGCCTGGCTGGACACGCTGCCGCAACCGCAGATCGTGGTGCCGGGCAATCATGACATTCCGCTCTACAACGTGGCGGCGCGCTTCCTGACGCCGCTGACGAAATACCGGCGCTACATCACGGAAAACCTGGCGCCCGAATATGTCGACGATGAAATCGCCGTCATGGGCCTGAACACCGCGCGCTCGCTGACGATCAAGGATGGCCGTGTCAACCGCGAGCAGATCAGGCGCCTGCATGACCGCATGGCGAAAGTGGATCCGAACCTGACGCGCATCGTCGTCACGCACCATCCGTTCGACCTGCCCGAGGCATTCGACGAAAACGACCTCGTGGACCGAGCGCCGATGGCGATGGAAGCGTTCTCGCGATGCGGCGTGGATCTGCTGCTGGCCGGGCACCTG
The DNA here is from genome assembly GCF_055502615.1 of Pseudoduganella sp. jia 9. NCBI lineage: Bacteria > Pseudomonadati > Pseudomonadota > Betaproteobacteria > Burkholderiales > Oxalobacteraceae > Pseudoduganella > Pseudoduganella sp. jia 9. Next base: position 183,213 of record NZ_JBUPWE010000009.1, on the reverse strand, counting down.
CATGCCAGTCATTCCGGCAACAGCGCCACGCGCTACAAGATCGCCGGCTATGCGGCACTGATCGTGCAGGCCGGCACGGCCACGTCCACGCGGGGCAGGGGCGAGACCAACTCGTTCAACGTGCTGCGCGTCGATGGCGACGAGATCCAGGTGGAGCGCTACGGCTGGCAGGAGGCATCGGCCGCCTTCGAAGTGGCCACGATCGAGATCTTCCGCCGCGACGGCAACACCTGGCAGCCGCTCGGCACCGCGCCGGATATCTACGAAGCCATCACCAGCGAAGAAACCGTGGCGCCGCAGATCGTCAACAACTGACGCCGGGTAAGGACCGGCTGGTGGCTACAGCCAGTAATCCCACACCTTCGATGCCCATTCCTTCACCCGCGTCACCAGCGGCCGGTCGCGCCAGGCCGCCAGCGTGACTTGCTTCGAGTTCTTGATGTCGTCGCGGAACGCGCCTTCCATTTCCTTGCCGAAGGCGTCGCCCAGCACGATCACGTTGACTTCCGCGTTGTGCTGGAAGCTGCGGCGATCGATGTTGGCCGAGCCCACCGTGGACCAGACGCCGTCGATCACCATCGTCTTCGCGTGCAGCACGGCCAGCTTCAGCTCGTAGATCTGCACGCCGGCTTCCAGCAGCCGGTCGTAGACGGCGCGGCCGGCATGGAACACCAGGCCGCTGTCGGAAACGCTGGGCAGCACGATGCGCACCTGCACGCCACGTTTCGCCGCATCGATCAGCGCCTGCAGCGTCTGCTCGTCCGGCACGAAGTAGGCGCAAGTGATGTGGATCGATTTCTTTGCTTCCTGGATCGCCAGCAGCATCGCCTTGTAGATCTCGTACTGCCCGCCCGGTTCGCTGCCCAGTACCCGCACCAGCTTGTCGCCGGCGATGATCGGGTTGGGGAAATAGTCGGCTTCGCGCAGGTCGTCGGTATCCTGTCCGGTCCAGTGCTGGATGAACAGCCACTGCATCGCCTGCACGGCGGGGCCGTCGATGCGCACGTGGGTATCGCGCCAGCCCACGTCCTTCTCGCTGCGCGGCCGGCTTTTCGAGCGAAATGGCGAACTCTTCGAATAGGTGTCGCTGATGTTGATGCCGCCCGTGAAGCCGATCTTGCCATCGACGATCAGCATCTTGCGGTGGTCGCGGTTGTTGACCTTCCAGCCGTTGCCGCGCACCTTGGCCGGGTTGACCGGGTTGTAGGCCACCAGGTGGATGCCGGCGGCGCGCATGCGGTCGAAGAACGCCTGCGGCACCATCAGCGTGCCCACGCTGTCGTAGATGATGTTGACCGTCACGCCGGCCTTCTGCTTGGCGATCAGCAGGTCGGCGAACTTGTCGCCCATTTCGTCCTGGTCGAAGATGTAGGTCTCGAAGTTGATGTGGTTCTTCGCGCCCTCGATGGCGGCCATCATCGCCTTCATCGTGGCGGGGCCGTCGAACAGCAGTTTCACCTGGTTGCCGGCGATCAGCGGCACGCCGGTGGCGGCTTCCTCGAGGGCCGCCTGGGCCTTCAGGTCGAGCGTGTTCTTCGACCAGCGCTTGGCCAGCAGCGCCTTGGCGCGGGCCGGCGACAGCTCGCCGTTGACCGACTTGACCACCGGTACCGCCGCGGCGGCCTCCTTGGCCTTGTCCGGATCGACGGCCGGCAGCGACGCGCAGGCCATCAGGCACCATCCGGTCAGGACCACCGCCAGGAGATGGCGTGGGTTCCAGCGTTTCATTTGTTTTCCTTTGTGCCAAAGAAGAAGTCGACCGGCGCCCTGCGCAGCCGGCTGCCCAGCGCCCGCAGCAGCAGGAAGCCGTGCTCGAACGGAATGCGGCGCGCGCGCAGCGCCACCCATAGCGCGAGACCGAAACTGACCAGCAGGTTGACGGCCCCGATTGCCAGGAAACCGGTGACGGAAGTCACCACCAGTTGCCAGCTCACATTGTGATCCAACGCGACCAATGCTGTCGCGAAATTGGCCGACGAGAAAGTAACGTGGCGGATATCGATCGGCAGCCCCAGCAGCAAGCCCAGTGCGCTGGCACCGCCCAGCATGATGCCGAAAGCGAAATTGCCCATCAGGCTGCCCAGGTTATGTTCCAGGTAGCGGCCGAGGCGGATGGTGCGCTCCGCACCGAGCAGGGCATTCAGGCCGCGCAGTTGAGTGATACGGCGGCCCCAGCGGGTGTACAGCGCCTGGTTGTCGTAATAACCCGAGACCAGGCCGGCCAGGAACAGGCAGACGCCGGCAATCGCCGCATAGAACAGCGCCGGAGTGTGGAGCGGATCGATATCGTGCAGCAGGTGCATGGCCTTGCCCTGGCTGACCAGGTGTTGGCCGGTAACCTGCAACCAGCCCCACGCGATCAGCCAGGCGGTCGGCAGGGCGGTGGCGATGTTGCCGAGCACGGCAGTAACCTGGGTGCGGAACACCTTGTTGATCAGCTCGGCCAGGCTGTCAGGGTCGATGTGGCGGCCGTCCCGGCTTTGCAGGCTGGCGGCGATGTGCGACGCCGTCATCGCCGGCTGCTTGGTGGCCACCGTGAAGTGCAGCAGGTGGATGAACACGAAGCCCAGCGAGTAATTCATTGAAAACAGGAACGCTTCGACGAGTGGCGCCGCGCGCAGCGTACCGAGCAGGATCTTGAACAGGGCCATGAAGCCGACGACCACGCCGGCCCCGGCAGCGGACAGGAACATGCCGCCCAGCGCGCGTCGGTTCTCGGCAATGTAGTGCTCGCCGGTGCGGCTGGCGTTTTCCGTGACGTTGCGCGCCAGCAGGTGGATATTGTCGCGGAACAGGTCGCTGACCGTGTACTTGTTGTTGTGGGCCTCGATCAGTTCCAGCGTCATCGCCAGCGTGGCGGCGCGGCGCTGCGCCTGCCGGGTGACGGGCACGCGCTGCGGCTGCGTGCCGACCGTGCCGTTGACCAGGTTGACCGACGGCGCGGCACGCAGTTCGCCCGACACGTCGACCAGGAACAGCAGCTTGCGCATACGGTCGATGCTCTGGGTGAGTGTCACCAGCAGATAGGTGAGGGCGATGGTGGTGCCCTGCACCAGCGCCTTGCGGCGGATGCGGGCGATCACGCTGTCGCACTGGTCGAGCATCACCAGCAGGTGCTTCGGGTCGTCGAGCGTGACATCCTCGCCCGCCATCAGGCGCGCGTAGCCGTCGAGGTAATGCTGCACTTCGCGGTTCTGCACCAAAAATGGCGATTCGAACTCTTCCATCTCGGTGTGGAAATTGGTCAGCTTCGGTTCCAGCCCCACCGCCGCCACGCGGTAGGACAGCGTGCGGATCGCTTCCAGCATGCCCGGCAGCATCACGATGCGGTCGCGCCGGTGGAACAGCGTGTCGAACAGGTCGAGCCAGTCGAGCGCCGGCACCGCGCTGATCCATTCCCAGTCGGTCTTCCTGTAGAACACCTGGTCCAGCAGGTCGGCCAGGTATTCGTCGCCCAGCGCGGGGGGCAGCATGCGGTAGGCGATGCGGCGCTTCAGTTCGGTGAAAAAGCCGTCGTTCGACAGCACGCCCACTTCCGTGTACAGGCTGGCGTGGCGGCGCGCCTTTAGCAGGCGCAGCACATAGGCGCGCAGCTGGCGCGCGTGTTGCGGATTGCCGCGCAGCAGTTGGGTAAGGGTACGGACATTGGCAGCCGCGCGGATGTAGTTGCCGCGGCGGCGGGGGCGCAACTGACCGACGAGATCGACCAGTGCGGCCACCCCCGTCGTCTGTTCATCGATGCTGTCGAGGATGGCAAGCATGGGGCACTTCGTAACGAAAGACCGCAGTATACCGCTCAACAGTAGACCGTCTGTACGCTAGCGAACCCAGGTTTTCGCGATTATTTCCCAGTCGTAGCATGCATGAGTCATTTCCTTACGTGAACTTCATCGGCTCGGCAGTTTTTTATTCACTTTGACGCCGCACAGGTATATGGTTGAAGCATGAGTACTGGTTTGTGAGTCTCCGCACAGAGAAGCAATGCGGGTCGGCATTATCCTTGTATCAAGTTATTTGTATTCAAGTTTTAGGTGAGAAGCTTTAGGTGAGCAACCCCCAGGCGAGAACCTCGGGAAAGCATGCAAGGTGGCAGGACCGAGCCAATCGGTCGTTGGACTTGACCTAGAGACGAATCATGAACACCAAGTTGATCGCATTGGCCTGCCTGTTTCCGCTGACAGCGCTGGCACAGGAACCCTCCTCGATCCGCATCTACGGCGTGCTCGATGCCGGTGCCGTATCCGAGCACGATTGCCCGAACGGCGACTGCCCCAGCACGAAGATCTCGCCCGGCGTCTCCACCGGCTCGGTGCTTGGTTTCTCCGGCCAGGAAGACCTGGGCAACGATACCCGCGCCATCTTCACGCTGGAAGCGGGCGTGCGCAACGACACCGGCCAGTCCGACCAGGGCGGCCGCCTGTTCGGCAGCCAGGCCTACGTGGGACTGGCGAACCGCTGGGGCGCGCTGACGGTGGGGCGGCAATACGACGTGGGTTACGAAACCCTGGTCGAGGTGGCCGACCCGTTCCGCACCGGCACCGCCGGCACGGCGACCAACCTGATCGGCAACGGTACCAGGCGGTCGGACAATTCCATCAAGTACCGCTCGAACACCTTCCGCGGCTTTTCCGCCAGCGCGATCTACAGCTTCGGCGAATCGGCGTTCAGCACGACCCGCAACCGTGCATACGGCGCCACGATCGGCTACCAGGGCGGCCTGTTCACGCTGCGCGCGGCGCACCAGCGCAAGAACAACTTCCTGCAGGGCGCCGGCGCCACCACGCCGGTCGACCTGTCGGCGCGCAATTCGATCGTCGCGGCGAACATGCACGTGTCGAAGGCGGCCACCCTGTACGCGGCCTATGCCGTCAACAAGGGCGTCGGCAGCTCGCCGTGGGACCAGGACAATCCGTATGGCGCGCTGGTGCTGGCATCGCCGTCCACGCGCAGCAACGACGCGCTGACCGGCGTGTCGTACTCGTCCGGCGCTGCCACGTACATGGTGTCGTACATCCGCAAGGACGACCGCACGCTGGCCAACCAGGACGCCAACCAGATCGCGGTCGGCATGACCTACGCGATGTCGAAGCGCACCGCGTTCTATGCCGCCTACGCCAGGATCAAGGACGAGAACAACGCGCCGTACACGGTCGGCAATTTCAGCGAGCAGGGCAAGGGCCGCAGCGCCTTCAACGTGGGCTTGCGGCACGCGTTCTGAAGGGTGGGGGATGATGGCTGGTGTGCGGCACTGTCCAGGATGGTGGACGCATGATGACTGGTGTCGGACACCCTTGGGGTGTCGGACACCGTTTTTCGTTCGGGATCAGTGCTGTGGCTTTGGATGCCGAAACCGGTGTCAGGCTCCAGGGGATGCTGGGGTCAAGGTAACTTCGGCAAGATATCAACTTCAAGATATCAACTTCAAGATATCAACTTCAAGATATCAGCGGCAAGACGGCAGCGGCAAGACAGCCGCCGCCTTACTGCACCGGCGGCGTGCTTCCACAATCCGCGGCCAGCCAGCGCCCGGCGCTTTCCACCGTCATTTGATGGGCCTGGCCCTGCACGGTGCTGTCCACGTTCATCCGCATCGAATAGCCGCTGTCGCCTTCGAAGATCACCTGACCATTGCCGGACGATGGCGGCCGGCTGCACTTGAACGCAATGTTGAGGCCACCCGGCACCGGGGTCTGCGTGGTGGTGCACTGGCCCGGCTGGCCGGACGGCAGGCGCGGGTTTTCCGCCTGTTCTTTCGACAGGCAGAAGTTCACCTTCACGCCGCCGCCCTCGGCAAGCTGCATCGTCACGCCATGCCGCGCCAGCATCTGGTCGACGGCGCTGCGCTGTTCGGCAGGCAGCGCAGCCATCTGTTGCTGGGCCAGCGCCAGCGCCTGCATCGTTTCGGGATTGGCGGCGGCGACCTTGCTGGTCATTTCCCACAGCCCAGGTTTCAGCGCGGCGCCCTGGGCCGCCTGCGTGCAGGCGGCGGCAAGGACCATGGCGATCAGGCGTGACGGATGCATGGTGGACTCCCTGGATCAGGAACGCGGTGCCGGTTCGGCCACGTAGATTTCCACGCGGCGGTTGCGGGCACGGCCGCTGTTGTCGTCATTCGACGCGATCGGCTCGCGCGCACCGCGGCCCTCGACCACCACGCGTGTCGGCGACACGCCGCGCGAAGAGAGATAGTCGCGGGTGTGCGAGGCGCGCTCCACCGACAACGGCTGGTTGATCGAATCGGAACCCGTGCTGTCCGTGTGGCCGATGATCGTCACCGTGGTCGCCGGATTTTCCTTCAGCGTGGTGGCGAAGCGGTCGAGGATCGGGCGGAAGTTGTCCTTGATGTCGGCACGGTTGGTGTCGAACGAGATATCGCTCGGGATTTCCATCCGCAGGCGGTTGTCGGCGGTCTGCGAGACCTGCACGCCGGTTCCCGCGGTCGCCTGTTCCATGGCTTGCTTCTGGCTTTCCATCCGTTTCGACCAGATGTTGCCGACCACGGCGCCGGCGGCCGCGCCCAGCACGGCGCCGCCTGCTGCGCGGCCACTGCCGCCTGGACCGGTTGCGGCGCCCAGGATGGCACCCAGCCCGGCGCCGACGCCGGCACCCGTGGCGGTGCCGCGCTGTGTCGCATCCATGTTGGCGCAACCCGAGGCGCCAATTGCCATCGCCGCGGCCACGGAAACGGCCACGGCCTTGCGTACTGCATTCGAAATGATCATGATTTTCATCCTCCTTGATGTCGCATTGTAGACGCTGCAAAGCAAGACGGCGCTGCACGTACGTGCAGCGCCGCCGCGGGAGCCTTCAACGCTACAGGCCTCGTCCGCTGATCAGGCGCAGCAGGATCATGATGACGGCGACCACCAGCAGGATGTGGATGAAGCCGCCGATGGTGTAGGAGGTCACCAGGCCCAGCAGCCAAAGGATAATAAGAACTACAGCAATTGTGTAAAGCATGATCGTATCCTCTCGTCTCGGGTTTATATGTCCGGCTTCTCGCCGTCATGGATTCCAGTATGCGAGCAAGCGGAAAGCGCTTCTGTACGGTGCCGTACAAACTTTGTCATTTTTTCATTGATTCCCTGGGCGTGGTACCCAGCCCAGCATGCCCAGCATGCCCGCGATGCCGAGCAGGCCGGCCAGCAGGCCACCCGTCAGCAGTACCAGCGCCATCATTTCGGCGGAGCCGCCGCCTGCCGCGCCGACTCCTCCTTCATCCAGATTCAGGTAAGCGATCCGCGCCAGCAGCAAGCCCGCGGCGATCAGCCAGCCCCACAATGCCTTGGTCATGTCGTTCTCCCCATGCGCCCCGGTGGCGCGAGATTTCATTGTCGGGGTCACTCATCAGGCAGTTCTGTTCGATGGCAGACAAAGCAAAAAAAAGCCCCGCACGGTAGCGGGGCTGTGACGCAACAGCAACGAAGACAGCGACGGATCAGCGCGATTGCAACTGGCCCTCGACCACCTTCACCTGGTCTCCGCCACGCCATACCGGCGAGTCGGTATAGAAGGTGCGCACTTCGCCGTCGTGCATCCGCACCATGACTTCGTAGTTGCGCTTGCCCTTCAGGTTGCCCTCGACCTGGTTGCCGACCACCGCGCCGCCCACAGCGCCGGCGATCGTGGCCAGGTCCTTGCCGCGGCCATCGCCGACCTGGCGGCCCAGCAGTCCGCCGACCACGGCACCGCCGGCGGCGCCCATGCCGCTGCCTTCTCCGCGTGTCTTGCCTTCCTTGACGGATTCAACGATGCCGCACTCCTTGCAGACGGCGGCCGCGCGCTTCGATTCCGCGGCCTTGTCGGCGGCGCGCTCGCGTTCGCGCTCGCGCTGCAAGGCCTTGTCGCGTGCCGGCGCCGGCACGCGCTCTTCCTGGGCAGGCACCACCGGTGCGCTCACCGCGGCCGAGCCGCCGGTGCCGCCACCTGCCGAGCTGCCGGAGGTCGGCAGTTCGCCGGTGGGTGTGCCGTTGATGGTGCCGGCGCCGGCCGCGTACTGGCTCGACTGCGTGGCCGGCGTGGCCGGCGCCACGGCTGCCGTGGCCAGCTGCTCGGACGGCGGTGTCATCAACTCTCCCGGCCGGCCGGCATGCTTGGAAGAAGGCAGCCAGCCCATCAGGGCAGCGATGCCGACACCGCAGAACAGGATCAGCACAACGGCGGCGATGATGAAAATGGCCGGGACGTTGTGCTTGGTCGGTGGGGTACTTGGATGGTTCATGGGGACTCCTGTTTTATATGTATGGCGGCCGTTCCGGCACGATGAAACCATTGTCATGCCACGCCCGCGGGTATTCCGTGCGTCACCGTACATACACCCCGGTAAGGAAACGTTAATCTCATTACAAGATGTGCACATGCCAACCGATCAGACCAACATGAACCTGAATTTTGACACCGCGCACAGTAATCCCGCACCGCCGCCGCCCGCGAGCAATCGCCTGCTGGCGAGCCTGCCGGAAGAGGATTTCGCACATATCGAGGCGCTGTGCGAATCGGTGGAAGCCGACGTCGGCGAAGTGCTGTACGAGCCCGGGACGCCGATCGCCTTCATCTACTTCCCCATCGATGCCCTGGTCTCGCTGCTGGCCGTGGCGGAAGGGCGCATGACGCTCGAAGTGGGCTCGGTAGGCCGCGAAGGCATGCTGGGCGCCTCGGTCGCGCTTGGCCACCGGCAGGCGCAGGTACGCGCCGTGGTGCAGCGCGCCGGCGCCGTGCTGCGCATGCGCGCCGAAGACTTCCACGCCGAATTCGCCCGCATGGAATCGCTGCAGCATCTGCTGCACCGCTATACCGACACGCTGCTCGCGCAGGCGATCCAGATCGCCGTATGCAGTCGTTTCCACGTGCTGGAAGCGCGGCTGGCGCGCTCGCTGCTGATCACGCGCGATCGCCTGCAATCGGAAAAATTCCACCTGACGCACGAATTCCTCGCGCACGCGCTCGGCGTGCGGCGCGTCGGCGTCACCAAGGCCGCCAGCGCGCTGCAGAACCAGAAGCTGATCACCTACAGCCGCGGCAACATCGAGATCCTCGATTCGGCCGGCCTGGAAGCGGTGTCCTGCCGCTGTTATGAGCTGGTCAAGGAAAACGGCGCGATCGGCATGGGCACCGTATTTGTCTGAGGCGGCACGGGAGGTGCGTGCCGCAATAAAAAAAACGGAGCGCGAAGCTCCGTTTTTTTGTCGCGGAAGGGCCGCTCAGCGGGTCGGCTTGTTGACCTGGTTGCCGATCACGCCACCGACGGCCGCGCCACCCACGGTACCCAGCGCGGAGCCGCCGGAAAGGGCGGAGCCGGCGACGGCACCGACACCCGCGCCGATGGCGGTATTACGGTCTTGCGCCGACATGTTCGCGCAGGCCGACAGGCCCAGTACGGCGCCCGCGACGGTAAGGCGCATTGCGATCTGCTTGATATTCATGATGCACTCCTTCTTGAATTGCCCAGCGAAGTTATCGGAGCGTGCCGGCCAGGCCGGCGCAGTCTTGATCAACCTGGCGTCACGACCGCGTGACGCTTCGACCCTTACTTCACCTTCAGGTCGTTCCTGACGACTTTCACGCCCGTGATGCTGCGTGCCGCCGCCACCGCCTTTTCCGCCTCCTCGGCGCTGGCGGCAAAGCCGGACAGGCGCACTTCGCCGTCATAGGCTTCCACCATGATGTCGCCGGGATTCAGGCCGGGCTGGCTGGCCAGGCTGGATCGCACATTGGTGGTCAGCGTGCTGTCGCTCATCTCCACGCTGGACGGAGGTGAGACATCCACGGATGCACAGGCCACCAGCATCGCCAATACCATGCCGGACAAAACGGTCGTCGGGGAAGTCAGGTTGTTCATGGCTCGCTCCTCGATTGGATACGGGTGCTGTGTCAGCACCGATGGAACGAGCTTATGAAAACGGTATAAACCGAACTGTTCGCAAACGCACGCAGTAACGATTTGTTACGTTTTCATCTGTCAATTTAACTTTGCAAGCGACCCCGTCAGCTGCGTGTCCGTTGCGCGGAAACTGCCGGGATATGAGCGCCAGCGCACGCTGGAGCCAATGCAGTGTTGTCGTTGCCGCCACGATAGTCTCATATGTGCGGCACCGTACCGATAGCAAATTGTCCATTCGGCTATAACTTCACTACGTTCCGCATACCCAGTCGGATTCATCCATTCAGAGGAGAAAAAGAATGAGCCCTCGTTATACCTTGCCGATGCTGTGCGCCGCCGTCCTGTTGTCGGCATGCGCCAGCCAGAAAGCCCCCGCCACCGCCGATGTCGCCGTGTCGCGCGCTGCCGTCGAGAATGCCGCCCAGGCCGGCGCTGCCGAACTGGCACCCGCCGAACTGCTGGCGGCCCGCGAGAAGATGCAGCAGGCCAGCCGTGCACTGGCCGACAAGGACTACAAGCTGGCCTCCGACCTGGCCCAGCAGGCGCAGGCCGATGCGAAGCTGGCACAGAGCAAGGCCACGTCCGCGAAGGCGACCAGCGCCGCCAATGAGGTGCAGGAAAACATCCGTGTGCTGCGCGAAGAACTCGACCGCGCCAACAAACAGTAAGGAGGAACTTCATGAAACGTACGTTTACCCCCGTGCTGCTGTCGCTGGCCATCGCACTGTCCGCCTGCAGCTCGACGCCATTGACCACCAGCACGCTGGACCAGGCGCGCAGCGATTACTCGGCGGCGCAGGCCAACAGCGCTGTCTCGCAATACGCCGTGCGCGAATTCAACGATGCCACCGCCGCGCTCAATGCGGCCAACAACGCGGCCGGCGAGCGCGAGAGCACCGACAAGATCGACCAGCTGGCCTACGTGGCCAAGCAGAAGATCGCCACCGCGCAGGAAGTGGCCCGCGCCCGCAAGGCCGAGGCCGAGCTGAAGCAGTCGTCCCAGGAGCGCGAACAGGTGCGCCTGCAGGCCCGCACCGCCGAGGCCGAAGCGGCCAAGCGCTCCGCGGAGCAGGCACAGGCCGAGGCCGAAGCGGCGCGCGCCCGTGCCGAGCAGGCCAATGCCGCCACGCAAAGCGCGCAGGCCCAGAACCAGGCCCTGGCCGCGCAACTGGCCGAGCTGCAGGCCAAGCAGACCGAGCGCGGCACCATCATCACGCTGGGCGACGTGCTGTTCAATGTCGACCAGGCGGTGCTGACGTCGGGCGGGCAGGCAACCGTGCAGAAGCTCGCCACGGTGCTGCGCGAGAACACCGACCGTACCGTGCTGATCGAAGGCTTCACCGACAGCACCGGTTCCACGGCGCATAACCTGGAACTGTCGCAGCGCCGCGCCGAAGCGGTGCGCAGCGCGCTGTCGCAGGCGGGCATCGACCGCTCGCGCGTGGAAGTGCGCGGCTACGGCGAGGCCTATCCCGTGGCGGGCAATGAAACGGCGGGCGACCGCCAGCTGAACCGCCGTGTCGAAATCGTGCTGTCCGAACCGGGCCAGCCTATCCAGGCACGTCGCTGATTACACAGGAAAGGAACACCATGTCCGAAACGACCCCCACCCAGGCCAGCGGTATCGATACCGCGGCCATCCGCGCCGCCGCACAGAACCTGTCGGACGGCCCGGTCACGGCAGGCTACAAGGGCGACCGCGAAGCCGTGCTGAAGATGCTGAACGACGCGCTCGCAACCGAGCTGGTCTGCATCAACCGCTACAAGCGGCATTACTACACCGTCAGCGGCAAGAACAATGCGGCAGTCAAGGCCGAATTCCTCGAGCATGCCGGCGAAGAAGAAAAGCATGCCGACTGGCTGGCCGAGCGCATCGTGCAGCTGAATGGCGCGCCCGACTACAACCCGGCCACGCTGCATGAGCGCAGCCATGCCGAATACGACGATTCGCTTGAAGTCCAGTCGATGATCCGCGCCAACCTGATCGCCGAGCGCGTGGCGATCGAGGCCTATCGGCAGATGATCGAAAGGATCGGCGACACCGATCCCGTGACCACGCAGCTGCTCGTGAAGATCATGGCCGAGGAAGAAGAGCACGCGGACGATATGCGCGATTTGCTCGAATGAGCATGCCGTTGTAAAGTTGATACTCAACACTGTGAAAAGGAGCTTTAATCATGCTGGAAAATAACATCAGTACCGTCAACAACGACGTGAAAACCCTGGTCAAAGACGCACAAGCCCTGTTCACTGCCGCCACCGCACTGACTGGCGAAAAGGCCGAAGAACTGCGCGGCCGCGGCATGCGCGCGCTCGACTCGGCGCTGGCGAAAGCCCAGGACGCACAAGTCAAGGCAGTGGAAACGGGCAAGCAGGTTGCCGCGACCACCGACGTGTACGTCAAGGAAAATCCGTGGCGTTCGATCGCCGTCGCGGCTGGTGTCGGCCTGCTGGTCGGTGTGATCCTGGGCCGTAAATAAGCCCGCGGAACTGGGAGACGCTATGGAGCACTCCGAGCATACCGAACCGCGCGCTCCCGGCCTGATCGGTTCGTTGTCGGGGTTGGTCAAGAACGCGATGCGTCTTGTCCTGTCCCGCCTCGAACTGGCAATGACGGAACTGTCCGAGGTCCGCGATCATCTTGTCCGGATGGCCGTGCTGCTGGCAATGGCCATCCTGGCGGCGTGGTTCGCGATCGCCTTCGGCACCGCGACGCTGGTGTTCCTGCTCTGGGACGCGCTGGGCTGGAAGATCCTGCCGATCGTGGCCGTCATCTTTGCCGTGGCGGCCTACCTTCTGGTGAAGGGTGCCATGGCCCGGGTTCGCAATGGCGCCCTGGCGCTGCCTGCGACGATGGCGGAACTGAAAGCCGACCGCGACATGTTGCTGTGAAAGGAAAGCGATGAGCGACAAGGAACAACGCAAGGCCGCACGCGACGCCACGAAGGCCCGGCTGATCAAGGAAGGTGAGCTGTACCGCATCGGCGTTCTGGCCGGCAAGCACAACATGGCGCATGCCATGCATCCCGACATGCTGTTGCACGGCGCGGTCGACCTGGCGGTCGGCACGGTGCAATCGCGGCTCGCCGGCGTCATCGGCGGTACCGCGGCGGCGGCCGGTGCCGGCGGACTGCTCGCCAACTACAAGACGATCATGCCGATCGCCATGTCGGTGGGCTCCTTCATCTCGCGCAAGCGCCTCGTGAAACCGGCCATCGGCCTCGGTGCCGTGCTGGCTGGGCTCGGCGCATGGATCTACAAGCGCAAGCAGAGCGGCTCGCTGTAAGGCGCGCACGCCTCGCCAGGAACGCCGCGGATTCCGCGGCGTTTTTTTTGGGCGCTGTTCGCTTTAAATCGGTGAACGTTCGACCAGAACCATTGTCAGACCTCTTGTTGAGATACTTCATGTATATCAGGAGGCGAGATGGGCGCAGCCGATGTCAGCGTGGTGTTGAAGGTGCTGGAGCAAGTCCAGCTTTCCGGTGCGGAAATCGCTCTTCTGCAGGGCGTTCTCGCCAATCTTGTATTACCCGGCCACTGCCTGCGCCTGATCGAGGAGGCCGCGGGCAACCGGTCGTGCCCCGCCTGCGGCGGCAAGCGGTGCCACCGCTGCGGCCAGGCCAACGGCCTGCAGCGCTATCGCTGCGTCGCCTGCCGGCGCAGCTTCAATGCCCTGACCGGCACGCCGCTGGCCCGCCTGCGCTTGCGCGACAGGTGCTGCCGTATCTGCAATGCCTGATCGATTCGGCCACGGTCGGCAAGGCTGCTGCGCGCGTCGCGGTGGCAAAATCCACCAGCTTCCGCTGGCGTCATCGCTTCATTGCCGCCGTGCGACGGGAGCCCCGACCGCTGCTGTCCGGCATTGTCGAGGCGGACGAAACTTATCACCTTGAATCGCAAAAAGGCTCGCGAAACCTGGATCGCCCGCCCCGCAAACGCGGCGGCAAGGCGCGCCGGCGCGGCATCAGTGCCGAACTGGACTGCTTTCTCGTTGCCCGCGACCGCAACCGGCAAACCTGCGACTTCGTCACCGGCCGCGGCCCGGTAACCGCCAACCAGTTGGCCAGACACTTGCTGCCGGTGCTGGCAATGGACGTCCTGCTCGTCAGCGATGGGGCCAATGCCTATAAAGCGTTTGCGCGGCAGGCCGGCATCACGTACTGCTGGGAAAACCCCACTTAATGCGAACAGCGCCTTTTTTTTTGAGAAGGCGGCCGTTCCGGCGCATTCCCGGTACACATGGCATTTGCAGGCTACAATGCCTGCCGATACTTTCAACTGCGGAGGTGCGGCTTGAGCGATGCGGATTCCCATCCACTGAACCCGAACGGCATGCGTGTCGTCCTCGTGCTGCAGGGCGGCGGGGCGCTGGGCGCCTACCAGGCCGGGGTCTACCAGGCGCTGCACGAACATGGGCTGGCGCCGGACTGGGTTGTCGGCACGTCGATCGGCGCCATCAATGCCGCGCTGCTGGCCGGCAATCATCATGAGCACCGGCTACAGCGGATCAAGGAGTTCTGGGACCGCATGTCGCAACGCGATCCCTACGATCCCACATGGATGAGCGAGGCGCAGCGGCGCCAGAACATCCGCTTCTCGACGCTGCAGGCAATGGTGTCCGGCGTGCGCGGCTTTTTCCGGCCACGCGCGTTCAGTCCGTTCGGCCTGGGGCTGCCCGTGCCGGCCGAGCAGGCCAGCTTCTACGACACCGAAGAGCTGAACGCGACGCTGGAAGAGCTGGTCGACTTCGATGTGCTGAACAGCCCCGAAGGCATGCGCCTCACCGTCAATGCACTGCGCGTGTCGAGCGGAACCCTGGCCAGCTTCGACAGCCGCGATCCCGGCCGCATCACCGCCGACCATATCCGGGCCAGCGGCGCGCTGCCGCCGGGCTTCGCGGCCGTGCGCATCGATGGCGAGCTGTACTGGGATGGCGGCCTGTACTCGAACACGCCGCTGCAGACCGTGCTGGACGATACGCACCGCCCGGCCGATACGCTGTGTTTCATGGTCGACCTGTGGAGCGCCGAGGGGCCGGAGCCCGATACGCTGGAGGAGGTGCAGACGCGGCAGAAGGACGTGACCTTTGCTTCCCGCTCGCAGCGCCACCTTGACGATTACGTGAAGACGCGCCGCCTGCAGCAGAAGCTGCGCGAGCTGTACGCATCGATGCCGCCGCAGCAGCGCAGCGCGCAGCATGCGCGCGACCTGGCCGAGCTGGGCTGCGACACGACGCTGCACGTGGTGCGCATTCCCTATGCCGGCCACGACTGGCACATGGCGCTGAAGGACATCAATTTCTCGCACGGCTCCGTGCAATGGCGCTGGAACCAGGGCTATGCCGATGCACTGCGCGCGATCGGCGCCGCCGGCTGGCTCGCGTTCGTGTCGGAAGACACGCCACTCGTGGTGCATGAGCTGCCGCCGCTGCCGGACTCGACGGCTGCCGGCGCACCGCAGCTGCCGCTGGGCGCCAACGCGGCCGCGTCCTGACCGGCGGCCAGGCTTATTCCGACGGCCCGGCGGTGTCGTACACACCGCCCATCTGGTTCGACTGCGCCACCAGGTCCTGCACGCTGGCCATGTCGCGCCGGTAGGTTTCGCGCGCCTCCCGCACGCAAGCCTTGCGTTCGCCGCTGGCGGCCCCCTTGCAGTCGTTGAGCGCCTCGTTCAGCGCCGCGCCGATTTCCTTGCGCTTGGTGGCAATCTGCGCCTGCATCGTGCCGTCGGCCTTCATCCAGCGCGCCGGTTCGCCGCGGGCGATTTCCCGTTGCTGTTGCTGCGCCATGGTAGGCGAGGTGCTTTGTGCCGCCGCGTTGCTGCCCAGCCCGGCGATTCCGGCCAGGCCGGCGGCCAGCGCCGCGCCCGCGATGATTCGTTTCATCATGATTCCCCCATCAAAGCAGCGGGGCGCCGCAGCGCCCCGTGTTTTCCGTTACAGCCTGCCTGTCAGCAGCATGATCAGCAGGATCACGACGATGAGGCCGGCGATGCCGCTCGGGGCATAGCCCCAGTTCCTGCTGTGCGGCCAGGTCGGCAATGCGCCGATCAGGACGAGTACCAGAATGATCAAGAGAATAGTGCCCATGGTTGGTCCTTTATTTATGTTTGTCGAAGTGAATGCTGGGACTCGATCGCGATGCGCGGCCGCGGCCACATGGCCGGCACCGCGCAGCCGTCAATACCGGTACACCCGGCCGTCCACCATCCGCACGCGGCTGCCCACGCGCAGGTCGTAGGCGCTGTCCTGGTTCACGGTGCGGTAATCGCCGTTATCCAGGCGGATGCTGATCTGGTACATGTCGTGCGGGGCATTGCGGTTCGATTCGATCTGGTTGCCGACGAGGGCACCGCCGATCGCACCGGCAGCGGTGGCTGCGGTACGGCCGCCGCCCGAACCGACCTGGCTGCCTACCAGTGCGCCGACCAGGCCGCCCGCTACCGCACCTGCACCACTGGTGGCGGGATCCACGCGCACGACCTGGATATTCTCGATCGTGCCGTAGGTGGAAGCATCGGCCTGGGTCGAGTAGTTGGTGCCGGTCGGATAATTACTGGCGCAACCCGCGGTCAGCAGAGTGACCGCGACCATCGCTGCGCTCAAGGCGTGAGTTGGTTTCATGTTAGTCCTCCTCGATGATGTGGCATCAGATTAGTCCCGCGCCGCGGCAGGGGTCTGTGCGATGCCGCACCCTGTCCTGTCGAGTCACGCCGGACCCGGCGCTTCGCTGCCGTTGTGGCAATTGTTGCAAAACATGCACTGAATGTACGCCAGCGTACAGAACGCCGGGTGCGGACAGGCGACACTGTGGTCATGGAGAACAGGCATGGAGTCATCGGCATGAAAGCGGCAAGTGTCGCGGCGGGGTGCGCAACGAATCGGGCAATGCATTGCATAACGGATCGCACGGCGACCAGCACAGTGAAAAGAGTGTTGAACACCTCGGTCCGGCTCGCCGCATTGCTGCTATGCGCAGGAACGGCCATGGCGGCCACGCCGGAAGCAAAGACGCTGTTCGAGAATGCAAAGGCGGCCGCTGCCGCCGAATACAAGGCCGCGCGCGAGCACTGCAATGCCGCTGCGGGCAACCCGAAGGATATCTGTATCGCCGAGGCCAAGGCTGCGCGCGTGCGTGCCGAAGCCGATGCCACGGCGCAGTACCGCAATACGCTGCGGGCCTACACCAAGGCGCGCATCGATATCGCCAATGCCGACTTCGCGCTGGACCGCACCCGCTGCGCCGCATTGACGGGCAACGAGCGCGACGTGTGCGTGGAGCGGGCCAAGGCCAGCCGCACCGCCGCGCTGGCCGATGCGCGGGCAGACAAGAAAGTCATCCAGGCGCGCAGCGATGCGCGCGAGGATAAAAGAATCGCCGAGTACAAGGTCGCCGCAGAGAAGTGCGACGCCTTGGCCGGCGCGGCCAAAGACCAGTGTGTCGCGGCTGCGAAATCCCAGTTCGGCTATTGAGGCCGGCCGCTGGTCAGAAGCTCGTTTCCGGGCATTTTCACAACACGAAGAAGGAGTTCTATCATGATCGCTAAAAAATACGTTGCTCAAAAAATCGCCACTGCCATCTTCACCGCCGCCACCGTGTTCACCGTCGTTGGCTGCGCCAGCACGGCCACCAAGGAAGGCACCGGAGAATACGTCGACGACGCAGTCATCACCACCAAGGTGAAGTCGTCGATCTTCAACGAGCCGACCCTGAAGGCCACCGAGATCAACGTCGAAACGTTCAAGGGTACCGTGCAGCTGTCCGGCTTCGTGGCCCAGCCAGGCGACATCACCAAGGCCGGCGAGATCGCCCGCGGCGTCAAGGGCGTGAAGTCGGTGAAGAACGACATCCGCGTCAAGTAATCAGGACGCGGCCGGACCGCCCGGTGCTCCACCGGAGCGGCCCGGGCCGCGGTGCAAGAATGGACCGTCCGCACATCGTTTCCCCCGAGCCGGCCACGCCGGCCGATCCCCCGACGGAAGGCGGCGAGCACGCGTCCAAGCTACAGTTTCCGCTGCATGTGCATGCGAAGGGCCTGGCGCTGGGCATCATCGCCACCGTCGCCTTCCTGTATGCGCTGCAATGGGGCAGGAACTTCCTCGTTCCCCTGTTGTTGGGGATCTTCATCGCCTATACCCTCAATCCCCTCGTCAACTGGCTCGAACGCCTGCGGATCCGGCGCATCATCGGCGCGACGCTCGTGACGGGTGCGATCTTCGGCGGCTCGCTCGTCGTCATCGACAAGGTGCACGGCGAGTTCCAGAACATCGTCGAGGAACTGCCGACCATTACCCACAAGCTTTCCAGGCTGCTGGCCTCGACCACCGGTTCCAGCACCAGCACCATCTCGCGCATCCAGGCCGTAGCCAACGAGATCGAGCAGGCCACCGCCGGCAGCAGCGCGCGCCGCGCCGCCAAGCGGCAGCACGAGGCGGCCGCCACCCCGTCCAACGCCAGCCCCAGTACCGGCGGCATCCGCGTAATGGACTGGGTCTGGGTCAGCGCGCGCGGCCTGATGGGGTTTCTTTCGCAGGCCACGATGGTGATCTTCCTGGTGTTTTTCCTGCTGCTGTCGGGCGACACGTTCAAGCGCAAGCTGGTCAAGCTGACCGGCCCGTCGCTGTCGAAAAAGAAGATCACCGTGCACATCCTGGAAGACATCAACACGTCGATCCAGGCCTATATGTTCATGCTGCTGGTGACCAACGTGCTGCTGGCGCTGCTGATGTGGGTCGCGCTGCGCGCCATCGGCCTGGAAAACGCCGGCGCCTGGGCCATCGTGGCCGGGCTGCTGCACATCATGCCGTACTTCGGCCCGCTGCTGATCACCAGTGCCACCGGCCTTGTCGCATTCCTGCAGTTCGAATCGCTGCAGATGGTGCTGCTCGTCACCGGCGCCTCGCTCGGCATCGCCACGCTGGTCGGCACCTTTGTCACTACCTGGATGACCGGCCGCATCGCCCGCATGAACGCCGCCGCCGTCTTCGTCAGCCTGCTGTTCTGGGGCTGGCTGTGGGGTGTGTGGGGACTGCTGCTCGGCGTGCCCGTGATCGTGATCGTCAAGGTCGTCGCCGAGCGCGTGGAGGGGATGGAGATCGTCGCCGAACTGCTGGGCGAATGACTTGCCCTGGCTTCGTGCCAGCCTGGCTTCGCGAGAGGCGCCAATCGGGCAGAACCGGTGACAGGCACCTGTTAAACCAGTGCAGGCACCTGTTAAAACCGGTGACAGGCTCCGGTTAATCTGAAGCATTTCCGAAGAATCGGAGCCTGTCACCGGTTCGCCACCGGTCTTTATTTCACTTTCAGCTTGCCCTGTTCATCGCGCGGATGATGCTTCAGGCTGCCGATCTGCAGCGCATATTGCCGGGCGAATTCGGCGCCGAGGAAAAAGATCTGCGCCGAGTAGTACACCCACAGCAGCAGGGCGATCGTGGAGCCGGCGGCACCGAAGCTGCTGGCCACGCCGCTGTTGCCGATGTAGGCGCCGATGCCGAATTTGCCGATCATGAACATGACGGCGGTGCCGATCGCGCCGATGACCACGTCTTCCCATGCCAGCTTGATACGCGGCAGCAGCTTGTAGATCACGCCGAACATCGTCGCGATGACGAGGAAGCTGATGGTGTGGTTCAGCAGCGTAATGAGCAGGGTGGCATCCGGCCAGTAACGGTTCCAGAAGCGCTGGAATATTTCCAGCGCGGCACTGACCACGAGCGACGTCATCAGCAGGAATCCCAATGTCAGTACCAGCCCGAATGACAGCAGCCGGGTGCGGACGGTATCCCAAACCGTATTCTCGGTGACCGGCGGCAGCTGCCACATATCGTCCAGGCTTGCCTTCAGTTCGGCGAACACGCTGGTGGCGCCGAACAGCAGCAGGGCACCGGCGATCAGCGTGGCGATCTTGCCTTCCTCCTCGTTGCGCGCGCCAGCCAGGATCAGCTGGATCGCTTCCGCGCCCTGCGCACCCACCATGCCGCGCAATTGCGCGAACAGCTCGCCCTGGGCGGCTTCCTTGCCATAGAAGATGCCGGCGATCGCGATCACGAGCACCAGGATCGGCGCGAGCGAGAACAGCGTGTAGAAGGCCAGCGCCGCGCCCTTGCTGCTGCCGCGGTGGTCGAACCATTCCATGACGGCGCAATACAGCAGGTTGGGGATTTTTTTGGCGATGTGGGGAAACTTTCTCCAGTTCATTTTTCAGCTCCGTATAAACAAAAAGGGGCCGAGGCCCCTTTTTTGCGTACGGCGTTCGTCGTGGACTTGGTCCGGGGGGAACGGCCTGGCCATGCCAGTCCTTTCCCCCCGGAGCCATCCCGAACGCAGGTGTTTGACTGCTGCTTAGTTCACGCGGCGTTCGATCGTGATCTGCTCGACTTCGACGCGGCGGTTCGGCTCCAGGCACTTAATCAGGTCAGCGCGCTTCTTGTTGTCGCACTGGACGATCGGCTGGGACTCGCCTTTGCCTTCGGTGGTCAGGCGGTCAGCGGCGATGCCTTTGCCCACCAGGTATTCCTTGGCGGCTGCAGCACGTTTTTCCGACAGCGTCTGGTTGTACTTGTCGGAACCGATGCGGTCGGTGTGGCCGACGATCGTGATGCCCGTCAGGCTAGGGTTCTCGTTCAGCACGCGCGCGACGTCATCCAGCTTCGGCTGGTCGCCTTTCAGCTTGGAACTGTTGAACTCGAACAGTTCGGTCGCCGACATCGTCACTTTCTCGAAGCGTGCCGGTGGTGGCGGCGGCGGCGGCGGTGCTACCGGTGCCGGCGGTTCGACGACCGGTGCTGGCGGCGGTGCCGGAGGTGCCGGCGGTTGCGGCGTCGGGCCCAGGGCGTAGTTGAAGCCCACGGTGGCGTAGACGTTGTTCGAGCGGTCGTGACGGAAATCGTCGCTGCTGATGAAGCCGTAGACGCTACGCACGTCCGCCTGGAACGACCAGCGGTCGTTGATGACGGACTGGAAACCCAGGCCGGCCGACAGGTACGGCGAGGTACGCTGAGGCTGGGCGAAGCTGTTGAAGCGGTTTTCCTTGTCGCGCTGGGCACCGAGGCCTACCAGCACGAACGGGCGGAACGTCTTGCGCGAGAACAGGTACAGGAAGTCAATGCCCAGTGTTTCCTGTTGGTAACGCGAGCCGTTCTCGCTGGCGCGGGCGTAGGTGTAACCCAACTGGATATCCCAGTTTTCCGCGAGCGGCCTGCCGAACTTCAAGCCGCCGCCATAGCCGGTCTTGTCGGTCACCCAGTCGGAGTCGGGCTTCAGCGCGTTGACGCTTGGCTGGATGTACCAGTTCGGATTGATGACAGCATCCTGCGCCGAGGCGGCGAAGGAAGCGCACAGCAGGGCTGCGGCGATTGCGATCTTGTTGGATTTATTCACTGATAACTCCTGATGCGTTGGAAGAGATTTTTATTCGACAGCAATATTGAAAGAAGTCGCCGGGGCATTTCTGTGCCGGCTCTACTTTCAATTGCAGCTTATGCATTGCTGTTACGTCAAGTTTATGGTGCTAGCAACCGGGGCTCGGTGCGTTAGCGCACAATAAGCTTGCGTTATATCAAATGTGTGGCGATCGTACAACAGGAACTGAAAGATTGTCGTTCCGTCCAACGGGAGGGGTGAACGGAAAAAACGCGCCTCAGGGGCGCGTTCCGGGCAAAAGTACGAGAAATCCCGCATTTGCACTGTGGCTTGTTTGCCACGAAACAGTAACTGGCCTGTACGGTACCGACCCGGTACGAGTCCGGCAGCAATGCTGCCGGACCGCGCTGTTACTGGGTCGTCGTGCCGCCGGCCGGCGGGGTCGTGGTGTCGGCCGGGGTGGTGCCGGTACCGGCCGGTGCCGTGGTATCGGCCGGCGGGGTGGTGGTGTCGGCCGGTGGCGGCGTCATCGTATCGGCCGGAGCGGCAGCAGGAGCTGCCGGTTCGGTCACTGCCGGAGCAGCAGGTGCCGTATCGGTGGCCGGGGTGGCATTGTCAGCCTTGTTGCAAGCGGACAGGCTCAGGGCGGTGATGGCCGCCAGCAAGATGGAGTATTTCATGGTGAATCCTCTCTTTAAGGTTGATCCGACATGCACATTAAACAACAAATTGCAGCCGATCTGTTCGCGAGCGCACATTCGCGCTGCGACGTGGCGATTCCGGTACGGCGCGTGGCTTTAACTTTTGAACCATTTTGTGTTCGTTGCCGCACAGACTTGTACAACGCATAACGGCAATCTGGAACCCAATGAAGGAAATACTGCGCGGTGACCCCGCATCGCGCAAACCGGCTACCGTTATAAGGAGTGTTCAAATGCACGCAATCAGAGAATCTCACGACCTGTCGAACAGCGATGTGATGGCCTCCCAGCCCGCCGCGAAGCCGCGCCTGGCGCTGGTCGAGCGCCCGGGTCCGGGAACCGAGCGCAAGGCATTGTCGCTGGCGCCGATCGAGCGCGTACGGTCCACCTCCGCAACGCTGCGCCGCATCGAAAACATGCAAAAACTGATCGGCGAACTGCAGCAGCACGAGATGCTGGCCGACGAGATCGCCTGGTTCCTGAAATTTTCCCCGTCCGGCGCCCGTAAATATATTCGCGACCTGCGCGAGGCGGGCGTGATCGAACTGGCGCGCTATATCGAGGGTACCGCCACCTACCTGGGCAAGGCCGTCTACCGGCTGACGCCGGATGCCGAACGCGTGCAGGCCTTCCTGGCCGCGATCGCCCAGCCGAAACGCGAAGGCACGCCGCCCCGCAAGGAGCGCCCGAGCCTGCGCGAGCAAAGCATGGCAGGCAGCGGCCGCCACTTCCATATCCTGGCGGACGATACGCATTACGCGATCCGCGTGAACCGCGGCCCCGTCACCCGCGATCCGCTGGTGGCAGCGCTGTTCGGCGCCCCGCAATCGCTGCAGAAGGCCCAGCAGTAACGAAGACCGGAAATGCGCCGTTGCCGGCGCGGGTGCAGCGCGCGAAGCCTGTCGCGTGGCTTGCCGGTCATGCATTGCGCGTTGTGCCTTGACCCGCGCATTCATTGAATTACCGGCAACGCTCCCCATCTGTGGCGACATGTATCGTTATGGACGGCCAATATGGACGCATTGCTCGGATTGACGCTCGTGGCGCTGGCTGTGGCCGCGCCATTTCTTTATCCCCGCCTGACCTTGCGCCGGGCATTGGCCCGGCCCCTGCCGCCCGCGGCGCTTGCCGCGCTGCGCCGCTACGTTCCCATTCACGATCGCCTGGACGCCGGCCTGCAGGAGCAGCTGCACCGGCTCGTCAAACAGTTCCTGCACCAGAAGAAGTTCGTCGGCTGCGCCGGCCTCGACGTGACGGACGAAATGCGCGTGGCGATCGCCGGCCAGGCTTGCCTGCTGCTGCTCAATCGCACCACCGGCGTGTACCCGTCGCTGCGCACGATCCTGCTGTACCCGGGCGCGTTCGCGGCGGCCAGGCAGGATGTCGGGCCGGGCGGCGTGGTGACCGACTTCCGCCAGACGATGCTGGGTGAATCCTGGCAGGATGGCCGCGTGGTGCTGTCCTGGGACGATACCGAGCGTGGCGCGCTGTCCTGGGATGGCCAGAACGTGGTGCTGCACGAATTCGCCCACCAGCTCGACAGCGAATCGGGCAACACCAATGGCGCGCCCTATCTGGGCAGCCGGGAAAACTACCGCAACTGGGCCGAGGTGCTGTCGCGCGACTATGCCCACCTGCGCCGTGCCGCCTGGCTGGGCAGCCAGGACAGCGTGCTCGACCACTATGGCGCCACCAGCCCGGCCGAGTTCTTTGCAGTCGCCACCGAATCGTTCTTCGGCAAGCCATGGCAGCTGGCACAGCGCCATCCGGCGCTCTACGAGGAACTGTCGAAGTTCTACCGTGTCGATCCGCGCGGCTGGCTGGACGAGCCGCCGGCGGCGATCGATCCGGAACCGCCTGCAGTCCCGCCGACCGCGGTAGCGCCGGTATTGCCGGCCAACCGCTCGTTCGCGTGGGCCAGCTGGTAATGCAGTTCGAGGACTTCGATGCCTCGCCACCCGCTGTGCCGGCAGGCGCGGCCCGGTCCGATCGTGCGCCGCCCACCCGCCTGCAATACCTGATCGACAACACGCCGGCGCTGATCTACTGCACGGTGCCCAGCGGCGACTTCAAGATGACGTTCGTCAGCAATAACGCCTTCAACATGCTGGGCTACCGGCCCGACGGCATGCTGGCGGACCCGAATTTCTGGTTCGATCACATCCACCCCGACGACAAGCCGGGCATCGTTGCCAGCCTGGCCGAAGTGTTTACCGAAGGGCAGCGCGTCTACGAATACCGCTTCCGCGCAGCCGATGGCCGCTACGTGTGGGTGCACGATACGCTGCGGCTGGTCCGCGACGCGGCCGGCCAGCCGCTGGAAGTGATCGGCGCGCTGACCGACATCACGGACCGCAAGGCGATGGAAGAGGCGCTGGTGGCGAAAGGCATCGAACAGCAGCAGCTGATCGGCAAGCTGCGCGAGGCCCACGAGCAATTGCTGCAGGCGGAGAAGATGGCGTCGATCGGGCAACTGGCGGCCGGCATCGCGCATGAGATCAACAACCCGATCGGCTTCGTCAATTCCAACATGAGCTCGCTGCAAGGCTATGTGGACGCGTTACTGCGGCTGATCGATGCCTACCACGGCGCGATCGCCGGCCATCCCGCGCTGGTGGAGCAGATGGCGCCGGTGCGGCAGGCCGCGGACCTGGAGTTCATGCGCGGCGACGTGACGGCGCTCGTCGACGAATCGATCGACGGCCTGCGGCGTGTGAAGGACATCGTGCAGTCGCTGCGCGAGTTCTCGCACGTGGGCGAATCGGAGTGGCAACTGGCCGACCTGCACCGCGGGCTGGACAGCACATTGAACATCGTCGCCAACGAGTTGAAGTACAAGGTCAAGGTGGTGAAGGAATACGGCAAGCTGCCTCTCGTGGAATGCCGCGTCTCGCAACTGAACCAGGTCTTCATGAATCTGCTCGTCAATGCCGGGCAGGCGATTGCCGACCGGGGCGTGATCCGGCTCCGCACCGGCGTCCAGGACGAATGGGTATGGATCCAGATCACCGATACCGGGGCCGGCATCGCCCCGGAGCACCTGACCCGCATCTTCGAGCCGTTCTTCACCACCAAGCCGGTGGGCAGCGGCACGGGACTGGGGCTGTCGCTGTCCTACGGCATCGTCAAGCGCCACGGCGGGCGCATCGATGTCGCCTCGCGGCCGGGACAGGGCACCGCGTTTACCATCTGGCTGCCGCAGCACCCGCCGCGGCGGGAAGCCGGCAATGCCGGGGCCTGATACCGTGCCGGACTGATTTCGCTACCAGGAGATGAGAAATGGACTTGCGCCAGGCTATGTGCGTCAACGTACGGAAGCACGGTGGTGTGCGCGGCAAGCTGAGTGCGTCCAATCCATGCAGGAGATAACAATCATGACAACCATCATTGCCGGCCACTTCCAGTTGCAGGAACAGGTCGACGGCGCACGGCAGGCCCTGCTGGAAGCGGGCTTTCCGGAAGACCGCATCAGCGCGTTTTATGTGAACCAGCCCGGCCAGCATGACATGCACATGCTGGGCGGCGACCGTACGCTGTCGCCGGGTGCCAAGGATTCGCCCGAAGGCCTGGCCAAAGGCGCCGCCACCGGGGGCGCGATCGGCGCGGCCATCGGCGCCGCGACCGCGCCGCTGACCGGGCCGGCCGGCCCGGTCGTCGGTGGCCTGGTCGGCGCGCACGTGGGCTCGCTGTACAGTTTCTCGCACATGAAGGACAAGGGCGAGTCGGAGGATGGGGGCGAAAACACAGTCGCGCCGCGCAAGTCCGGCATGCTCATCGCTGTCGCCTTGCCGGATGGCGGCGAGGAACGCGCCGTGCAGTTGCTGCGCGGGCTGGGTGCCAACGATATCGAGCGCGCCGACGGCACCATCGCCGGCGGTGACTGGAAAGACTTCGATCCACTGTCGCTGCCGCGGCGAATCGCCTGACCGGAGCCTGGGCTCCGTCGCGCCACGTTCATTCTGGAGGGCGTGCATGACACACGCATGGGTAGAGCTCACGGGGCCGGATGGCCACAATGTACAGGCGCCGACCGAAGCGCAAATGGCGGCGGCGTTGTCGGAAATCTACGAGGGCGACGGTGGCGGGACGGATGGCACCGCGCCGTCCGCGGTGCTGCGCTTCGGCTACGACGATGGCCTGATGTACCAGATGGAAGTGGTGCGCGGCGGTGCGGGCCATGGGGCTATCCGCTTCGAGGAATGGTCGGACCGCGATTGCGAGATCGCGCTGGCCAGCCCGCGCCAGATGTCGGCAGGCAAGGAAGACGCCTTGCAGTTGTGGCGCTGGATGGCGCTGCGGCAGGTGGCGAAGATCCGCGACCAGGACTGGCAGGAGTAGCCCCGGCAGACGAAGGGCCGGCCGCTCTCAGTGCGCCATCAGCACGGGTACCGTCATCGTTTCCAGCACGGTGCGCGTGACGCCGCCCAGCAGCGTTTCCCGGAAGCGCGAGTGGCCGTAGGCGCCCAGCACGACGAGATCGCAGCCGGCTTCTCCCGCCAGCATCAGGAGTGCCTCGCCGGCATCCCCGGGGCGTTTCAGCAAGCCCTGGCGGGTGGTTTGCCGCATCTGCGTGCCGGCCGTGATGCCGTGGCGTGCGAGCCATGCCAGTACGTCCGCGCCGGGAGTATCGCCGAACGCCGCCGGCCGCAGGTCGGCATCGATGATCGCCAGCGTCACTTTCTCGGCCCGCGCCAGCAGGGGCAGCGCCTCGCGCACCGCGCGCGCCGCTTCCTTGCTGGCATTCCACGCGATCAGCACGTGGCGGCCGGGCGCCGGCGCGCCCGAGCTAGCCACGCCGGCGGTGGTGACGGAAATCGAGCCGCGCGGGCGCGCCGTGTGCGGCACCACCAGCACCGGGCAGCCGGATTCGGTCAGCACCTCGGCCGGGAATCCCGCCGGCGCCGAGGCGCGCCCCTCCGGCGGCGCCTGCCCGACGATCAGCAGGTCCGCATGCCGTGCCAGCAGCGCCAGGCCGGCGCCGGGTTCGTCGTCCAGTATCCGTTCTTCGAAGCTGTGTACGCCCAGCGCGTGCAACTGCGGCGCGAAGCCGGCCAGCGCCCGGCTGGCCCGTTCGCGCAGCACGTCGAGGTGCTGCGCGAGGTTGGGATCCTCGTCGTCGACCATTTCGTTCTGGTACAGGAAGCGGGACACGCCGGTCAGCGCCACGCCGATCACATGTGCGCCATGCTGCAGCGCCAGGTCGGCCGCCATCAGCACGCGTGCCGCCGAGTGCGCTGTCTCATCCACGTGTACCAGGATTGTCTTGTAGCCCATGGGGGAATTATAGGCCGGTGCGGCGGACGGGCTGCGCACACCACGGCGCAGCAGTGCGCACCTCAGCGCCGCTGCTGCTCCAGCCGGGTCTGGCAGGCAATGCAGAAGCGCGCCTCGGGGCGGGCTTCGAGGCGCGAATAGCCGATCGGCTCGCCGCAATTCTCGCAAGCGCCATAGTCGCCACCTTCGCCCTGGTTGCCCAGCTCGCCGCTGCCGTCGAACTTGGCCAGCGCGTGGCGGATCGACGACAGTTGCGCCATCCGGAGATCATCCGCCTCCGCCTCCAGCTGGTTCAGCGTGCGGTTGGTGGCGCTGTCGGCGGGAGAGGTTTCGACTTCCTCGACGGCAGGAGTGCGGTTGGACTCGCTGTTCGGCCGGCCGGCAAGCTGCCGCAGCAGCGCCATCTTGCGCTGTTCGAGCGATGCATGCAGCGCCGCGCGCTGGTCGGGTGTCAAGGCTTTCATGACTCCATTGTATGCCCGCCGCCGGCAGGGCGGGAGGCCGGTTTGCCGGTGTCCGGCAACGCGTCGACATGTTCCTTCAGGTCTTCCAGCGCCGGCGCCAGGGCCTCCGGCCTCAGCGCGGCGATCGCCGCCGCGGCATTGAACAGTGCCGCGGCGATGCCGGCCAGTTCCTTGATGCGGTCGATGCGCCGGATCCGCTCGCGGGCGCGCTCCGCCAGGTCGAGCAGTTCGCCGGGCGGTACCGCGAGGCCCCTGGCGGCCAAGCCGGTCGCGTCCGCGTATAGCGCGTTGGCCTGCTGGCGCAGCGCGATCTCCTGCGCGAACAATGCCTGCGCCTCGGCATGCGATATCGCCTGCCCGTCGGTGGCGGCGTTCTTGCGGATCGCCGACATGATGCGCTTGTGCAGCGCGTCCGCGCTGTCGGACAGGCTGTCGGCCAATGCCTCGATGGCGCCGGGCAATGCGGCAGCGGCGGGCAGGTCGGAAGGGGCGGCGGGGCCGGCGGCGGTGGCGGGCTGGTTCATGGCAGTGATCCTCCCTGGTGGGCGGCGATGCGCGCCGCCGGTTGCGGATGGGCGGGCACCGGTACGGTACTTTGGTACAGGGCCTCATGGCGTTCGCGGATTGTGTTCACGTGCTGCAAGGCCAGCGTGTGGCGCCGGCCCAGCAGGCGGTATTCGTCGAGTTTCTGTTGCCGGTGCACTTTCGCCAGCGCCGCCAGCAGCCGATCCTGCGGCTTGCCGGCGAACGGGATTTCGGTGTCCAGCATGCCCATCACGATGGCCTGTTCGTTGTCGTGGTGCTTGTCGTAGTAGTGCAGCACCGTTGCCATCGCCTCGAGTGCGCCGCGCAGTGGCGCGTAGCCGTCGCGCAATAGTTCCTGCACTGCCTGGTCTTGCGCCCGGCCGGTCGCGGTGCGCGCGAGCAGCCGCGCCAGGCCGGAGACGGCATTCACGTGGCGGTCGGTCAGGCCGGTGTCGGGCCAGGCCTTGATGCCTTTTGCCACCTCCTTGATCTGGTCGCCCGGATCGAACTGCGCGCCGCCGGCCAGCTTGCCCAGCGTTCGCATGTAGGCGACGACGGCCTCGTGTATCGCCACCAGGTCGCGGTAAGCGGCACGCCGCTGGTCGTCGATCGCCTGTTCACGCTTGTCGGCGGCCGGGTCCAGGTACGGCTGTTCGCGCTCGTACGTGTCGCGGTAACGCTGGCTCAATTCCAGATAGCCGTTCAGCCTGGGCGCCTCGGCGGCGAATGCGCGCGCTTCCTCCAGGCGGGGATTGCCGGCACACCCGCCCAGCAGCGCGGCCACTGCCGGGACAATCAGCGGGAGGACGAGCAGGCGCAGGATGGCACGAGCGGAGAATGGCGGAAAGGACGGCAGGGAGGATGGCAGGAAGGACGGCAGGAAAAATGACAAAAGCGAGGGGCGCATGATGTTCCCGTGTCGTGAGCGGAATTAACATCTTGCGCTTGCAAAATCGCTGCTGTTTGCGAAAACGCAAACAGCTGAAGCCGGCAAGGCTCCAGTCAGGCGGCTGGATTCAGGCAGGCGGCGGCGGGTACCGCGGCGGCGGAAATCCCGCTGCGCCATTGCAGGCCGCTCGCGGTGTCGTTGCGCGGGTGGTATTCGCAGCCGATCCAGCCCTGGTAACCCAGTTCGTCGAGCAGCGCGAACACGCCGGCGTAGTCGATCGCGCCGGTGCCCGGCTCATTGCGGCCGGGCGCGTCCGCCACCTGGATGTGGCGGATATGCGGCAACGCGCGTTGCAGCATCGCCGGCACGTCCTCGCCCATGCTGTGCATGTGATAGATGTCGGACTGCAGGAACACGTTGCTGCTGTCGCAGGCCGTAATGACGTCCAGCGCCTGCTCGGTGCGCGACAGGAAATAGCCGGGCATGTCGACCGTGTTGATCGGCTCGATCAGCAGGCGAATGCCGCGCGGGCCGCACAGGCTGGCGGCGTACTCGATATTGAACAGGTAGCTCTCGCGGGCCCGGCGCAGCTCCATGCCCGGCGGCACCACGCCGGCCAGGCAGTGCAGTTGCGGCACGCCCAGCAGCGAAGCGTATTCCAGTGCCCGGTGCACGCTTTCGCGAAACTCGCGGTGGCGGCGCAGATCACAGGCCAGGCCGCGGTCGCCGGCCTGCCAGTCACCGGCGGGCAGGTTGAACAGCACCATACGCAGGCCGTTGTCGTCGAGCCGCCGCCGAATGTCGGCAGCCTTGTGATCATAGGGAAACTGGCATTCGACGGCATCGAAACCGGCCGCACGCGCGGCGGCAAACCGGTCCAGGAAAGGCATTTCCGTGAACAGCACGGTCAGGTTGGCGGCGAAATTGGGCATGGGCGGCTATTGTTTTGAAAGCCACTGGGTGACAATTGCGGGTGGGGTTAGCAATTATGCACTATTTTTCACCCGACCGCCAACGCGGCGGTCAGGGAAATCGCGAATAAATGCCGGGTGTTGCGGAATTAGCGACCGCGGCCGCCACCGCCGCCGGTGCGGGACGGTGCATTGCCGGCCGGACGCTGGCCACTGCGCGGGGCAGCGGAGCGTGCGCCTGGCGCCGCCGCGGAGCGATTGCCGCCGCCGTTGCCGCTACCACCGCCGCCACCGCCGCCGCCGCCGTTGTTCGCACGCGACACGCCAGGCTTGCCGCGGCCACCGCCGCCACCGCCGCCATTGTTGCCGCCGCCGCGGGGATTGCGGTGCGGGCCGTTGCCGCTGCGCAGCTGGATAGGTTGCGGGCGGGCGCTCGGGTCCGGTTCGAAGCCGGCGATGACTTCACGCGGCAGCGTCTGCTTGATCAGCTTCTCGATGTCTTTCAGCATCTCATGCTCGTCCACGCAGACCAGCGACACGGCCTCGCCCTTGGCGCCGGCGCGGCCGGTGCGGCCGATCCGGTGCACGTAGTCTTCCGGCACGTTCGGCAGGTCGTAGTTGACCACGTGCGGCAACTGGTCGATGTCGATGCCGCGCGCGGCGATGTCGGTGGCCACCAGCACCTGCAGGGTGTTGTCCTTGAACTCGGCGAGCGCACGGGTGCGTGCCGACTGGCTCTTGTTGCCGTGGATCGCCATCGCCTTGATGCCGTCCGCGCCCAGTTGTTCGACGAGCTTGTTGGCGCCGTGCTTGGTGCGGGTAAACACCAGTACCTGCGTCCACTTGTGCGTGCGGATCAGGTGCGACAGCATCGGGTGCTTCTTGTCGCGGTCGACCGGGTGGATCTTCTGCGCGATGATTTCCACCGTCGAATTGCGGCGCGCCACTTCGATCGTGGCCGGCTTGTCCAGCAGGCCGTCGGCCAGCGCCTTGATCTCGTCGGAGAAGGTGGCCGAGAACAGCAGGTTCTGGCGCTTCGGCGGCAAGGCGGCCAGCACCTTGCGGATGTCGCGGATGAAGCCCATGTCCAGCATCCGGTCCGCTTCGTCCAGTACCAGGATCTCGATCCTGTCCAGGCTGACGGTGCCTTGCTGCATGTGGTCGAGCAGGCGGCCCGGCGTGGCAACCAGGATGTCGACACCGTGCTTGAGCTGCTTGATCTGCGGATTGATCGACACGCCGCCGAAGATCACGGTCGAGTTCAGCTTTGTATACTTGCCGTACACGCGTACGCTTTCCTCGACCTGGGCGGCCAGTTCGCGCGTCGGCGTCAGGATCAGCGCGCGGATCGGGCGCGTCGAGGTGTTGTTCGCCAGCTTGCTGCCCGCCGCGTCGGTGGACAGGCGGTGCAGCAGCGGCAGCGTGAAGCCGGCCGTCTTGCCGGTACCGGTCTGGGCGCCGGCGAGCAGGTCGCCGCCGTTCAGGACTGCGGGAATGGCTTGGGTCTGGATGGGCGTCGGTGCGGTATAGCCGGCTTCGGTCACGGCACGGACGATCGCATCGGACAAGCCGAGTTGTTGGAAGGACATAGTTGCTCTGGATGAATGCAGCCCCATGCCAGTCACAGGCAGGGTAGGTGTTTAGCAAGGCCGGACTGGTCGGCAATTTCTTCCAGGAAGTATATCAGTATCCATGGTAACTAAATTTCGCGGAAGCAAATAAAAAGGCCCCGAAGGGCCTTTTTTGTATCAAAGCTACACTGATTGTTGATTTTAGGCAAATTCAGCCAGCAAACCGACCATCTGGCCGAACACGCGCGGGCTGCCGGCAATGACGTGGCCGGTCCGCATGTAGTTCGATTCGCCATTGAATTCGCCGGCGATGCCGCCCGCTTCCGTCACCAGCAGCGTGCCGGCGGCGATGTCCCATGGCTGCAGGCTTTTCTCGTAATAGCCGTCCAGGCGGCCGCTGGCCACGTAGGCCAGGTCCAGCGCTGCCGAACCGGCGCGGCGCACGCCGTGGCAGCGTTCGGCCATGATGCCGTACATCTTCAGGTATTCGTCGAGCGCCTTCGGGCTGCCGTTCTTGTAGCCGGTGCCCAGCAGCGCGCCGGCGATGCGGTCCAGCTTGCGCACGCGGATGCGCTTGTCGTTCAGGAACGCGCCGGCGCCTTTTTCGGCGGTAAACAGTTCATTGCGTACCGGGTCGTACACGACGCCCAGCGTGATGACGCCGCGCTGCTGCAGCGCGATCGATACCGCGTACTGGGGGAAGCCGTGGATGAAGTTGGTGGTGCCGTCCAGCGGATCGATGATCCACACGAATTCGCTCTCGTCGTTCACATTGCCGGTGGTGCCCGATTCCTCGCCGAGGAAGGCGTGGGTGGGGTAGGCCTTCTGCAGTACTTCGATGACGGCCTCTTCGGCGGCCCGGTCCACGTCGGTGACGAAATCGTTGGGATTCTTTTCAGCGAAGCTGACCCGGTCGAGGTCGAACGAAGCGCGGTTGATGACGGCGGCGGCGCGGCGCGCGGCCTTCACGGCCGTGTTGAGCATTGGATGCATGGCGATTCCGTAGAAAAATGGACAGGCCGCCCGGGCAGTCGGAGACCGGCCGCGGCGGTGGCTGTGTGAACAGGAGCGAATTAAAAGAGCGGCGCAAAACAAAGCAGAGGCGGAACAGAACCGGAGCAAATGCCCGGACAGACACTGACCGGACGCAAGGCGTTGTAAAATCTGCCGTTTCGCGAAAACCGCTATTCTAAATGATGCCGCAGGAAATGACACCCAGCACAACGCCTCTTTTCCAGCGCCTGCCGCTTTTCCCGTTGCGCATCGTGCTGGTGGAAACCAGCCGGCCCGGCAACATCGGCTCCGTCGCCCGGGCCATGAAGACGATGGGATTTTCCGAGCTGGTGCTCGTCAATCCCCGCATCGAGGGCGCCCTGCAGCACGAGGAAGCGGTGGCCTTTGCCAGCGGCGCGCAGGATGTGCTGGCCAATGCGCGCATCGTCGCCACGATGGCCGAGGCGCTGGAAGGCATCAACCACGCCGCCGCCGTGTCGGCCCGGCTGCGCGAATTTTCGCCGCCCGTGCACACGCCGCGCGAAGTGGCGCAGCACGTCGCCGCGTCCGCCGACCTGAGGCCGGCACTCATTTTCGGCAACGAGCGCTTCGGCCTGCCGAACGAGATCGTCGAGCGCTGCAACGTGCTGGTCAACATTCCCGCCAATCCCGATTACTCGTCGCTCAACCTGGCGCAGGCTGCGCAGGTGCTGCTGTACGAATGCCGCATGGCGGCCCTGGGCGACGCGGCGCCGGCTGCCTCGCCGGTCGGCTTCCACGGCGATGCGGCCAGCCAGGCGCAGGTCGAAGGCATGTATGCGCACCTCGAGGAGGCGCTGGTGGCGATCGGCTTCCTCGACGCGGACAATCCCCGCAAGCTGATGCCGCGCCTGAAGCGGCTGTTCGCCCGCACCGGCCTGGAGACGGAAGAGGTCAACATCCTGCGCGGCATCGCCCGGCAGATGATGGCGCGCGAGCGCAAGCGCGACCAGTGAACCTGGCGGGGCTGCGGCGCAGGCCGCGGATCGCTTAAACTGCGTCTTTCCACCAAGGGGAACAAGACATGGTCGTGCGCATCCTGCTGGCAATCATGGCGGTACAGATCGCGGCGGCGCTGGCGATCTGGCATGCCGCCGCCCGGTATGTGCCGCTCGACCTGGCTTTGCTGCTGGCGCTGCTGGCGGTGATCGTGGTGCGCGGCGCCATCAGCGCCAACAATTTCCGGATGGCGCGCAAGCTGTCCAGCGAGGTGCCGGCCGAGCACCGGCTCGGCCTGGCAGCCCGGCTGTGCCTGTTCTGCGGCGAATTCCGCGCCTCGATGGTGACATCGTCCTGGACCATGCTGCGCCACAAGCCCGCTCCCTTCTTTGCCTGCGAGGCGCGCACGCTGCCCGTGCTGCTGGTGCACGGCTACGGCTGCAACGGCGGCTTCTGGGCGGCCTTGCGCGCGCGGCTGCGGTGCGAACGCATCAGCCACGATACCGTCGACCTGGAACCCGTCACCGCGCCGCTGGACGATTATGTCGAACACGTCGAACGCGCCGTGCAGCGGCTGCTGGCGGCTACCGGCGCGCCGCGCGTGGTGATCGTCGGCCACAGCATGGGCGGGCTGGTGGCGCGGGCCTGGCTGCGGCGCCACGGCGCGGCGCACGTGGCGCGCATCGTCACCGTCGGCACGCCGCACCACGGTACCGGCCTGGCGGCGCTGGGCATCGGCGCCAATGCGCGGCAGATGCGCCGGGACGCCGAATGGCTCGCGCAACTGGCGCAGGACGACACGGCGCACCGCGCGCTGGTCACGTCGATCTGGTCGTGGCACGACAATATCGTGGCGCCGCAGACATCCTGCCGCCTGCCAGGCGCGAACAACATTGCCTTTTCCGGCATCGGCCACGTGGCGCTGGGCAGCGATCCGCGCGTGCTGTGTCGCATTCTCGATGAAATCCTCACGGCCGGTCCTTTGACGCGGCAACAGTCCCCGGCTACAATCTGTTGACGTACGGCAATACCTGCTTACACCGGATCAATAACCGGCGAGGTGGGACGGGCACGCCTTCCGTGCTTCGCTTCCGTACGGAATAAGGGATACTGACAGGACGGGGAGGGCTGTTGCCCGGCAACGACAATCTATAACAAGAGGGAGGGACAACGTGTCAGCACGCATCCTCATCATCGAAGACAATCCCACCAACATGGAGCTGATGGTGTACCTGCTGCGCGCCTTCGGCTACACCCCGCTCACCGCGAGCGACGGCGAAGAGGGCGTGGCCGCCGCGCGGCGCGAACAGCCGGACCTGATCATCTGCGACGTGCACCTGCCGAAGCTCGACGGCTATGGCGTCGTCACCACGCTGAAGGCCGATCCGGCCACGCAGCGCATCCCGGCGCTGGCGGTGACCGCGCTGGCCATGGTGGGCGACCGCGAGCGGCTGCTGGCGGCGGGATTCGACGGCTATATCGGCAAGCCGATCGAGCCGGACAGCTTCGTCACGCAGCTCGAGTCTTTTTTGCCAGGGGAGATGTCGCCCCGTAAAACAGACGACATCGCAACGATCCTGATCGTCGACGATCATGTGCTGAACCGGCAATTCCTGATGACCCTGCTGGGCTTTTCCGGCCACCGGCTGATGGAGGCGGCCAGCGGCATCGAAGCGCTCAAGTTGATCGAGCGCGACCGGCCCGACCTGATCATCTCGGACATCCTGATGCCGAACATGGATGGCTACGAATTCGTGGCCCGCGTGCGCGAGAATCCGCAGACGGCCGCCGTACCGATCATTTTCTATACCGCCACCTACCGCGAGCGCGAGGCGGTCGCCGTGGCGCAGTCGTGCGGCGTGCGCTGGGTGCTGCCGAAGCCCTCGGACCCGGAAGTGATCATGGCCACCGTGCAGGAAGCGCTGGGCGTGCCCGCCGGGCCCGCCGGCGTGCCGGATTACGCCGCCGGCCTGGTCGATGCGCCAGGGGCCGACAGCAAGCTGGACGGCATCGGCCACAAGATGGCCGAGTACCTCGACGAAGTGGAATCCTCCACCCAGGTGATTTCCGAACTGGCCCACCATGAAACGCCGGACGGCGAAACCGAGCGGCTGCGCTCGATGACGCAGCGGCTGTCGACCAGCCTGTCCAGCCTGCAGGCGGTGAGCCTGCGGCTGACGGCGCTGATCGAGCTGGGCATCGACCTGTCCGCCGAACGCGAGCCGCAGGCGCTGGTGGACATCGGCTGCAAGGTCGCGCAGAACATCTGCGTGGCGAAGTACGCCTGCATCGGCGTGCTCGCCGAGCATGGCGGCGCACTGGACTGGTTCAGCCAGTGCGGCACCGCCGAGGGCGTGCGGGTACTGTGCAGCACGCCCGACGCCGGCATCCTGAAACGCATCCTCGACGAACGCCAGGCGGTGCGGGAACACCCGCTGCCGGGCGACCCGGCGCACCTGGGCTTGCCGCGTGAACACCCCGCCGTGCATTCCTTTCTCGGCGTGCCGATCGCCTCGGGCACGCGCGTGCATGGCTGGCTGTACCTGGCGGACAAGCTGGGCGACGAGGGCTTTTCCGAGGTCGACGAACGGATCGCCGTCACCGTCGCCGCGCAGATCGCCGTATCCTATGAAAACCTGCAGCTGTACGAGGAAGTGCGCCGCAACCACGCGCAGCTGCAGCAGGACATGGCTGCGCGCAACCGGCTCACCGAAGACCTGCGCCGCTTCCGCCTGGCCATGGATGCGACCGCCGACGCGATCTTCCTCGTCGACCGCGCCAACACCTGCTTCGTCGACGTCAACGTGACCGCGTGCCGCATGCTCGGCTTCGAGCGCGAGGATTTCCTGCTGGTGGGCCAGCGCGAGCGGGGCAGCGCGCCGATGCAGCTGGTGGACCTGTACGACAAGCTGCTGGCCGGCGACCAGGGCGGCGCCATGGCCGAACTGATGCTGCACCGGCGCGACGGCTCGCTGATGTCGGTCGAGGTGCAGCGCCGCACGCTGCGCTCCGGCCAGAACTGGATTCTCGTTGCCGTGGCGCGCGATATCACGGAACGCAAGGAAGCCGAACGCCGCCTGCTCAAGCTGGCCCACTTCGACACGCTGACGAACCTGCCCAACCGCAGCCAGCTGTATGAATCGCTGACCCATTCGCTGAAGCAGGCCGCCGAGCACCGCTGGGCGCTGGCCGTGCTGTTCCTCGACATGGACCGCTTCAAGAACATCAACGACACGCTCGGCCACACGATCGGCGACGAACTGCTCAAGCAGTTCTCCAGCCGCCTGGTCGATTGCCTGCGCGTGCGCGACACCATCGGCCGCTTCGGCGGCGACGAGTTCGCGGCGATCCTGATGCTGCCGGAAGGCGCCCAGGGCGCGCTGCCGGTGGTCGACAAGATCCGCGAAGCGATGCGCCAGCCCTTCGACCTGCAGGGGCATGAAGTCACCGTCACGGCATCGATCGGCATTTCGGTCTACCCGGACGACGGGCAGGACGCCGATACGCTGATCAAGTACGCCGATACGGCCATGTACCGCGCCAAGGAAGCGGGCCGCGACGCCTTCCGCTTCTTCACGGCCGAGATGAACGCCCAGTCGCTGGCACGGCTGGACATGGAAAACGCGCTGCGGCGCGCCATCGACAACGGCGAATTCGTGCTGTACTTCCAGCCCAAGATCGACATCGGCACCGGCCGCATCAGCGGCGCCGAGGCGCTGATCCGCTGGAACCGCCCCGGCCACGGCATGGTGTCGCCGGCGCTGTTCATTCCCCTGCTGGAAGAAACCGGCCTGATCGTTCGGGTCGGCGCCTGGGTCATCCGCGAGGCGTGCCGCCAGATCGCGTACTGGATCAAGACCGGCGCCGGCGCCGTGCAGATTTCCGTGAACGTGTCGGGCATCCAGTTCTTCGTCGGCGGGCTGGAAGAGGAGGTGCTGGGCGCGCTGCGCGAGCACGACATCCCGCCCGAGCTGCTGGAACTGGAGCTGACGGAAAGCTCGCTGATGAGCAATGCCGAGGAAACCATCACGATGCTGCAGAACCTGAAGGAACTGGGCATCAAGATCTCGATCGACGACTTCGGCACCGGCTATTCGTCGCTGGCCTACCTGAAGCGCTTCCCGATCGACAAGCTGAAGATCGACATTGCCTTCGTGCGCGAGGTGACGTCGAACCCGGACGATGCGGCGATCGTCCTGGCGATCATCAACATGGCGCACAGCATGAAGCTGAAGGTCATTGCCGAAGGGGTCGAGAAGGATGCCCAGCTGGCGTACCTGCGGCGGCACGACTGCGATGAAATGCAGGGCTATTATTTTTCGCGGCCGGTGCCGGCGGACGACTTCGAGCAGATGCTGCGCGAGAAGCGCTACCTGGCCGCGCCGGCGGACGAAGCGCGCGACGACGGCAAGCCGACGCTGCTGATCGTCGACGACGATGCGTTCATGCTCGACGTGCTGTCGGACTTCCTGGCGCAGGACGGCTACCGGATCCTCACGGCGCAAACGGCGCTGGAAGGCTTCGACATCCTGGCACGCCACAACGTGCAAGTGATCCTGT
The DNA here is from genome assembly GCF_055502615.1 of Pseudoduganella sp. jia 9. NCBI lineage: Bacteria > Pseudomonadati > Pseudomonadota > Betaproteobacteria > Burkholderiales > Oxalobacteraceae > Pseudoduganella > Pseudoduganella sp. jia 9. Next base: position 145,107 of record NZ_JBUPWE010000009.1, on the reverse strand, counting down.
GCGACCAGTGCATGCCGTCGATGAGCGGCACGGAGTTCATGGAGCGGGTCAAGAACCTGGCGCCGGAGACATTCCGCATCATGCTGTCGGCCTACGCGGACCTGACGCCGATCATGGCCGCGATCAACCAGGGTGCGATCGACCGCTTCTACACGAAACCGTGGAAGGGGGCGGTATTGCGCGAAAACATCCGCGAGGGCTTCCGGCTGTACTCCCAGGCACGGCGGGCCCAGGCGGCATAGGAGAGCGTCATCATGGTCAAGAAACGCATCCAGGCGATCTGGCAGGCAGGGATCGAGGACTTCGCGGCGCGCCGCGAGCGCGCCGAGGCATTGCGCGCCGCCGTGCGGCATGAATCGGCCGCTTCGCCGAAGCGGCAGTTGCGCGACCGGGCGATGGAGGAGCAGGTGCAGCGTGCCGTGATCGCCGCCACCGCCCCGCTGCGGCAGGAAGTGGAGTCGCTGAAGCAGGAAGTGGATGGCCTGCGGGCACAGGTGGGCAAGCTGAAAAAGGGCAGGTAGACCAGGCAGGCGCTACGCAGGTGCAATTCCGCACGGCCGTGCCATCGGTGTTATGCTTGCGTCCAGAACAACAGTACCTCCGCCCATGTTACAAAAAGCTCCCAGACGAACGCGCGAACGCATCCAGGAATTGTCGCTGCGCCTGTTCAATGAATTCGGCGAACCGAACATCACCACCACGGTGATCGCCGAAGAGCTGAGCATTTCTCCGGGCAACCTGTACTACCACTTCCGCAACAAGGACGACATCGTCAACTCGATCTTCGTCGAGTTCGAGCAGGAGATCGAGCGCATCCTGCATGTGCCGGCCGGCCGCCGTTCCAACATCGAGGATGTGTGGCAGTACCTGCACCTGATGTTCGAGCTGATCTGGCGTTACCGCTTCTTCTACCGCGACCTGAACGACCTGCTGTCGCGCAACCGCAAGCTGGAACTGCACTTCAAGCAGATCCTGGCGCACAAGATCAAGGTGGCCCGGCAGCTGTGCGAGGACTTGCGCAGCGAAGGTTCGCTGGAAGCGAACGACCTGAAGATCGACGCGATGGCCACCAACATGGTGGTGGTGGCCACGTACTGGCTGTCCTACGAATACGTGCGCAACCCGCGCAAGTACACCGAGCAGCAGTCGATGGCCGACGCGCTGGCGCGCGGCTGCTACCAGGTGCTGATCCAGGTCGAACCCTACCTGCGCGGCGAAACGCTGGCGCGCTTCCAGAAACTGTCCGACGACTACCTGAAGAAACTGAACAAGTGAAATCCGTTTGTGTTTACTGTGGCGCCAATGCCGGCGCCAGCCCGCTGTATGCGGAACGCGCGCGCGCCCTGGCGGCCGCGCTGGTCGATGCCAACCTGGCGCTCGTGTACGGCGGCGGCAACGTGGGCCTGATGGGCGTGATCGCCGACGAGGTGCTGCGCCTGGGCGGCGAGGCAACCGGCGTGATTCCCACTGCGCTGGTCGAGCGCGAAGTGGGCCACATGGGCCTGACGCGGCAATTCATCGTCAAGGACATGCACGAGCGCAAGGCGATGATGGCCCAGCTGTCCGATGGCTTCATCGCCATGCCTGGCGGCCTGGGCACGCTGGAAGAACTGTTCGAGATGCTGACCTGGTCGCAGCTGGGCATTCATGACAAGCCGATCGCGCTGTACAACGTGGATGGCTTCTATGACCGGCTGATCGATTTCGTCGCCCACGCGCGCGAGGAAGGCTTCATCCATCCGCGCAATGCGGAGCGCATGCTGGTCGAGGTGGAGCCGGCGGCGCTGGTGGCCTTGCTGAAGGGGCAGCGCGGCGGGTAATGCGGCGGGTAATTCGGCGGGTGCCGCAGGTAATGCGGCAGATGGTGCAGATGAGGCAGGTGGTGCAGATGAGGCAGGTGGTGCAGGTGGTGCAGGTGGTGCAGGTGGTGCGGCTGACCGGTGCCGCAGCCGTCATCGTGGCCAGGGCACCGGCGCCGCATGCCGCTTACTTGGCGGTGGCAGCCGCCGGGGCGTTCTTGACGGCCGCGTTGAACTGGCTGACCGCGGCGTTCACGTTGGCTTCGATCGTGTCCGATGCCTGTTTTGCCGTACGGGTGAACTGCGCGTAGCCGGCATCGGCGCTGCCCAGTGCGGATTTGAACAGCGCGATGGCGTTTTCGCTGCCGGCCGGCGCATGCTTGCTGGCCTCGTTCACCAGCGAGAGCACCTTGCCGTTGGTTTCCGACATCTGTGCCTTGGCAGCCTTCGAGAATTCGGCGGCGGTGTCGGCGGCGATCGACGACAGCTGGCGTCCGTAGGCAACGGCTTTTTCAGCCGCCGGCTGTGCCTGGGCGGCGCTCAGCGAGAAGAATTCCTGCGGATTGGTGGCCGACAGCAGCTGTTTGGCGGCGACGGACGAGCCTTCCAGCGATGCCTTGGCGGTGGCCAGGTTCAGGGCGATCAGCTTTTCAACGCCTTCGAATGCCTTGCTGGTCAGGGCTGTGAAGCTGGTGAACTGGGCGTCGAGATTGGCTTTGGCCGCGGTGGAAAATTGCTCGGGAATCGTAGACATATGTTTCTCCATTCTAATAATATTGATGAGAGGGGCGGCTGCGACTCCGAAAATTTATTGTGCAGCGCAACATAAGCTAGTCTACAGAGATGCCTGTCAATGTCAAGCGGGGTTTTGTGCGGCGCACAATCGGCTTGTCTCAGGCATTGCCGGTGCGCTGCCCGTCTCCCTAGCGCGACGGGACGTTCCGCAGGATCGGCCGCAGCGTCTTGGTTTCCATGTCCGACGCCTCGCCGATCGCCGACAGGCTGCCTCCCGGCGTCAGGATATTGCCGAGCAAGATCGTCTCGCTGCCGGCCGTGGCGGCAATGGTGTCGCGGAACATGATGGACACGACGAAGACATTGCCGCGTGACCGTTCGGTGAACCGGGCCGGGAATTTCTGCTCGAAGCGGGGCGCCATGAACATGTTGAATGCCGCGAACTGCATGTCGATCGACGTGGTGAGCTGCTCGAAGCCGATGTTGTAGAACTTGTTGTTATTGAACGGGTCCGTCTGGCCCTTGCCCCTGATCGATGCCAGCCCGACCTCGCCCGTGATGCGGCCGCCGGTGATCGTGTTTTCGTTGACCCATCCTTCCTTGCCATTTTCCACGCCCGGCGTGTCGCTGACCTTGCCGGTCGTGAGCAGGATGCCCACGCGGTTCTGGTGCAGCGTGTCGAACGTCACGCGGTTGTACTGGCTGCCGTACCACTTGCCGTTCGACTGCCTGCCCGAGCCGGTCAGGCGGATGCCATTGGCAAAGCCGGATACCCGGTAGACCTGGATATTCGATTCCGTCGCATCCTCCAGCGTGAGGCCGGCATGGGCATAGTTCCGGTATACCGGCTTGGCCGCCCACGGTTTGCCTTCGATGACATTGAGCTCCAGCTTGTGGGTGCCGCGCACGGTCAGGCCGTCCGAATTCGGGAAGGACAGCGTGCCGAGCGATTTGATCGACAGCCGCTTCTTGAAGGGAAGCACGACAGGCTGCGCGAACTTGTAGACGCCGTTGGGAATGACGATCTCGGCGCCCGTGGGCGCAAAATCGAGCACGGCATCGAGCGCCTTCGAATTGTCGGCCGCATGCGTGTCCATCCACCAGCCGGCATTGATCGGTCCATCGATATGCCGGATATAGGTGCGGTTGTTGGACGTCCTGACGATGCGTACATTGTCGGCCTTCGCGGTGGAATCCGGCGTATAGATGAACAGGCCTTCTTTCCCGGGCGTGGTGATGAAAATGGAATTCTGCTCTGTCGACAATTGCGAAACGGCTGCGATATCGGAGAGTGCCTGCGCGCCAGCAATGGTGGTGATCAGCCAACCGCCGATTGCGATTGCCATTTTTGCTACAGTCATCAATAACTCCTGGCTTGCTATGAAAGAGTGCGCAATCTAGCACGAAGGGCAAGGTTTCCGGCAGTTGCTGCAACATGGTTACAAATGCCGGGCGAACCCGGGGCCTGGCCCGCGGCCTGCGGCGCTGCGAATCCTGGACGCGGCGTGTCGATTTCCGGCGGTCCCGAACGTCGTCACATTGCAGTAATCCCCGCTGTCCAACCGCAGTCACCAATGGGAGCATCATGAACAAGCAGATCATCTTCAACCTGGCCGTCCGGGATCTCGACAAATCCCGGGCCTTCTTCGCTGCGCTCGGCTTCACGTTCAACCCGCGCTTTTCCAGCGACAGCGCGGCGTTCATGAATATCGTGGACGGCAGCATCCATGCGATGCTGATGACGCAAGCGTTCTTCAAGTCCCTGATCGACAAGCCGCTCGCCGATGCCGGCACTGCGAACGAAGTCATCATCTGCCTGAGCTGCGAAAGCCGCGAAGAAGTGGACAGCCTGATCGCCAGGGCCGTTGCCGCAGGCGGCCGCATCCCCCATCCGCCCGAAGACCACGGCTTCATGTACGACCAGGGATTCGAGGATATCGACGGCCATTTGTGGAACCTGGTCTGGACGGCGCCCGAGGCCTGAGCGCCGTCATTCGCACCGCCGGCGCAATTCCTGCGCAATGCCGGCGGCGTGGCCCGGGCATGCCTCACGCCGGTCCAGGGGCGCTTTGTCCGTCCGGCCGTGCACCAGGTTGTGCGCGTGGCGGCAACTGGATCGTGGCCAGGGCAGAGTACAGGGGCGGCGTGAGCACGCGCGACACGGTACTGGCGACCACGGCGCAAGCCATCAGGCTCAGCACCATGCCGTGGCCGTCGACCATTTCCATCACGATGATGAACGCCGTCAGCGGGGCCTGGGTTGCCGCGGCGAGAAAGCCGACCATGCCCAGCGCAATCAGGGCGGCGCCCTGGGTATACCCGGTCAGCAGTGCGATATCGTGGCCGAGCGCCGCGCCGATCGACAGGGACGGTGCGAAAATCCCCGCCGGCACGCCCGACCACGCGGTGAGCCAGGTGGCCACGAATTTCAGGAAAGCGAATCCGCCGGGCACCGCGGGGCTGTTCTCGAGCAGGCTGCGGGTCGCTTCGTTGCCGCTGCCGTAGGTTGCCCCGGCGCTCACGGCACCGATGATCGCCACAGCCAGGCCGCAGCCGGCGGCAAAGCGTACCGGGTATCGGGCCCGCCAGCGGGTCGGCAGGTCGGCCGACTTGCCGCGCAGGCAGGTCAGCAGCAGGCGTGCAAACAGCCCGCCCGCGGCACCGGTCACCAGCGTTACCAGCAGGCCCGGCCACAGCAGGAACAGCCCGATCGGGCCCGGATGGATCACGCCGAAATGCGTGCCGTTGCCATGGATCGATACGGCGATCAGGCCGGCCAGCACGATGCCGGCCACGATCAGGCCGCTGTTGCGCTGTTCCGGCGTGCGCGACAGTTCCTCGATGGCGAACATGACACCGGCCAGCGGCGTATTGAACGCCGCCGCAATGCCGGCCGCGCCGCCGGCCACCAGCAGGGAATGCGCGCTGACACCGCTGCGCCGCGGCAGCCAGCGCCGTGCCGCCAGCATCACGCCGGCGGCGATCTGCACCGACGGGCCTTCCCGTCCCAGCGAAAGCCCGCCGAGCAGCCCGGCCGAGGTCAGGCCGATCTTCGCCATGCTCAGCCGGAGCGACACCAGGCGCGGCCGGCGCCCGCCCGACAGCGCGGGATCGAGTGCCGCGATCACCTGTGGAATGCCCGAGCCTGCGGCGCCCGGCGCAAAACGCCGCGTCGCCCAGACGATGGCGGCACACACCAGCGGCGTCCAGAGCAGGGGCAGCCACCAGGCGCCCTCCGCCATGCCCAGGAAGAGCCCGAGCCCGGCCTCCGCCAGCCAGCTGAACGCCACCACGACCAGGCCGGCGATCGCGGCGGCGCTGACCACGACGGCCCGGGTAATCCAGGTGTCCGTTGTTGCAAATTCTCGCTGGAAGGCGGACCGGACGTCGTGGGGCTGGGTGTCGTGGGGAGACATGGAAGGGCAGGCGCGGCAAAGACGCCATTATAAAGACATATTCGCGCAAATGTATTTTGCGGCGCTGTCTTCGTCGACCTCGCTGCCGCGCCCGGTTGCTCAGGCAGCCATCTTTGCGCACGCGTCGGCGCACTCCCGGCAGGCCTGCGCGCATTGCTGGCAGTGATCCATCTGGTGCTGGCCGCATTCGGCGGCGCAGGCGCGGCAGACCGTTTCGCAAACACGGCACAGCGCCGCGGCATGGTCGCTGCCGCGTGCCATCAGTGCCGCCGCCGTGCGGCAGACCTGCGCGCAGTCCATGTCCAGCGCGATGCAGCGCGCCATGGCCTTCACATCCTCTTCCCGCAGGCAGGACGCGGCGCAATTGTCGCAAGCCTGGGCGCAGCGGTTGCAGGCGTCGATGCAGTCCTGGAAAGTCGACTGATCCATGATCCCTCCTTGAACGATTGAGACTGGAAAAGTAGCATCGGCAGCGGCGCGCGGGCGCACGGCATGTGATGCCGGTTTCGGTATCGAAGCGGCTTTTTTCTTGATCGCAGAAGCGGTGATCACCGCCTGATTGCCGAGTTATCATCGTGCTCGCTCAACCCGGGAGGAGATCGCCGGCCGCGCCGGCACTGGGTTGGACGACATAAAAAGCGGAACCTGCCGCCAGGTGAACCACGCGCGGCGGTCCATCCGATCATTCGATTCCAGGCAGAGCATGAACCCACACCGCAGAAACCTCCTTACCGCTTCCATCCTCACCGGCCTGGCCGGCGTGACCCCGGCCGTCGCTGGCGCAGCGACGCCTGCCGCCGCGCGCAAGACGAACGCGCTGGCCCCGACCCCGCCGATGGGCTGGAACAGCTGGAACTCGTTCGCCACCACGATCACCGAGGCGCAGGCGCTGGAAAATGCCCGCATCATGGCCGACAAGCTGCTGCCGTCCGGGTACGACGTGTTCACCGTGGACATCCAGTGGTACGAGCCGAACGCCAGCAGCTATGAATACCGCAAGGGCGCGGAACTGACGATGGATGCCAACGGCCGCCTGCTGCCGGCGCCGAACCGTTTCCCCAGCGCGGCCAACGGCGGCGGCTTCAAGGCGCTGGCCGACCAGGTACACAGGATGGGCATGAAGTTCGGCATCCACGTGATGCGCGGCATTCCGCGCCAGGCGGTGCGCGCGAATACGCCGGTGCTGGGCACGCAGTACCGCGCGCAGGACATCGCGAACACGAATTCGATCTGCACGTGGAATCCCGACATGTACGGCGTGGACATGAGCAAGCCCGGCGCCCAGGCCTACTACGACTCGATCTTCGCGCTGTATGCGTCGTGGGGCGTGGACTTCGTGAAGATGGACGACATGTCGCGGCCCTACGATGCCAACTGGCCGGAAATCGAGGCGGCGCACAAGGCGATCCGCAAGACGGGACGGCCGATCGCCCTCAGCCTGTCGCCCGGCGAAACGGACCTGAAGTGGGCGCTGCACGTGCCGCACTACGCGCAGATGTGGCGCATCTCGGACGATTTCTGGGACGAGTGGAAGCTGCTGCACGAGCAGTTCACGCGGCTGGAAAACTGGAATCCGTACATGGGCGCCAATTCCTGGCCGGATGCCGACATGCTGCCGCTGGGCCGGCTGGCGCTGGGCCAGCGCGATACCAAATTCACGCCGGACGAACAGCAGACGCTGATGACGCTGTGGTCGATCGCCCGCTCGCCGCTGATCATGGGCGGCGACCTGCGCCACCTCGATGAACGCACGCTGGCGCTGCTGACCAACCCGGAAGTGCTGGCCGTCAACCAGCGCAGCACGGCGAACCGGCCGCACCGTGCCGATGCCGGCACGCGCATCTGGAGCGCCCAGCCGGCCGGCAAGGCCAACGTGCATTACCTGGCGCTGTTCAACACCGGCGACAGTGCCACGGAACTGGTGTTCGACCTGTCGCGCCTGAACCTGGGCGGCCGGCAGGTGCGGTGCCGCGACCTGTGGGCACGGCGCGACCTGCCAACGCTGACCGGCAGCGTGAAGCAGGCGCTGGCGCCGCATGCCTCGGTGCTGCTGCAACTGACCGCCTGAAGTGTGATTACCGTTCGCGCACCAGCCCGAACTGCTCCGCCTGCCGGTTGTAGGTTGCCGCGGTGCGCTTGACATAGGCGGTCAGCGCATCGCCGGTCAGTGAGAACGGATACAGCCCGGCCTGCGTGCGCATCTGCGCGAAGCCGGGCGCCGTTTCGATGCCGGCAAAGGCCGCGACCCAGCGGCGATAGTCGGCGTCCGGCACGTCCGGGCCCATCCACACGCCGCGGATCACCGGCCATACCACGTCATAGCCCTGTTCGCGCGCCGTCGGCACGTTGGCCAGCAGGCCCGGCAGGCGCGCTTCGGACAATACCGCCAGCACGCGCACCTTGCCTGGCCCCGCGTACAGCAGGGCTTCCGACGTGTCGCCCGACACCGCCTGCACGTGATTGGCCTGCATCGCCACGAACTGCTCGCCGCCGCCCTCCAGCGCCACGAAACGCAGCTTGCGCGGGTCGATGCCGGCCAGGCGCGCCAGCAGCGCCATCTTGATCCAGTCCTGGCTGCCCACCGTGCCGGACATGCCGATCAGCACGCGCCGCGGATCGCGGCGCAAAGCACCGATCAGGTCGCCCAGCGTGCGGTAGGGCGAATCGGACGGCACGGCGACCATGCCGTAGTCGGCGCCGAACGCGGCGACCCAGCGCACGTCGTCGACATCGGCCTTGCCGAATTTGCCCAGGGCCAGGTTGAGGATCGAGCCGCTGGAGAACGTGACCAGCGTATTCGCTTCCGCGCGCCGCTGCGAGACCAGCGTGTGCCATGCCACCGCGCCGACGCCGCCCGGCAGGTAGCTGAGCTTGAGCTGCGGCGCGGCGGGGGCCTGCTGCAGTGCCGTGCGGGCCAGCTTGCAGGTCAGGTCCATCGCGCCGCCCGGCTTGGACGGGATCAGGCATTCCGCCTCGGGCGGCGCGGCCCCGGCGCTCCCCAGGCAGAGCAGGGCAACGCAGACCGGCAGGAGGGAGCGCAGGTGTTTCATGGGCCCATCATAGCGCGATGCGCCGGCATGCCCGGGATCGGCTTAGAAACGGTGCTGGATGCCGGCGGTGATGCCGCTCTGGGTCGGGGCGGCGCCGGCGTCGTCGCGCGACAGGCCGACCAGCTGGCCGCGCGCGGCCTTGGCATGCGCGGCCGACAGGTACAGGGTGGTGCGCTTCGACAGTGCCAGCATGGCGCGCGCCACGAACATCGTCGGATCGGCGTCCTGGCCGGCCGGCAGCTTGCGCGTGTCGATGTGGTAGACGGCACCGGTCAATGTCACGTCGTCGATGACCCGGGTGATGCCGCCCCAGTAGGTGTTGCCGCGCAGGTCGGGCGTCGCGGCGGCGCCGGAACGCAGCTTGTAGCCGCGCATGCCGGCCGTGTAGCGCCAGTCGCCCGTGGTGAAGTCGGCGCCCAGGTGGCAGGCGCTGGTCCGGTCGCGCCGGATGGTGGGGGCGGCCGTGCTGCCGTTGATCTGCTCGCACGCCGCCATCAGGCCCACGCCGTCGCCGAACCACGAACCGCCCAGCGCGATCTTGCGCCCGTCGTTGCTGTTGCCCGCTTTCTCGCCGAGGCCGAGCGAGGCGCCATAGGTGAAACCGCCGGTCTTGCCGGTATATTTCACCAGGTTGTCGAACGCCGTCGTCATGCCGTATTTCGACGGGCCTGTCGCGCCGCCGGTGGTGGCCCACGAATAGTTCGGCGCAAAGCCCATCGGGTCGAACTTGATCACCAGGTCATAGGTCGTGGTGAAGGAGCGGCCGATGACGAGCCGGCCATACTTGCCGTCCAGGCCGACGTAGGCCTGGCGCTTGAACAGCGCGCCGTCGGCGCCGCCGGTATCCATCAGGATGCCGCCTTCCAGGTTGTACACGGCCTTCAGGCCGCCGCCCAGGTCCTCGCTGCCGCGAATGCCCCAGCGCGAAGTGTTCTTGCCGCCCGAGATGACGCGCGCCAGGTTGCCGCCGTCGTCGCCGGCGTGGTTGACGAATTCGACGCCGGCGTCGAGCAGGCCGTAGATCTGCACGCTGCTCTGGGCGGAAGCGGAATGGCTGAGGGAAAGCGCTGCCAGGACGGCGAGCGCGAGGTGTTGCTTCATGGTGTCTCCTGATCTGTCATCGTTATGTGCCGCTTTGCTTGCGGCTTTGGGCGGACTATAAGCGCGCCGAGCTTTCATTTCCCTTTCAATGCACGCGAGCACCTGTCGGTACACTCATCAGCGCTGTCGTTCCCATCCGCGGCCCGGCCTTTCCGCGGTGCGCCGTTTGCGCTTACACTGGCGCCATGAGAATCCTGTTAGTCGAAGACCATGTCGAGCTGGCGCACTGGGTATCGAAGGCCCTGCGCGATGCCCATCTCACTGTCGAGTGCGCGGCCACCGGCGCCGATGCCGACACGCTGCTGCACACCCAGGATTACGCGCTGGTGATCCTCGACCTGACCCTGCCGCGCATGGACGGGATGGACGTGCTGCGCCGCCTGCGCGCCCGCGGCGGCAGCCGCGGCGGCACGCCGGTGCTGATCCTGACGGCGCGCGGCGGCCTGGAAGACCGCGTGCAGGGCCTGAACGAAGGCGCCGACGATTACCTGGCCAAGCCTTTCGAGCTGGCCGAGCTGGAGGCGCGCGTGAAAGCGCTGCTGCGCCGGCGCAGCGGCAACGAGGCGCTGGTGCACCGCTGCGGGCAGCTCGGCTTCGACACCGTCTCGCGCATGTTTTCCTACTGCGGCGAACCGCTGGCGCTGACGCCCCGCGAGCACGCCGTGCTGGAGGCGCTGATCGCGCGGCCGGGCCGCGCGCTGTCGAAGGAAAAGCTGTTCCAGGAAGTGTTCGCGCTGGAGGATGACGTCAATATCGACGCCATCGAGCTGTACGTCCACCGCATCCGCAAGAAGCTCGAACGCCGCCCCGACGGCGGCGCGTCGATCGTCACGCTGCGCGGCATCGGCTACCTGATGCAGGAACGCCCGGCCTGACGCCGGGGCCGCCATGCCCTGGCTCGCCTCGCTGCGCCGCCGCACCATTGCCGCCAGCCCGCTGGGCAGCCTGCGCAACCAGCTGCTGCGCTGGCTGATCCTGCCGCTGGTGGCGCTGGTTGCGCTGAACGCGGTCTCGGTGTACCGCGATGCGCTGGAAACCGCCGACATCGCCTACGACCGCTCGCTGCTGTCGTCCACGCGCGCGCTGGCCGAGCGCGTCTCGGTACGGGACGGCAAGGTGGTCGCCAACGTGCCTTATGTGGCGCTGGACAGTTTCGAGACCGACACGCTGGGCCGCATCTACTACAAGGTCACCGGCCTGCAGGGCGAGACCGTGTCCGGCTACGACGATCTGCCGCCGGTGCCGGCAAGCGTGCCGCGCTCGGACCTGTATCCGGCCCTGGTGCGCTTCTATCACGCCGGTTACAACGGCGAGCCGGTGCGCATCGCGGCCCTGCTGCAGCCGGTGTATGACGAATCGATGCGCGGCATCGCGCTGATCCAGGTGGGCGAGACCCTCGATGCGCGCCGCGCGCTGTCACGGCGCATCCTGCTCAATACCCTGCTGCGCCAGGCCCTGCTGGTGCTGGCGGTGGCCACGCTGGTGTGGTTTGCCGTGCGCCTCGTGCTGCGGCCGCTGATGCGACTGAAGAGCGAAGTCGAGACGCGTCCGCTGTCCGACCTGTCGAACATCGACCAGGCCCTGGTGCACCGCGAAGTGCGCCCGCTGGTGGCCGCCATGAACGGCACCATGGCGCGCATGCAGGACCTGATCGCCAGCCAGCGCCGCTTCATCGCCGATGCTTCCCACCAGCTGCGCACGCCGCTCGCGGTGCTCAAGACGCAGGCCGAGGTGGCCCTGCGCGAAGACGACCCTGCGGCCATGCGCGCCATCGTGCGCTCGATTGCCGGCACCACCGATTCCGCCATCCACCTGGCCAACCGCCTGCTCACGCTGGCGCGCATCGAGCATGGCGGCGGCAGCGCGCCCGCCGGGCCGGTCGCGCTGGCGGCGGTGGCGGCCCAGGTGGGACTGGAGCTGGCCGTGCCCGCGGTCCAGAAAGGCATCGACCTGGCGCTGGAGGCGGAGGAGGGCGCCGATACCACGGTGCATGGCCAGGAACTGCTGCTGCACGAGCTGGTCGCCAATCTGGTGGACAACGCGATCCGCTACACGCCGGCCGGCGGCAGCGTGCTGCTGCGGGTGGCACGGCAGGAGGCCGGCGTGCTGCTGGAGGTCGTGGACAGCGGCCCCGGCATCGCGCCGGAGGAGCACGACAAGGTGCTGATGCCGTTCTACCGCGCCCAGGCAACGCTGGAAGCCAATCCCGGCGGCACCGGCCTGGGGCTCGCCATCGTGCGCGACATCGCCGGCATGCACGGCGCCACCGTGGCGCTCGGCACCGGCGAGGGCGGCCGCGGCCTGAAGGTCGGCGTATTGTTCGGGCGCTGAAAGCCACTGAAAGCCAGTTGAAAGCAACGCAAGCTTATAGTCGGCACAAACGAGCAAAACAATACGCCGACAACGACTGGAGACACGATGCACGAACCCCTTCCGCGCGCGCCGTCCTGGCGCCGCCCATCCCGGCGATTTGCCTGGAACCCTGAACGCCGCGGGGTTGCCGCCTGATCCCGGCAGCCTGCGCAGCGCTTCCCGACACAACAGCAAGAACGCAGGTATCGCGCCTGCAAGGAGACCGATAATGTTGACCACCCTGGCCTATTCGATGGTCGTAGTGTTCATGTTCCTTATCATGACCAAGCGCCTGCCGGCGCTGGTCGCGCTGATCATCGTGCCGATCGCCTTCGGCATCATCGGCGGCTTCGGCCCCGAACTCGGGCCGATGATGCTCGACGGGATCAAGAAACTGGCGCCCACCGGCGTCATGCTGATGTTCGCCATCCTGTACTTCGGCATCATGATCGATGCCGGCCTGTTCGATCCGGTGGTGCGCCGCATCCTGAAGATCGTCGACGGCGACCCGATGAAGATCGTGGTCGGCACGGCGGCGCTGGCCATGTTCATCTCGCTGGACGGCGATGGCGCCACCACCTACATGATCACGGTGTCGGCCATGCTGCCACTGTACAAGCGCATGGGCATGAGCCGGCTGGTGCTGGCCTGCGTGATCATGCTGGCGGGAGGCGTGTTCAACATCCTGCCGTGGGGCGGGCCGACCGCGCGGGCGGCCAGCGCGCTGGGCGTGGATGTCAGCGAGATTTTCGTGCCGATGATCCTGCCGATGGCCGTCACCGCGCTGTGGGTGCTGTTCGTCGCCTACATGCTCGGCATGAAGGAGCGCAAGCGCATCGGCTTCGCCGCACTGCCGGCCGCCGGCGCCGGGCGCAAGGCCGCGACCACGCCGGGCTTCCCCCAGCCGGCGCTGGCGGGGATGCCGCCGACCGCCGAGCTCAATGCGATCGCCGACCAGTGGGTTGCCCATGGCGGCAGCGCGGACGCGGCCGGCACGCATGCCGGCTCCGGCGGGAGCGGGGCATCCGGCCCGGCAGCCGCCGCGCCGGAGATCACGCTGTCCGGCGCCGGCATTGCGCGGCCAAAGCTGATCTGGGTGAACTTCCTGCTGACGGCGGCCCTGATGGTGCTGCTGATCATGGGCGCCTTGCCGCTGCCGGCGCTGTTCATGATCTTCTTCGCCATCGCGATCATGGTCAACTACCCGGGCCTGCAGGAGCAGAAGGAGCGTATCGCCTCCCATGCCGCCAACGCGGTGCCCGTGGTGTCGCTGATCTTCGCTGCCGGCATCTTCGTCGGCATCCTGCAGGGCACGAAGATGGTCGACGCCATCGCCAACAGCGTCATCGCCGGCGTGCCGGAGTGGATGGGGCCCTACCTGGCCGTGGTCACGGGCATCCTCAGCATCCCGTTCACGTTCTTCATTTCGAACGATGCGTTCTACTTCGGCATCGTGCCGGTGCTGGCCAAGGCTGCCGAGATCTACGGCATCAGCGCCGCCGAGATCGGCCGCGCGTCGATCATCGGCCAGCCGGTCCACCTGCTCAGCCCACTGGTGGCATCGACCTACCTGCTGGTCGGCATGTCCGAAGTGGAGTTCGGCGACCACCAGCGCTACACGCTGATCTGGTCGATCTCGGCGGCGCTGGTCATGCTGGTGTCGGCCATCGTGTTCGGCGTGATCCCGCTGATGGGCAACGCATGATCTCCGGGCATCGCTTCGCGCGATGACGTGACAGGGCCGCCGGGGCAGGGCGGCGGCATCCCGGGTGAATGCACACCGGGATGCTCAGGCGGATGGGCAGGTAAAATGAACCATTATTGTCCTTGCGCCGCCAGCGCGGCCCGATGCACGCACCATGTCCAAGCTGCCCACCACCTCGCGACGCTGTACCAACCTTCTGCTGGAGTACATCGACGAACATGTGGCGGTCGGCGAACCGTTGCCCACCGAGGTCAGGATGACGGAGCTGGTGCAGGGCAGCCGCACGGCGATCCGCAGCACGCTGGCCCACTTCATCGAGCGTGGCCTGATCGCCGGCATGAAGGAGCGCCACCTGCTGCGCAAGCCGCGCGCGGAAGACTGGTTCGACGTCTCGGAACTGCACAGCGGCACCGAGCGGCTGCAGCAGGTGCTGATGGAGCGTATCCACCAGCGCGACCTGCCGCCGGGCGCCGAGTTTTCCGAAGCGGAGCTGGCACGCGCTTCCGGCGTGAGCACGATCGCCGTGCGCGAATTCCTGATCGGCTTTTCCCGCCACGGCCTGATCGAGAAGAAGCCGCGCGGCGGCTGGCGCCTGTGCGCCTTCGACCCGTCGTTCGCTCAGGAACTGGGCGAAGTGCGCGAGATGTTCGAGCTGAAGGCCATCGAACGGGTGGCCGCGCTGCCGGCGGACGACGCGGCCTTCGCGCGCCTGGCCGAACTGCTGGCGCGGCACGAAGCGCTGGGCGCGGCACCGGCAGCCAGCCACGCGGATTTTCCGCCGCTCGACCGCGAATTCCATACCTTCCTGATCGGCCTGCTGGAGAACCGCTTCGCGAACAGCCTGAACGACGCGGTATCGCTGGTCTTCCACTACCACTACCAATGGGACAAGCACGACGAGCTGCCGCGCAACCAGTACGCGGTGCAGGAACACGTGGCGATCCTGCGCGCGCTGGTGGCGCGCGACGTGCCGGCCGCGCTGGCGGCGATGCGCACGCACCTGCAATCGTCGCGCAGCACCATGCTCCAGGCGCTGCACAACCGGGAGGGCCGGCAGCACGCCGATTGACGCAGTACGCATGAGGCATGGCGTCGCCCAGGGTGTGGCCTATCCCGCCAGCGCGGCCCCGTCCCCCAGCGCCAGCGGCACCCCGCGCGCCCAGCGGTTCGACGACAGCGAAAAACTCAGCGCGCGCACCTGGTGGAACCAGCCGGCCGGCACATACAGCATGTCGCCGGGGCCGACGATGCATTCGACCGTCGCGGCGTGGCGCGCCAGCGGAAACCGGTCGAAGTCGGGCGCCTCGGGATCGAACGGCGAGCCGAACAGGATGGCGTTGGCTTCGGACGGGTACAGGAACTCGTCGTGATGCGGCGGCGCCAGCATGATCCGTTTCGTGCCCCAGACCTGGGCGAAGACATTGTCGTCGTAGTCGCAGTGCAGCGGCGTGACCGTGCCCGCGGGGCCCAGCCAGAAGCGGGGCGGGCCCATCTTGTCGAAATACGCAGGCCAGTGGCACAGCCGGTTCAGCTCGCGCAATGCCAGGTTGCCAAGGTAGGGAGGCAGGCCCGGCGTGCCGGCGGCCACCAGGTCGAGATACTCGAGCATGCCCATGTCGCGCATCGCCCGGTCGGCCGCGAAGGCCGTGTTGACATAGTCGCCCACCCGCGCCCGCACGGGCAGGTGGCTGTAGTGCTCGCGCAGCGACTGCACCGTCAGCGCGGCGAGCGGCCAGCGCCCGACGATGCCGGTCATCACGAACGGCAGCCCCTGCGCGGCGCGCGCGCGAAAGGCCGCCTTGTCGAGCGCCTTGACGCGCGCTACCTCGGCGATGGGCGGCAGGGTGCGCGCGGCTGCCTTGATCGCATCGCGCATGGCGGCGATGGACGGCACGCCGCGCACCTGCGCATCCCTGCGCTCGCGTTCCTCGCGGTGGGCGGCGCGGTCCGCGGCGGCCGCTTCCGATTCCTGGCGGGTGGGCGGCAGGCGTGGCGTTTTTCGCATCGCGGCCCCGCTTACCACAGCTTCTGCCCCGAATGCTCCAGTTCCGTCAGGTACAGGCGCACGTCGAACTCGTACTGGTGGTAATGGGGCTCCATGTACGTACAGAGTTTATAGAATGCCTTGTCGTGCTGCTTTTCCTTCACGTGCGCCAGTTCGTGCACGGCGATCATGCGCAGGAACTCGATCGGGCAGTCGCGGAACATGGTGGCCACGCGGATTTCGTGCTTGGCCTTCAGCTTGCCGCCCTGGATGCGCGAGATCGCCGTGTGCAGGCCGAGCGCGTGGTTGATGACGTGGATCTTGCTGTCGAAAAGTACCTTGTCGATCGGCGCGGCGTTGCGCAGGAACTCGTCGCGCAGGTCCTGCACGTAGTCGTACAGCGCCTTGTCGTTGCGCACTTCGTGGGCTTTCGGATAACGTTTTTTGATCACGTCGCCGAGGCGGTTCTGGTTCAGCAGGGCTTGCACCTGGTGGCGCGTGTCGTCGGAGTACGCGCCGAGGTATTTCAGTGTGGCTGTCATGGCGGCGAGACTGTACCACAGCATGGTATTTCGATCTTGCCTGCCCATGTTGCCACGCCGTATCATGGCGGGATGCGCACCCATGTCAATTCAGTGGGACTGCTGATCCGCGCCGATCCCGCACTCCTGTTCACGTATCCCGCGCACATCCCGCGCGACTGCATCGATGTATTGCCGCAGCAGCCGGGCATCTACATCTTCCGCGACGAGGCCGCCACGCCGATCTATATTGGCAAAAGCGTCAACATCCGGCAGCGCGTGCTGTCGCACCTGCGCACGCCCGAGGAAGCGCAGATGCTGGCGCGCACCCACCACATCGATTTCGAACGCACCGGTGGGGAACTGGGCGCGCTGCTGCGCGAGGCGATGCTGATCCGCGAACACCAGCCGGTCTTCAACGTCAAGCTGCGCCAGCAGCGCGACATGTGCGCGATCGCGCTGCGCGAACACCGGCCGGAGATCGTCTTTGCGAAAGAAGTCGATTTCGGCCGCACCGATGGCCTGTTCGGCCTGTTCGGCACGAAGAAGGCGGCGCAGGAAACGCTGAAGAACGTGGCGCAGGCGGCCAATCTGTGCTCGGTGCTGACGGGCCTGGAGAAGGGCAGCCCGGGCCGGCCATGCTTCGCGCGGCAGCTGGCGCGCTGCCGGGGCGGCTGCACCGGCGAGGAAAGCCTGGCCGAGCACGGTGCGCGGCTGCATGCGGCGCTCGGGCACATGCTGGTGCGGCGCTGGCCGTTCGACGGGCCGATCGCAATCGTCGAGGAATCCGGTGGCCTGAAGCAGAAGCAGCTGGTCGACAACTGGTGCTATCTCGGCACCGGCAGGCTGAAGAAAAAGCGCGGCACGGCGCGCTTCGATCCCGCGGTCTATCACATCCTCCAGCGGCCCCTGCTGGAGGGCGGATTGACCGTCGAACTGCTGTAGCGTTCACGCTATATATTCAGGTATATTGCGCTTTTCGGTTCTCGACGAGAAACTCATGCGCAGGAACATCCTGTTTCCCCCGCTTGCCGCGTTGCGGTTCCTGGCCGGCGTGTCCGGTTCCACGGCCCTGCGGGTCACGCACCGCTGCGGCAAGCGCTGATGGCGGACGCCTGGATCGCCCTTGCCCTGTCGCTCAAGGTGGCCCTGTGCGCCACGCTGATCGACCTGGTGTTCGGCGTGGCCATCGGCTGGGTGCTGGCGCGCCGGCGCTTTCCCGGCCGCGAGCTGCTCGATGCGCTGCTGACACTGCCGATGGTGATGCCGCCCACGGTGCTCGGCTATTACCTGCTGGTCGTCATCGGCCGCAACGGCCCGCTGGGCGGCTGGCTGCACGACACGTTCGGCATCAACCTGATCTTCACGTGGCAGGCCGCGGTGATCGCGGCGGCCGTGGTCGCATTCCCGCTGGTGGTGAAAGGCGCGCGTTCGGCGTTCGAGACGGTCGACCCGCAACTGGAGCAGGCCGCGCGCGTGCTCGGCGTATCCGGCCCCGGGGTGTTCCTGCGGGTGACGCTGCCGCTGGCCTGGCGCGGCGTGCTGGCCGGTACCCTGCTTGCGTTCGCCCGCTCGATGGGCGAGTTCGGCGCCACGCTGATGGTGGCCGGCAGCATTCCCGGCAAGACGCAGACGCTGTCGATCGCCGTCTACGAAGCCGTGCAGGCCGGGCAGGACGATACCGCCAACCTGCTGGTGCTGGTCACCTCGCTTTCCTGCGTGGCCGTGCTGGTGCTGGCCAGCAGGCTGGCGCCGCCACGCAGGGCGCTGCCATGATCCGGGTCCACATCGATACCACGCTGCGCTCCGGCAACCGCGCGTTCCGGCTGAACGCGCGCTTTGCCTCGGACAGCCAGCGCATCGTCATCTATGGCGCTTCGGGCGCCGGCAAGAGCCAGATGCTGAAGGCAGTGGCCGGCCTGGCCCGGCCGGATGCCGGCTATGTCGAGCTCGCTGGCCGGGTGCTGTTCGACAGCGCCAACGGCATCGACGTGCCGCCGCAGCGGCGCAACGTCGGCTACCTGTTCCAGGACTACGCGCTGTTTCCCCACCTGAACGTGCGGCAGAACATCGCCTTCGGCCTGCGCCGCGGCCTGTTCAACCCGCCGCGCGCGGTCGATGGCGAAGCGGTTGCTTACTGGCTCGATGCGTTTGCGCTAGCGCCGGTGGCGCAGCAGTTGCCGGATCAGTTGTCCGGCGGCCAGCGGCAGCGGGTGGCGCTGGCGCGCGCCCTGGTCGCCGAGCCGGCCGCGCTGTTGCTGGACGAGCCGTTCGCGGCCCTGGACCCGGCGCTGCGCGTGCGCATGCGCGCCGAACTCGATACGCTGCAGCGCCGCCTCGATATTCCGATGCTGATGATCACGCACGACCCGGAAGATGCCGTCGCGTTCGGCGGCCATGTCCTGACGATGGCCGATGGCGTCATCGTGGCGGAAAAACCATGACGGAGGAAATATGACGGAGGCGGCGACACCCGATCCCCTGGAATGGCACGGCAAGCTGTGGCTGAGTGCCGGCGGGCGGCAGCTGGGCGGCTCGGACCGCATCGCACTGCTGGCCGCGATCGCCGAGCACGGCTCGATCACGGCGGCGGCCAAGGCCGTGGGCATGAGCTACAAGGGCGCGTGGGATGCGGTGGAAGCGATGAACAACCTGGCCGGCACGGCGCTGGTCGAGCGGCTGGCGGGCGGCAAGGGCGGTGGCGGCACCCGGCTCACCGAACGGGGCGGGCAACTGGTGGCGCAGTTCCTCCACCTGGAGGAACTGCATCGGCGTTTCGTCGAACAACTGGGCCGGAGCCAGGGCGCGGACGGCCTGCGCGATGTGAATCTGCTACAGGTGATGAATATGAAAACCAGTGCACGCAACCAGTTCCTGGGTACCGTGGAAACCCTGACGCGCGGCGCCGTCAACGATGAGGTCGTGCTGCGCATCGTCGGCGGCCAGCGCATCGTGGCGGTGGTCACGCATGAAAGCGCGGCAAGCCTGGGCCTGGCGCCGGGCGTGCAGGCGTTCGCGCTGGTGAAGGCGTCGTCGGTGATCGTCGCGGTGGCGGAGGAGGGAGCAGTTCAGGGAACCATGCAGCGCGTGAAACTGTCGGCCCGCAATCAGCTGGCCGGCACCGTTGCCCGGGTCGTGCCCGGCGCGGTCAACGCGGAGGTGGCGATCGCGCTGCCGGGTGGCGGCACGATCGCGGCGACCGTGACGCGCGACAGCGCGGAGGAACTGGCACTGGCGGCCGGCATGCCGGCGACCGCGCTGTTCAAGGCGTCCAGCGTGATCGTCGGAGTGCTGTAGCGCCAGTTTCTGGTGCCTGAATCAGGCGGTACGGGTCGATTCGAACAGGAACCAGATGCGCTGTTCGGCTTCGTCGATCCAGTTTTCCAGTACGCTGGCGGTGGCGATGTCCTGGTCTTCGTCGCACACGTCGTGCACTTCGCGCATCGATTTCACCAGCGCCTGGTTGTCGGCGCGCAGTTCGTCCAGCATGGCGATCGCGTCGACGAAGGGCTCGTCATTGTCCTTGATGCGTTGCAGTTCCGCGATGTGCTTTATGGAGCGGATCGTGGTGCCGCCCAGCTTGCGCACGCGCTCGGCGATCGGATCGAGCATCGCGTAGATCGCCGTGGCCTGCTCGTCGAGCAGCAGGTGGTAGGAGCGGAAGTGTGGGCCGCTCACGTGCCAGTGGAAATTCTTGCATTTGATGTACAACGCGAACGTATCCGCCAGCAGCGCATTCAGCCCTTCGGCCACGTCCTTGCGGGCCTTGTTGCCGAGGTCGGTCGGCGTTTTCAGTGCGTCTTCCTGTGCTTGATTGCTCATACATGCCTCTTCTGAATTTGGAAATTCATTGTATCGCAGACAATGAAATCGCGCGATGAACCGTGCGGGCTGGATCCGCCACTGCCGAAAGAGGTAGACGCCCCGCCAGCAGCAGGACTAAGCCCTGCCGGAAGCCCGATTCCCTGGCGGCAAGCCATGCGGCGCAATGCCTGGTGTGGCGCAAAATAAGCGGGCCAATCGCGGGACACGCCGAAGCCGCGGTGTCGATGACCGGTGTCGACGATGTGGCGTCGATGATGCGGTGCCGATGATGTGGCGTCGATGATGCGGTGTCGATACCAGTGTCGATGCGGAGTGGGCGGAACGGGGGGATGGCTTGCGGCCAGGCATGGGAGGCATGCCGGATGACCGGCGGCACCGGGAGCTGCCCCGGCCCGCCGCGGTGTGGATGCGCCGACGCGGCCCGCGTCGCCCTGTCAGCGCTTTTCTTCCTTGGCCCCCTGGCGTGCCAGCCGGCTGGCCGACTGGCGGCTTTCACCGCCCTTGCGGCCGATTTCCGCCATGTGCTCGCGATCGCGGCTGACCGCCTCGCCGCCTTTCTGGCCGGCGCGGCGCGCTTCCTCGGAATCGAATTCGTGCGCTGTCCCTTTCTGGTGGGCTGCCTGGCCCCCCTTGCTGGCGATCATCCGCTGGGTTGCCTCGTCCATTGCGGCAAAACCCCGTTTGCTTGTGCTTTTTCCGCTGCCCTGGGCGGCCGCGCGCTGGCTGCTCCCCTGGTTTGCTTCGGATCTCTGCGCGGAACTCGCATCGGTTAGCGGATTGCCGCGGGATTCGCCACGGGGCTGGTCTGGTTCTTCGCCGTGATGTGTAGCCATACTCCACCTCTCTCTCTAAATCGAATCAATTGAGCGAATCAAACGAGTCGAATGAATCGAGCCGCATGACTCGAAGCCGGGCTGCAGGCCCGGATGCCAAGACGGCCGGGCTGGCCGCCTCGTGTAATTAGAGAAGGAGGCTGTCGCGTAAGTTCCGGCGATCGCTCAGGAATCGGCCTTGCCGATCGCCGAGCGTTCGCCGACGGCTTCGCGGGTGCCGCTGCGCAGCGGGCGTGCGCCCATGTCGTGTTCCAGCTGCTCCTTGCGGTCGGCCAGCTGTTCGCACAGCGCCGTGAGGTCCGCATCGCCCTGGCGCGCCTGCGGGAACATTTCCTGCTCTTCTTCCTGCACATGGTGTTCGATCGCCTTGCGCAGCATCGCCATGGTGCTGTCGAGGTCCGGATCGTCGCCCGACATGCCCTGGATATGGGCGATCAGCTCCTTCGCCTCGGCGTGTTCCTGGATGGCTTCCCGCACCATCTTTTCATCGCCGGTTTCCTGGCGCACGGCCGGATAGAAGATTTCCTCTTCGATCATGGTGTGGATTTCCAGTTCCATGCAGATCTGCAGGGCCAGGTCGGCCTTGAGGCTGATGTCGCCGATGTTCTGCAGCCGTTCGTACTCGCGGAACAGTTGCTTGACCTTGTCATGGTCGGCGGTGAGCAGGGCGACGGCATCCTTCGCCTGCGTGTTCTGGCTGCGCGGCATGTCGACCGCCGGGTGGTTGCCGCTGCTCGGCATCGGTACCGGATCGTTGATGTTGGTGGTCATGGGTGGCTCTCCTGTTGTGTGATGAAGATGCCGCGCAAGGCCCGGTCAGATGCATCGCGCGGCGGCTGCCTGTTACCTGGGATTCAGTATAGGCCGGGTGCCGCAAGGCGGGCGCGCCCTTGCCATATTGGTATGCTCTGCCGTTCGTGCGACAATAGCGCTCTTGCGCCGGCGTGTCCGGCCACCTCAGTCTCCACCTCAGCCCTTACTCAACCATGAACCCCGAATACATCCTGACGCTCTCCTGCCCGGACCAGCGCGGCATCGTGCACCGCGTGTCCGGCTTTCTTGCCGAGCACGGCTGTAACATCATCGATTCCGCCCAGTTCGGCGACCAGGAAACGTGCAAGTTCTTCATGCGCGTGCACTTCGCCGCCGAGGATGCCGGGGTGGGCGATGCCGTCCTGCGTGCCGACTTCGCCGAACTGGCCGACACCCTGCGCCTGGAATGGCACCTGCACGATGCGCACCGCAAGCCGCGCGTGCTGCTGATGGTGTCGAAGATCGGCCACTGCCTGAACGACCTGCTGTTCCGCTACAAGAGCGGGCTGCTGCCCGTCGAGATCCCGGCGATCGTGTCGAACCACATGGATTTCTACCAGCTGGCCGCCAGCTACAACATTCCGTTCCACCACCTGCCGCTGGCCGCGGGCGCACCGGAAAGCGCCAAGCTCGCGCAGGAGGCGCGCATCGTCGAACTGGTGGAATCGCACGACATCGACCTGGTAGTGCTGGCGCGTTACATGCAGATCCTGTCGCCCTCGCTGTGCGCGCGGCTCAAGGGCAAGGCGATCAACATCCACCATTCGTTCCTGCCCAGCTTCAAGGGTGCCCGGCCATATGCCCAGGCGCACCAGCGCGGCGTGAAACTGATCGGCGCCACCGCGCACTTCGTCACGGGCGACCTCGACGAAGGTCCGATCATCGAGCAGGACGTGGAACGCGTCGACCATTCGATGGATGCGGAAACGCTGTCGGCCATCGGCCGCGACGTGGAATGCGTGGTGCTGGCGCGCGCCGTCAAGTGGTTCGTCGAGCACCGCGTGCTGCAGAACGAACACCGCACCGTGATTTTCAAATAAGACTGTAACAATGGCACTCAAGGCAACAATCTACAAGGCGGAACTGTCGATCGCCGACATGGACCGCAATTACTACGGCACCCACGCGCTGACGCTGGCGCGCCATCCGTCCGAAACCGACGAACGCATGATGGTGCGCCTGCTGGCGTTCGCGATCCATGCCAACGAGGCGCTCGGCTTCACCAAGGGCATGTTCGATGTCGAGGAACCGGACCTGTGGCAGAAGGATCTCACCGATGCGATCGAACTGTGGATCGAGGTGGGCCAGCCGGAAGAGCGCCGCATCCTGAAGGGAGCCGGCCGCGCCGAACACGTGATCGTGTACAGCTACAGCGCGGCCAGCCCGATCTGGTGGAAGAACATCGCCAACAAGATCGAGCGGGCGAAAAACGTCTCCGTCGTCAACCTGCCTGCCGACACCACGGCGGCGCTGGAAAAGATGGCACAGCGGAACATGCAGCTGCAATGCACGATCCAGGATGGCCAGATCTGGCTGACCGACGGCAGCGAGACCGTGCTGGTCGAGCGCGAGGTGTGGAAGGCCGAGCGTTAGGCGAAATCCCTGTATGCGGCGTTGCGCACGTCGCGCGGGAAGGCGCCCGCCATCCCTTCGAACGTGGTGTTGGTCAACTGCACCACGATCAGGTCCGCGAGCGGATCGAAGAACCAGTAGTGGCCATATGCGCCGCCCCACTGCAGCGTGCCCGCCGACTGCGGCGAGTGGGCTTCCTTTGGATGGCCCAGCACCGCGCCCAGGTAGCCGAAGCCCCAGCCGGGGCCCTGCGTCATCGCGCCGGTGCCGGTGCGGTCCACTTCGGCCGCACGCAGGATCGCCCGGTTCGATGTCCTCAGGCTGAGCAGGAAACGCATGAAGTCGTCCGCCGTGCCGGCCATGCCGGAACCGCCGGACGGATACGAGGCCGCGTCGAAGATCCGCGCCGGCGCGAAATGCGCGAAGCCGTCCATGAACGGCACGGCTTCCTCGTCGCCCATGCGCGCCGGCGGCGCGGGTTTCGCGTCGCGGTAAGGCGTGGCGAGACGCTCCGCATCGGCGACGTGGAACGCCGTGTCGCGCATGCGCAGGGGGCCGGTCACTTCGCGCTGGACGATTGCCGGCAACGGCATGCCCGCGGCTTTTTCCAGCACGGCGCCCAGCACGTCGGTCGCCACCGAATAGCGCCAGCCCGTGCCGGGTGCATAAGCGAGGGGCGCGGCGGCGATGCGGGCCAGGTTTTCCTCCAGCGACAGGCCAGGCTGGTCCAGGCCGTCGGAAACGCGCGCCCGGCGGTAGGGACCATCCGCGGGCTCCATGAAACCGTACGACAGGCCGGCCGTATGCGTCAGCAGTTGCTGCAGCGTGATCGCGGGCGCCGAGCCATCGCCGAGGCGCGGGCGGAACTCCGGCAGCCACTCCGTGACCGGCGCGGACAGGTCGATGGTTTCCTCGTCGGCCAGCTTCAGGGCGGCGCTGGCGACCAGCGGCTTGGTGAACGAGGCCAGGCGAAACAGGGTGTCGTCGCGCATCGGTACGCCGCGCTCGCGGTCCGCGCTGCCGGCCGCGCGGCGGTAGACTATCTCGCCATCGCGCGCGATCATGACCACGGCGCCGACGATGCGCTGGCGGGCCAGGGCGCTGTCGATCACTTTATCGAGATGGGAAGCGGTCTGCATGATGGGCCTCTTTTTGCACAGGGCGCCATCTTAACGGCGATCGCGCGGCCCTGCAGCGCGGGCTATAATCGCCGTCCGTCGAGACATCCCGCAACGGTTGCCCATCCAGGAGTAGTCGCATGAAATACCTCGTTACCGCCGCCGTGCTGGCGCTTGCATCGCTTTCCGTTCACGCCCAGGTCGTCGTCAAGGATGCGTGGGCGCGTGCCACCGTGCCCGCCGCCAAGGCTTCGGGCGCGTTCATGCAGATCGAATCGAAAACCGATGCGCGGCTGGTCGGCGTCAGCAGCCCGGTCGCCATGGCGGAACTGCACCAGATGTCGATGCAGGACAACCGCATGGCGATGGCCCATGTCGACGCCATCGATCTGCCGGCGGGCAAGGCCGTGCAACTGGCCCCCGGCGGCTACCACGTGATGCTGATGCAGCTGAAGCGCCAGCTGAAGGAAGGCGAGACCGTGCCGGTCACGCTGGTGATCGAGCAGAAGGGCGGCAAGCGCGACAGCGTGGAAGTGCAGGTCGCGGTGCGGCCGCTGACTTACGCGCCGCCGCGGCATTGACAGCTGCCGTGAGCCGGGCAGGGGAGACGGCCTGCGGGCCATCAAAATGACAGGCCCGGCGGGCTGCGCCTGCCGGGCCTGGCAAAGAGGTGGGCGCCTGGCGGCGCCGCGTGTCTGGTGATTCAGTGGGTTGCCGTTGCCGGGTGACTCCTAGCGTGCCGACGTGCCCAGGCGCTGGACGGTGCCGGAGCCGGCAACCGCTTTCGTCAATTGCGCATCGCCGTAGTAACCGACGTTGCCGGAACCGGTAATGTTGGCGGTGAGCGAGCTGCGTGCCGCCAGCAGCGACTGGCCGGAACCGCTGACGCTCACGGTGGCATGCTGCACGTTCAGTCGGGTGGTATCGGCCTTGCCGGAACCGGCGATCGAAATGTCGGCCCGCGCCGCCTGGCCGGCCGCCTCGACCCTGCCGCTGCCGGCCACGCCGACCTCGACCGATTTCGCCTCGATGCCGTCGATGTCGAGCGCGCCGGAGCCGGCCACTTCGAGCGTCAGCTTGTCGGCGCGCACGCGCTTCGCTTCCAGCCGGCCGGAACCGGCGACGCCGAGACTGTCCACATTGCGGGCCCGCACCACGATGCGCACGCGGCGGCCGTCGATCTGCATGTTCTGCCTCACCGGGCGAATCGTCAGCACGCCGTTGCGCACCACTGTTTCCAGCAGCGGCAGGATATTGTCGTCGCCCTCGAGCGTCAGCGTATCGTCGCCGCCGGTGACGACTTCGACGTGCGCACCGGTCGTCAGCTCGACGCCACGGAACGCGCCGGGCTGGCGCGTCTGCGACACGATCTTGCCGCTGCCCTGCACGCGCTCGCCACCGTTCAGCCAGGCCAGCGACGGCCCGTCGGCGGCTGCCGGGACGGCTGCCGCCAGCGCGGCGACAGTGGCAATCGCGGTGGCGAACAGGGCAAGTTTCTGGGTTTTCATGGTGCGTCTCCGGGAATGCAGTGTCGATGGCTGGATCGTACGCAAACCCGGCAAGGCGGTCGCTAGCCGTGCGATGGAATGCAGAGCGAGCGGAATGGACTGCTCAGAAACGGTGCCAGAAGAAAAACTGGGGACGTACCCGTGTTTGCAGGAAAAACCGGGGACGTACCCGTGTTTGGCGGAAAGATCCAGTCGACACTGAGTCCGGCGGCGCTGGGGCAGGCCCTCTTGTGAAACGCGGTACGCCCCTGGTCGTCTTTCCATCTGCACGGGATTTCCTGGAAACAGGGGTACGTCCCCAGTTTTGCGCCCTCGGTTTTTGCGGTCAATCCAGCGGCACGGCGCGATAGCGGTTGACGTCCACGCTGGAGACCGGGGGCGCGTTGTTGCCCCATGCGCTGCGCAGGTATGACACGACCTGCGCCACCTCGGCATCGTCCAGCGCGTGGCCGAACGGCGGCATGCCGTAGGGCCGCGGGTTGCCGCGCGTGCCGGGCGGGAAGCCGCCGTTCAGCACACTGCGGATGGCGTTGGTGGAATCGGGCATGGTCAGCGCGCGGTTGCCGGCCAGCGGCGGGTAGTGGGGGGGATAGCCGCGGCCCGCCGCGCCGTGGCACTCGGCGCAGTGCTTGTCGTACAGCCTCGCGCCGGCCTGCAGGAAAGCCGCTGCCTCGGGCTCCTTCGAGCGTTCGTAAGGCGGGCTGCCGTTGCCGGACGCCGGCAGCGACTTCAGGTACACCGCCATCGCCCGCACGTCGGCCTCCGACAGGTGCTGCAGGCTTTCGCGCACCACTTCCGCCATCGGCCCGAACACGGCCGCGCGCGGTGCCACGCCGGTGTGCAGCAATTGCGCGATTTCGCCGACCGGCCAGCTGCCCAGCCCCGCTTCCGCATCGGACGTCAGCGACGGCGCATACCATCCCAGCACCGGCAACAGGCCGCCGGACAGCTCGCCGCCGCTGCCGCCCAGCACATTGCGCGCGCTGTGGCACGCGCTGCAGTGGCCGGGGCCTTCGACGAGGTAGGCGCCGCGGTTCCACTCCGCCGGCCGGTCCTGCCGTTCCTGGTAGACGCCGGGGCGGAAGTACAGTGCGCGCCAGGCCGACAGCGCCAGCTGGGTGTCGTACGGGAAGCGCAGCCGGTGCGGCTCGCTGGCGCGGCGCACGGCGGGGATGGTGCGGAAATAGGCATACAGCGCATCGGCATCGTCGCGCGTGATCGCCGTGTAGTTCGGGTACGGGAATGCCGGGTACAGCAGCCGGCCGTCGCGCGAGCGGCCGTTGTGCAGCGCGTTCCAGAAGTCATCCGCGGTCCAGCTGCCGATGCCGGTTTCGGCATCCTGCGTGATGTTCGGTGCGACGATGGCGCCGAACGGCGTCTGCAGCACGCGCCCGCCGGCATACTGTTCGCCGCCGCGTACCGTGTGGCAGGCCATGCAGTCGGCCGCGCGGGCCAGGTAGGCGCCGCGCGCGATCTTTTCGCCGGCGGGCAGCGCGGCGAAGGCGGCGCTGCCCGGCGGGCCGGCATCGTGGCGTGGCCACAGCAGCCCGGCGGCCACCGTGACGATCATCGCCGTGGCGGCGGCGATCCAGCGCGCGCGGCGGCTCATGGCGCGGCCCCGTGATCGGGCACGCCACCGCAGCGCATCGGCAGCGCCGCGGCGGGTGCCGATGCCGGCCGCGCCGCGTCGTCGACGGGCTGGCTTGCCAGCCAGGCCGAAACGGCCGCCACGTCGGCGTCGGTGAGGCGGGCCGCGATATCGGCCATGCAGTCCGGTGCCTGTGCGCGCCGCGCCTTGTTTTTCCACGCGCCGAACTGCGCGTTAACGTAGTCGCGCGGCAGGCCGGCCAGGCCGGGAATCGCCGGTGCCACGCCGGTCAGCTGCTGGCCGTGGCAGGCCACGCAGGCAGGAATCCGGCGCGCCGGGTCGCCCTGCCGGGCAAGCACGCGGCCCCGTTCCAGCATCTGCGCCGTGGCGGCGACAGGCGGCAACGCGGGGTAGGGCGGATGCTGGCTGGCGAAGAACTGGGCGATCTCGCGCAGGTAGGGTTCCGGCAGGTTGCCGACCATGTACGTCATCATCGGGAATTGCCGCCGCCCGTCGCGGAAATTGAGCAGCTGGTTGTACAGGTAGCCCTCCGGCTTGCCGGCGATGCGGGGAAAGAACGCATCGTTGCGGCCGCGCGGCTGGTGGCACGCCAGGCAGGGCGCCACGCGCTGCGCCAGCGTATCGGGCGGCGGCGCAGCGGGGGCAGACCGCGCGGGCGCGGGCAGGAGCAGTGCGGAAAGGAGCAGTGCCGGCAGGAGCAGCGCGCGCAGGAGCAGCGATGGCACGAGCAGCGCGGGCAGATTCAGCACATCGGTCGGGTGTCTCGAAGGGGGCATACCGTTCCTGGGCGGAGGTCGACCGCTCAAGAATACCCCCGCGCGCCGCCGAAGAACAGTGGCGCGCGGTTCAGTCGCCCGGTGGGGTGGCCAGGTTGGCCGCGGTTGCCGATAGAGGACGGCGCTGGCGCGGCGCCCTGGGCTGCGGCAGCGCGTTGCCGAGCGCGAGCCAGTGGCGGTACACGCGCAGCGCCACCTGGGCATCGTCGGCGGCGTACTGCAGCTGCTTGTCCGTCAGCCGGGGCGAGGCCCAGTTGGTGGTCGAGATCTTTTTCGATTTCTGCAGCTTGAGCCCGAAATAATGCGCCACCGCGCTCTTGGCGCCCAGGTCGTGTTTCTGGCCGGGCACGCGCAGCGCCTTCGACAGGTCGGCCACCCGCGCGGGCTCGATTGCCAGCTTGGCGCGCAGCCGTTTGACGTCGTCCGCCAGGCCGAAGCCCACCTTCAGCGTGTGTGCCGATTCGAGGATCGCCTTCAACACCGGCAGCAGCGGCGCCACTTCCGGGCCGACCGGGAACAGCCATGCGGTGTGTTCGTCGGCGAACTGCACGAGGTGCGGCCCGTCCGAGCTCTGGCCCTTGACGAAGGTGGGTTTCGATTCGGTGTCGAAGCCGATGGCATCGTGCGCCAGCAGCGCGGCCTGCGCCGCCCGGGCTTCCTCGGCCGTGCGCACGAGGCGGATGTCGGCCAGCGCGATGCCCTGGTAGGGCGGCAGGTCGGGTTCGCGCGGCCGTGCTTCGGTATGGAACGCCATCAGCCCTTGCGGGAGAATTTCGCGGTCAGCTGTTCCAGCTTTTCCTGGCGGCGCTGCGCCGCTTCCTCGGCCGCCTGCGCTTCGCGCTCGGCCTTCTTGCGCTCCGCTTCCTTGCGGAAGCGTTCGCTCAGCGTATCCTTGGCGTGCTTGCGGTGCACGTCCGTGACTTCGGCGCCGGTGCTGCCATCGAGGTTGTAGCGCACCGTGGCCTTTTCCATCGCGCGCAGGTAGCGCTGCGAGCCGGTATGGATGCCCAGCGCGGCACGCATCAGCTTGCGGTCGATGCCCGGCACCTGCGCGAGGATCTGCTTGTCGATCCCGATTGCCAGCGGCAGGAAATCGCGGAAGGGCGGGAACTGCTGCGCAAGCTGCTTCAACAGCGCGCGGGCGCTCGGCGCCGGGGTTGCCGGCGCGGCGGCAGCTGCCTCGGAAGGCGCAGCGGCGGCGACGTTGGTGGATTCAGCGGATGCGGCAGATTCGTCGGCAGCGGACGTCTCGGGGGTAAGGCTGGTATTCATCGACTTCATGGATTGATCAGGAGGCGCCAGCATACCACGGCGCGACCCGCGCGCGCGTTGCATTTTTCCTCATCATGGCGCTTCGCCCACATGCCGATCACGGCCGCCCGCTGGTAGCGATGCGCTGTGCCGCGGCCATCTTCCTGCGACGGCGTGCCAGGCAGTGACAAAGCGTGTATAATGGCCGACGCACCAAAAGCAGGGCGGTGCAGATTCAGTTTGGTAAGGAGTTGTCCGCGGTCCCCTGCACAGGGCTTTCCGCATGCCGGCGCCCCCGCAATCCATGCAGGTTCATGGACTGCAACGGCGCGCCAGGGCCGAGCCCTCTCTTCTGTTCGCACTGAATACCTACAGAATCACCACGGAGTCATGACGATTGCAGTCCGCGAATCGAACCTGCGAGGTTCGTGAGGCGCGGGCTTTTTTCATTCCGGATGATCCCCATATACGTACCGGCACGGCCTTTGCGAAGGCCGGGCTGGATTGTTCAATTTTCCACTTGCGTCGTGCCCGGCCAGGCACTGAAGAGATATTTGATGACGACGAAAACGCCGAAGACCCTAACGCTGTCCACCAAGAAGCCGCGCGCCGAAGCTGCGCCGCTGACGGTGCCGAAGACCACCTTATCCTATGTGATCGACAATGCGCAAGAGGCCGCCGGTAAAGTGACCGTTGTAAAGAAAAAGACGTCCCGCCTGGCCGTGCTGCCGGGTGACGAGCCGGTGACGGCCGACGCGCCCGTGGCCGAGTCCGCCGAACCCGCGGCAGTGGCCGGCGACGAGCCGAAGAAGGCCGTGCGCAAGGCCGTGCCCGGTGCCGACGACGCGCCGAAAGCGCCGGTGGTGCGCGTGCGCAAGGCCAAGCTGGAAGCGCCTGCCGCCGTGCAGTCGCCATCGGCACCGGCCGCCGTCAGCCAGGTGACCGATGCCGCCACGCTGGCCTCGATCGATACCTCCGGCTACCTGCTGCCTTCCGTGAAAGTGCCGGGCCGCCGCGGCCGCAAGCCGAGCGAATTCACGCCCGAGAACGATGAAGTGGCGGCACTGAACGCCGTCGAACGCGCCGAACTGAAGGCCGCGTCGAAGGCGCGCGAGCGCAAGGCCAAGGGCCTGGACCCGTTCGGCGGCGAAGCCGGCATGTCCACCGAAGACCTGGAAAAGCGCCGCCAGCAGTTCAAGAACCTGATCAACATGGGCAAGGACCGCGGCTTCCTCACCTATGCCGAGATCAACGACCAGCTGCCCGAGAACATCGTCGATCCGGAAGCGATCGAAGGCATCATCGCCACCTTCAACGACATGGGCATCGCGGTCTACGAGCGCGCCCCGGATGCCGAGGCGCTGCTGCTGTCCGACAACGTGCCGACCGCCACCTCCGACGATGAAGTGGAGGCGGCTGCCGCGACGGCGCTGTCCACCGTCGACTCCGACTTCGGCCGTACCACCGACCCGGTGCGCATGTACATGCGCGAAATGGGCGCGGTGGCGTTGCTGACGCGCGAAGGCGAGATCGAGATCGCCAAGCGTATCGAGGAAGGCCTGCGCGACATGATCCAGGCGATCTCGGCCTGCCCCACCACGATCAACGAGATCGTCGAGCTGGCGGCCAAGATCGAGAACGACGAGCTGAAGGTGGATGACGTGGTCGATGGCTTCGTCGATCCGGACGAGAACTCGGCACCGGCACCCGCGCGCGCACCGGCCGTGGCCGCGTCCAGCGACGAGGACGACGATGAGGAAGAAGAAATCGAGGAAGAAGAAAGCGACGGCGACGCCAACGGCGGCGCGGCCGGCTTCTCCACCGAACAGCTGGCGCAGCTGAAGGTCGACGCGCTGGAGCGCTTCGCCGTGATCTCCGCGCAGTTCGACAAGATGCGCAAGGCGGCCTATGGCTCGGCCGTGTACCAGAAGGCGCAGGCCACCATTTCCGCCGAGCTGCTGGGCATCCGCTTCACGGCCAAGGTCGTTGAGAAGCTGTGCGACACGCTGCGCGGCCAGATGGAGCAGGTGCGCGGCATCGAGCGCGCCGTGCTGGAGCTGTGCGTGAACCGCTGCGGCATGCCGCGCGCGCACTTCATCAAGGTATTCCCGGGCAATGAAACGAACCTGGACTGGGTCGACGGCGAAGTCGACGCGCGCCATCCGTACAGCGCCGTGCTGGGCCGTAACGTGCCGGCCATCAAGGAACTGCAGAACAAGATGATCGACCTGCAGGAGCGCGTGGCGCTGCCGCTGGCCGACCTGCGCAAGATTAACAAGCAGATGGCGGCGGGCGAGAAGCGTGCCCGCCACGCGAAGCGCGAAATGACGGTGGCCAACCTGCGCCTGGTGATCTCGATCGCCAAGAAGTACATCAACCGCGGCCTGCAGTTCCTCGACCTGATCCAGGAAGGCAATATCGGCCTGCTGAAAGCGGTCGACAAGTTCGAGTACCGCCGCGGCTACAAGTTCTCCACGTACGCCACGTGGTGGATCCGCCAGGCGATCACGCGGTCGATCGCGGACATGGCCCGCACCATCCGCGTGCCGGTGCACATGATCGAAACGATCAACAAGATGAACCGCATCAGCCGCCAGATCATGCAGGAAACCGGCAACGAACCGGACATGGCGACGCTGGCCGCCAAGATGGAAATGCCGGAATCGAAGGTGCGCGAGATCATGAAGATCGCCAAGGAGCCGATTTCGATGGAAACGCCGATGGGCGAGGATGGCGATTCGCAGCTGGGCGACTTCATCGAGGACAACACCACGCTGGCCCCGCTGGACGCCGCGCTGCATGCCTCGATGCGCAACGTGATCAAGGAGGTGCTCGACTCGCTGACGCCACGCGAAGCCAAGGTGCTGCGCATGCGCTATGGCGTGGAAATGTCGAACGACCACACGCTGGAAGAAGTGGGCAAGCAGTTCGACGTGACGCGCGAGCGTATCCGCCAGATCGAAGCCAAGGCGATGAGCAAGCTGCGCCAGCCTTCGCGCTCGGACAAGCTGAAGACGTTCCTGACGCAGAACTGATCCGCTTCGTGGGTCGCCTGAAAAAGGAAGCCTCGGCTTCCTTTTTTTTCGGCGCCCCACGGCGCACGGTTGCCGAAATAACTAGGTGAAAGGGGCAGCGGGCTGTATGCTCTGCCTTGGACAGCATCATGTCGTGATGCTGTTGCTGGTCCCGATCTCCCGTCTCGCCTACCCGCGGTCCTGCCGGTTGGCTTACCTGCCGCCTGGCCGCATGAGGGCTTTTAACATGCTGGCAAACTGACTGGAGAACTCCCATGGATGACATGGATAATTGCGACACCGAAATGGTTGTGGCCGTACTGGAAGCGCTGCGGGAAGAAATGGCGGCCGACCTCGATGACATGGAACGCCGCATCCGCGGCATGCCGGACAACAGCCAGATCGACCCGCCCCCCGGCGGCGAGCTCGATGAATTGCGCACCGCGCGGGTTGCCCTGCACAGCGGCCTGGCCAGTATTCGCGAAGTGCTGGGATGGATCGAGTGGGTTACGGAAAAGGATCCCGAAGGCGAAACGGCGATTGCGGCACAGCCACTGCCGACGGCGCTGGGATTCCCGATCCACTGACGCGATCGCCGGACCGTGCTAGGATGCAATATTCCCTGGCTTCCCCTAGAACCATGAAACACCGGCTGTTCCTGTTCGACCTCGACGATACGCTGCTCGATTTCAAGGCTTCCGAACATCTGTCATTCGCGCGCACGCTCGGTGCGCTCGGTTTCACCGGCCCGCTCGACGGGCTGTTCGCGCAGTACCAGGTCGTCAACACGGCGCTGTGGCGCCGTTTCGAGGCCGGCACCGTCGCCAAGGAGTTCCTGAAGGTGGACCGCTTCCGCCAGACCTTCGCCGCCAATGACCTCGACCTCGATCCGGAAAAGGCCAGCCGCCTGTTCGTCGAATCGTTGTCCGATACCGTGGTGCTGATCGATGGCGCGGCGGACCTGTGCGAAGCGCTGGCCGGCGTGGGCGAAGTCGGCATCGTCACTAACGGCGCCGAACAGATCCAGCAGCTGCGCATCGCCAGCTCGGGGCTTGGCAGGCACATCTCGTTCGTCTGCACTTCGGAAGCCTGCGGCTTCGCCAAGCCGGACGTGCGCTTCTTCGAGCATGCCGGCAAGCTGGCGCGGGCCTTCGCCCGCCACGAGGCGATCATCGTCGGCGACCGGCTCGACGCGGACATCCTCGGCGCCAACCGCTACGGCATCGAAAGCTGCTGGTTCAATCCCGGCCGGCTGGCCAACGATTCGCAGGCCGTGCCCACTTTCGAGGTGGAGAGCCTGCATGAAATCGTCCCCACGCTGGTGGCCGATGCCGGCACGCGCCGGCTGGCATGAGCGGTCCGCCAGCGGCGCTGCGACTCGCGGCTCAGTAAGCCGTCGGCTTGCCCAGCAAGCCGTAACGCCAGTGCAGGTAGCCCTTCTGCAGGCACCAGCCCACCATCAGCACCAGCAGCGCCAGCAGCAGGTAGTCCGTCGAGGTCCTCTTGTACGACAGGTCGACGATCGCCGGCACCGAGAACGCCTGGTAGCGGTGGCCCGTGTAGTGGGCGCCGACCACCTTGCCATCGTCGGTGATCCTGGTGGTCTCGTACAGGCCGTTGCGGTTCGGATGGATGCGCATCCGGCCGTCCTTGTAGACGAAAGTCAGCGGCGCATTGTCGCGGTAGCGGATCGTGCCGACCACGTCGCCGGCCGCATTGATGCCGGTGGCGTAGCTCTGGCCCTGCGCGATCATCGCGCCCAGGTCGACCATCTTCGTGCCATCGTGCAGGAAGGCGTGCCACCTGCGCTCGGCCGTCTCGGCGGCGCCGACGATCATGCCGCTGTCGTTGATCGCCGTGGCGACGCTGATCCTGCCGCCCAGCGTGCCGAGATCGCGCATGCCGCCTGCCGGCGTCCACACGAAGGCGCGCCGGTAGCCGTTGTCCAGTTGCGCCGCGCCCACCACCGTGCCGCCGTTGTTGATGGCCGTCGCATGGCTGGTGCGGCCGCCGAGCGTGCCGAGATCCGTCATCGTCGCGCCGTCGTGAACGAAGGCATGGAAGCTGCCATCGGCGATGTCGGCATAGCCGGCGATCTGCCCGGCCTGGTTGATGGCGATCGCCAGGCTGCTGTTGCCACCCAGCGTGCCAAGGTCCTGCATGCCGGCATTGCGGTTCCAGCGGAACGCGCGCCAGCGGTTGCTGCCGTCCAGTGCGCCGCCGGTCACCGTGCCGGCGCTATTGATGGCGGTCGAGTAGCTGTCGGTGCCGCCCAGCGTGCCCAGGTCGGTGGCCTGGCCGCGGTGGTAGAGCACCGCGCGGCGCTGGCCATCTTCGTTGCGGATTTCGCCAGCCACCAGGCCGGCGGGATTGATGTCGGCGGCCAGGCTGTGTTTGAAGCGGCTCTCGCCAAAGCCCGCCTGGGCCAGGGCGGCGCTGGACAGCGACAGTGCCGCGAGCAGGATCATCGTAGTACGCATGCAGATCTCCTCCTTGTTGGATTCACTACACACTTCTGTGCGCCGCGGGCGCGGCGAACCTTCAGTAAGGCTGGCCCGTAACGTCGAGCGCGATGCGCCACAGCGCGCGGTCGCCTGTGATGAAGAGGGTACGGCCGTCGGCACCGCCGAAGGCCGCGTTGGTGACATTGGCATCGACGCGGATCGTTGCCAGTTCCTTGCCCTGCGGCGAGAACACGCGCACGCGGCGCGCGCCATGCTCGGTCACGTACAGGTTGCCGTGGCAGTCGAGCGTCATGCCGTCGCCGCCGTCGATGCCCTTGATGAAGGTGCGGCCGGCGCCGGGAACGCCGTTCCCGATCGGGTAGGCCTTCACTTCGCCGTCGCCGGCGTTCACGTACAGCAGGTCGCCGGCCGGCGACAGCGCGATGCCGTTCGGGTTGCGCCGCGTGCCGTCCACCAGCGTGACCTTGCCGTCGGTACCGACGCGGTAGATGCCGGTGACGGGCTGGCCGCCGGGCGCCGCGGCCTTCTGGTAATCGGGGTCGGTGAAGTACAGCGTGCCGTCGGCGGCGATGGCGATGTCGTTCGGCGAGTTGAAGACATTGCCTGCATACCGTTCGGCGACAGCGCTGCGCGCCTTGCCCGGCATCGCGTAGCGCGACAGCGCCTTGTACTTGTGCGTGGCAGCGACCAGGTTGCCCTGTGCGTCGACGGCCAGGCCGTTGCTGCCGCTATCATCGAGGAAGGTACTGACAGTGCCGTCGGCGGCCAGCTTGCGGATGCGCGAAGGGAAATTGCCGGTGTGGCCGAAATCGGAGAAGTACAGCGCATCCTTGATCCACACGGGGCCTTCGTACAGCTGCGGGCCGCTGCGTGTCGGCTGCGCCGCCGCGACCCGCTGCGCGGCCAGTTCGCCGGAGGGCGCCTTGCCGCAGGCGGCGGCCAGGGCCGGGCCGGCGGGCAATATGGCCAGGGCGGTGGCCAGGGCGGCAGCCTGCGCGGTGCCCAGGGCAGCGGTCCGGGTGACGAAACGGAAGTTGGAGCGGGATGGTACCGTGAATGCCATACATTGCCTCGAGTGGGAAACCTCGGCGATTGTAGGCAGGTATTATTCTTGTTGCAATCGTTTTCGCGCTGCACGCCGGCACCGGCGCAGGGCGCGAACCTTGCGCCGGCATTGCCGCGGGCCCGGGCCCCGTGCCGGCGCGTGCGCGCTTACACCTTGCGCACGAATTCCGATTTCAGGCTCATCGCGCCGAAGCCGTCGATCTTGCAGTCGATGTCGTGATCGCTGTCGACGAGGCGGATGTTCTTCACCTTGGTGCCCTGCTTGATCACGCCGCCGGAACCCTTCGGCTTCAGGTCCTTGATGACGGTGACCGTGTCGCCATCCTGCAGCACGTTGCCGGCCGCGTCGCGGTACACGCGCGCAGCGTCGGCGGACGCTTCGTTCGCGGTCGACCACTCATGCGCGCACTCGGGGCAGACGAGGTTGGCGCCGTCCTGGTAGGTGAATTCGGAACCGCATTGCGGGCAGGGTGGCAGGGTGCTCATCGTGGATTCTTCGCGAAAAAGCGCGCAGTATACTCCCCTCGATCGCAAGGGTCACAAGAAGGAGGACGACGATGGAAAGGCTGGCCAATCCGGTCTGGGCGGCGCTGACGAGCGGCCAGCGCCACCTGGCGCGCGAACTCGGCGCCATGCTGCGCTACGAGCCCGACGTGGCGCCGTTCTGCGCGGTGCCGGAGCACGGCATGTTCGTGCCGGCGCACGATCTCGCGCGGTTGCCCGAAGACGTGTACTTCGTCGGCGCGATTCCCGCGGTGCCGGACGGATGGCAGCTGGCGGAGCTGGGCGGCGTGCTGCAGATGGTCTACCGGGGCGGCCCCGTGGCGCGGCCTTCGGCCGGCGAAATCGTCGAACTCGATGCGCTCGATCCGGCCATGGAAGCACTGACCGCGATCGCGTTCCCCGGCTACTTTCGTGCCCGCACCGGCACGATGGGCCGCTACATCGGCATCCGCGACGCCGGCCGGCTGGTCGCGCTGTGCGGCGAGCGAATGGATGTCGGCGCGCTGCGCGAAGTGAGCGCAGTCTGCACGCACCCGGACCACACGGGGCGCGGCCATGCAAGGCTGCTGGTGCGCCACATCATGCATGGCATGCAGGAGCAGGGCGTGACGCCGATGCTGCACGTGGGGGCGCGCAACGAGCGCGCCATCGCCCTCTACGAAGCGCTCGGCTTCGAGCGCAACGGCGTGCTGCGGCATGCGAAGCTGGCGGCACGGCCCTGACCAGGGCGCGTCAGTCGCCGGCCGAGACGCTGCCGATGCCGGACACCGACTTGTTCAGCGACTTCGGCTTGCCGAAATAGGTCAGGCTGCCCATGCCGCGCACCACCGCGTTCAGCGTCTGGCTGGCGTATACCTTCACATCGCCGATACCCTCGAAATTCACGTCGGCGCGGTCGGCCTTCAGGTGTTGCGTGGTCACTTCGCCGACGCCGCGCGCCTTCAGCCGCAGCCACTTCGCGCTGCCTTTCGCCTCCAGGCGGCCGGCGCCCTCGAACTGCAGGTCGAGCCGCTCTTCCTTCACGTTGTCGATGACCACCTGGCCGGCACCTTCGACGATGCATTTCACCAGTGACGGTACGGTGATCACGATCTTGTCGCCGTTCTTGACCGAAGCATTGTTCTTGTCCGCGTAATCGATCTTCAGCTCGTCGGACTTCACGCTGGTCAGCACCTTGCCGATGAACTCGGGCCGGCCGATCACCTTGACCGACTGGGCCTGGCCGGCACGCACTTCGATGTTGATCGGGCCGTGGATGGCGATGGCGCGGAAGGCGCCCAGCTGGCGGGCATCCTCGGCGCCATGGGCCGACGTGGCGAACAGGGCGGAACAGAGCAGCGACGCAAAGAGGGTACGGGACGAGACAGGACGCATGGCAGGAACCTTTTGTTGTGTTGTATGGTGATGCGATTCTAGGGCCATGGCCGGTCCGATCGGCGGCGATTGCGACGAAACGTCGTTTTTCGGTACCAAATTGCAGGGATCGCGACTGAATGGCGCCGCGCCGCCCGGCGCCTTCCTCTGCACGGGACATCCGGCCTTTACGTGAAATTACCTGGCTTGACGGCACTTCGCACCTGCCCGCCGCAGAATCGGCACTTCATGAAGGAGCAAAAAATGAAGCAATGGATTCTGGGTGCAGTGATCGGCTATTGCGCGGCAACCCTGCCGTGCCATGCGGACCAACCGGTGCAGATACCGAAGGAAGAGTTCGAGCAGATGCTCGACAGTTACCAGCTCGTGCTGAAGGATTACGTGGCGCCGGCCGACGGCAGGAAATTGTTTACGGAGGCGATCCGCGGCATGATGTCGGCGCTGGACCCGCATTCGCGCTACCTCGACAAGGGCGACCTGGAAGACCTGGAGCGTATCCATTCCGGCCAGTATGTCGGCATCGGGATCGGCGTGGAGATGATCAACGGGCAGATCCTGGTCCGCGACGTGTCCGACAACGGCCCGGCGGACAAGGCGGGCGTGCGGGCCGGCGATTCGATCGTCGCGATCGACGGCGCGCCGCTGTTCGGCCTGCGCGACAGCCAGGTGGCCAGCCGCGTGCACGGCGAACCGGGATCGAAGGTGGAGCTGACGCTGGCCAGGCGCGGCAGCACGCCGCTGCGGACCATCAGCGTGGAACGCGCCACCTTGCAGGAACACACCGTCACGGTGCAGCGCCTGGACGGCGATATCGCGCGCGTCCGCATCACTGAATTCGGCGGCAATACCGCGGCTGAACTGATCGCCGCACTGCGCCAGCTGGACGAGCCGCGCGTGAAAGGCATCGTGCTGGACCTGCGCAATAACCCCGGCGGCCTGCTGCCGGCAGCGGTGGCGGTGGCCGGCGCCTTCCTGCCGCAAGGCGCCGTCGTGTTCTCGTCGACCGGCCGGATCCCGGAAAGCAACAGCAAGATCACCGTATCGCCGGCATTCTTCGGCAAACCCGGTGCCCCGGACGCCTATGAACAGTTGCCCGAATTCGCCCAGGACGTGCCGCTGGCCTTACTCGTCAACGGCGCGTCGGCATCGGCGGCGGAGCTGGTGGCCGGCGCGATCCAGGACCATGGGCGTGGCAAGATCATCGGCGCGCAAACCTATGGCAAGGGCTCGATCCAGACCGTGTTTCCCCTGTCCGACGAATCGGCCATCAAGCTGACCATCGCGCGCTACTACACGCCCAACGGCCGCGAGGTACAGGCGCAGGGCATCGTGCCGGACGTGCCGGTTGCGCCGGCGCTTGCCAGGGATGGCGACGAAGCCCTGCTGTTCCGCGAAGCCGACATGGCCAACCACCTGCCAGCCAGTTCGGCGCTGCCCGACGCCGGGGCTTCCCCGCGCCCGGTCGTCGAGGACAGCAAGCGCTTCGGCTCGGCCAGCGACCGCGCGCTGCAGGCGGCGATGGTGCAGTTGCATCCCGCACTGCCGCCAGGGCCAGGCCAGGCGCTGGGATCGGTCTGGCGCGGCGTCTCCGCGAGGTTCCGGCGCTTCGGCAGCTGAGCGCTGCCGTTCCCGGCGCGTAGGTGGCGACATCCTTGCACCGGGATCGCTACAGTTGAGTGGAATTGTCAACCTTCACTTGCACAGGAGTACAGATGAATATCCGCAGCCTGCTTCCCTCCATCCTGATCGGCGCGGTCGCCAGCGCCAGGTCGATGACCCCCATGGCCACCATCGCCACGGCACGCCTGGCGGGACGCCATACGCCGGGCCGGCTGGTCCTGCTGGATCACCCGCTGTTCAAATATGGCGCGCTGGCGATGGGGGCAGGCGAACTGGCCGGCGACAAGATGAAGTCCGCGCCCGACCGCACGGTATTCCTCGGACTGCTGGCGCGCGTGATGAGCGCCGGGATCGCCGGTGCCGCGCTGGCGCCGGAAGGCCGTGAAGGAGAGGGCGCCGCGGTTGCCGTGGCCACCGCCGTGCCGCTGGCCTACCTGACCCTGGCCGGCCGCAAGCAGGCCATGGCGCGCATCGGCCAGACCCGCAGCGGCCTGATCGAAGACGCGCTGATCCTCGCCGCGGGGACCGCGATCGTCGCGTTGACGTCGAAGGCGAATAACAGTGCGCCATAAAAAAGGCGCTGTTCGCGTAAAGTCGGTTTTGCATCCGGGTACGGAACTTTTCGTGCCTGTCGCTGGTCATTGGTGCCGCTAGCGATCAGCGGCCACCGCAACCCGAAGCCAATGGGCGGGAGCCGTCAACCGGGCGGCGTCGAGCACGCGCTGCCAGCCGGTGTAATTGGCCAGGTAGCGGCTGGCCACGCCGTTGAACCGGCGCAGCCAGGTCTTGAAACGGCCATGCCAGCCATTCACACCCTGGATGTGGATGGCGCCGCGCACCCGGATGCCGGCCCGGACGTTGACTGCTTCATGTGTGATGCCGGCCTGCCGTGCAAACGCCTGATAGGCATTGGCCGCGTCGCTGACGAGCAGGACGTCCGCTGCCAGCACCGGCAGCAAGTGTTTGGCCAACTGCTCGGCGGTCACCGGGCCTCGTCCGGTGACGAAGTCGCAGGTTTGCCGGTTGCGGTCGCGGGCGACGAGGATGCAGTCCAGCTCCGCGCTGATGCCGCGCCGGCGCGCCTTGCCGCCGCGCTTGCGGGGCGGGCGATCCAGGTTCCGCGAGCCTTTTTGCGATTCGAGGTGGTACGTTTCATCCGCCTCGACAATCCCCGATAACCGTGGACGCGGCTCCTGCCGCACGGCGGCAATGAAGCGGTGGCGCCAGCGGAAGCTGGTGGATTTTGCCACCGCGACGCGCGCGGCAGCTTTCCGGACCGTGGCCGACTCGATCAGGCATTGCAGGTAGGCCAGCCACTTGTCGCGCAATCGCAGGCGGGCCAGCGGCGTGCCGGTCAGGGCGTTGAAACTGCGCCGGCAGGCGACGCAGCGATAGCGCTGCAGGCCGTTGGCCTGGCCGCAGCGGTGGCACCGCTTGCCGCCGCAGGCGGGGCACGATTGGTTGCCCGCGGCGTCCTCGATCAGGCGCAGGCAGTGGCCGGGTAATACAAGATTGGCGAGAGCGCCCTGCAGAAGAGCGATTTCCGCATCGGAAAGCTGGACTTGCTCCAGCACCTTCAACACCACGCCCACATCGGCTGCACCCATCTCGCCTCCTCATATACATGAAGTATCTCAACAGGAGGTCAGACAATGGTTCTGGTCGAACGTTCACCGATTTAACGCGAACAGCGCCATAAAAAAAGCGGACCCGCAGGTCCGCTTCCCAGGGCAACGTCAACACTCAACCCGTATTGCGCAATCCCGCGGCCACGCCATTGATCGACAGGTGAATCCCCCGGTGCACGCGGGGATCGGCCTTGTCGGCCAGCGCGCGGCGCCGCTTGATCAGCTCCACCTGCAGGTGGTTCAGCGGATCGAGGTAGGGGAAGCGGTTCTGGATCGAACGCGCCAGCAGCGGGTTGCCGGCCAGGCGTTCGGTCACGCGGGTCACGGTATCGAGCACGTCCAGCGTCCGGCGGTATTCGTCGCCGATGCGCTTGAAGATCCGTTCGCGCAGTTCCTTGTCCGGCACCAGTTCCGCATAGCGCGAGGCGATCGCCAGGTCGGTCTTGGCGAACACCATGTCCATGTTCGACAGCAGCGTGGCGAAGAAAGGCCAGTGCGCGGCCATGTCGCGCAGTTGGCCGATGCGCTCGTCGCGGTCGCCGTCGGCGATCCAGCCGGCCACGGCGCTGCCGAAACCGTACCAGCCCGGCAGCAGCAGCCGGCACTGGCCCCACGAGAAGCCCCAGGGAATCGCGCGCAGGTCTTCGATGCGCTTGGTCGACTTGCGCGAGGCGGGGCGCGAACCGATGTTCAGCTCCGCGATCTCGGCGATCGGTGTGGCGGCAAAGAAGTAATCGGTGAAGCCCGGCGTTTCGTACACCAGGTTGCGATATGCCTTGTACGCGCGGTCCGACAGTTCCGCCATCACGGCTTCGAAGCCGGCCAGCTGTTCGCCGTGTTCCGGGTGCGCGGCCGGCATCAGGCTGGCCTCCAGCGTGGCGGCCACCAGGCGCTCCAGGTTGCGCCGGCCGATCTCCGCGTTCGAGAATTTCGACGCGATGATCTCGCCCTGCTCGGTCAGGCGGATCTGGCCGTTGACGGTGCCTTTCGGCTGCGCCAGGATCGCCTCGTAGCTTGGGCCGCCGCCGCGGCCCACCGTGCCGCCGCGGCCATGGAACAGGCGCAGCTTCACGCCGGCCTTGCCGAACACCTCGATCAGCGCGATCTCGGCCTTGTACAGTTCCCAGTTCGACGTGAGGAAGCCGCCATCCTTGTTGGAGTCCGAATACCCCAGCATCACTTCCTGGATCTGCCCGCGCTTGGCGATCAGGTCCTTCACGAGCGGCAGCGCCATCACCGCTTCCATGATGCCGGCGGCGCGCTGCAGGTCGGGAATCGTCTCGAACAGCGGAATCACCATCAGGTCCGCCGTCGTGTCGCCCGCGGCGTTGGTGCGCAGCAGGCCCGTTTCCTGCTGCAGCACCAGCACTTCCAGCAGATCGGACACGGTTTCCGTGTGCGAGATGATGTAGTTGCTGATGGCCCGCTCGCCATAGCGGCGGCGGATCTCGCAGGCGGCGCGGAAGATCGACAGCTCCGTCTGC
The DNA here is from genome assembly GCF_055502615.1 of Pseudoduganella sp. jia 9. Lineage (NCBI taxonomy): Bacteria > Pseudomonadati > Pseudomonadota > Betaproteobacteria > Burkholderiales > Oxalobacteraceae > Pseudoduganella > Pseudoduganella sp. jia 9. The sequence continues at coordinate 101,985 of NZ_JBUPWE010000009.1, read as the reverse complement.
GTTTCCTCCGAATAGTCGAGGTACGGCGAGTACAGCAGGCGAGGCTGGTCCAGCTCTTCGAGCAGCAGCTTTACTTTTGCATCTTCGTCGAGCTCCGCATAGTTCGGCAGGGCGCCGGCGCGGGCGAACAGTTCGGCCAGCACGCGCTCGTGCACGTCGGAGCTCTGGCGCATGTCCAGCGACGCCAGGTGGAAGCCGAAGATGTCGGCCGCGCGTTTCAGCGTCGTCAGGCGCGGGCGTGCCAGCATGCCGCCGTGATTGGCTTCCAGCGAATCGATCAGCACCTGCAGGTCGGCCGAGAAAGCGGCCGCGTCCGGGTAAGGCTCGGCATGGCCCACTTCCTTGCGCAGGATATTGGTCGCGCCCAGCTTGCGGGCGGTGCTGGCCAGACGCGCGTAGATGCCGATCAGGGCGCGGCGGTACGGCTCGTCCGCACGGTGGTCCGACTGGTCGGGCGAGGCATCGGCCAGCGCCTGCAGCGCGGGGCTGCACGGCACCATCAGCGTGGAGATCGACAGGTCCGCGCCCAGCGCATGCGCTTCGTCGAGATAGAAGTCGAGGATCGTCGTGGCCTGGCGGGCCAGCGCATGCTGCATGGTATCGGCATTGACGTTCGGGTTGCCGTCGCGGTCGCCGCCGATCCAGCTGCCCATCTGCAGGTAGGGCGTGTCGATGCGGGTGACCTCCGCTGCCGCGTCGTTCGTGCCGTACTGCTCGGCGATATCGGCTTCGATGTCGTCGTACAGGCCCGGCACTTCGGTCAGGAACGTGATGCGGTAGTACGACAGCGCGTTCTCGATCTCGTCCGCCACCGTCAGCTTCGTGTAGCGCAGCATGCGGGTCTGCCACAGGGTGGCGATGCGCACGCGCAGCATGTGCAGGTTGGCGGCGCGTTCGCGCGGCGTCAGCGGCAGATCACGTTCGGCAAGCAGGCGCGCGATGTCGTGCTCGGCATCGAGGATCGACTTGCGCTGCACCTCGGTCGGGTGGGCGGTCAGCACCGGCGCGATCAGCGCCTCCTGGAAGAAGCCCTGCACGGTAGCCTGGTCGACGCCGGCTTCCTTCAGCTTGGCCAGCGCGTAGCGGGTGCTGCCGCGCCGCGGCTGCGACTGCGCCAGCAGGTGGGCGCGGCGGCGGCGGATGTGGTGCTGGTCTTCGGCGATATTGGCCAGGTGCGAGAAGTAGGAGAAGGCGCGCACCACCGAGATGGTCTGCTCCTTGGTCAGGATCTTCAGCATGCCGTCCAGCTCCTTCGCTGCCCCGGCGTCGGCCTCCCGGCGGAAACGCACGGCGGTCTGGCGGATGGTTTCCACCACCGCGAAGACTTCCTCGCCTTCCTGCTCGCGCAGCACGTCGCCGAGCAGGCGGCCGAGCAGGCGGATATCCTCTTTCAGTGGCGCGTCCTTGTCGGCGCCGCCCGCGTCACTACCTTGTCCATTGTTTGACTCGGCTGCCTGGGTCACACTTGCTTGAGTCACACTTGCTTGGGTCATACTTGCTTGATTAACCATGGAATGATCGCTACGAAGTGGCAAAGTTGAGGTTCGGTGCATGGGGCTCGTGGCCACGGCTGCAAGGAAAGCGCGTGCTAGAATTTGTGGTCCACGAACACGCGCAGGTCACTGGTGCATGCCTGTCGGCTTCCGCAACAGCGAAGTAATCAGTGAAAATAATCAGTGAAAAATACAGCGAAAAGTACAGGAAAGAAGCAGCTTTGAATACCTCTGAAACAGTCCAGTCTGAAATGCATGCGAACGTGAATGTCGCTGCCACCGTTCCATCCAGGCTGGTGATCGCCTCGCGCGAAAGCCGGCTCGCCATGTGGCAGGCCAAGCATGTGCGCACACGCTTGTCTTTATTATATCCGCAGTGTTCCGTCGAGATCCTCGGCATGACGACCCGCGGCGACCAGATCCTCGACCGCACGCTGTCGAAAGTGGGCGGCAAGGGCCTGTTCGTGAAGGAGCTCGAAGTGGCCATGGCCGAAGGCCGCGCCGACCTCGCCGTGCACTCGCTGAAGGACGTGCCGATGGATCTGCCGGAAGGCTTCGCGCTGGGCGCCGTGCTCGAGCGCGAAGACCCGCGCGATGCGTTCGTCTCGAACGATTACGCGTCGCTCGACGAGCTGCCGGCCGGCGCCGTCGTCGGCACCAGCAGCCTGCGCCGCCAGGCGCTGATCGCGGCGCGCTATCCGCACCTCGTGATCAAACCGTTGCGCGGCAACCTCGATACCCGCCTGGGCAAGCTGGACCGCGGCGATTACGCGGCCATCATCCTGGCCGCCGCCGGTCTGAAGCGCCTCGGCCTGCCGCAACGCATCCGCGCCGTGCTGGAGCCGGAACACAGCCTGCCGGCCGCGGGGCAGGGCGCGATGGCGATCGAAATCGCCGATCGCACGGATGGCGTCGACCTGGTGGCGCTGCTGGCGCCGCTGAACCATGTGCCGACCGCGCAAGCCGTCACGGCCGAGCGCCGCGTGTCGAAGGTGTTCGGCGGCAGCTGCCAGGTGCCGCTGGCCGCTCACGCCACGATCGCCGGCGGCCAGATGCACCTGCGCGCCATGGTCGCCACGCCGGACGGCAAGCGCGTCGCCAGCGCCGAAGTGCACGGCCCGGCCACCGATGCTGCCCAGCTGGGCGACCAGGTCGCGGACAAACTGCGCGAACAGGATGCCGTGGCGATCCTTGCTGCCTGCCTCGTCGAGGCGGACGGCAGCGGCGCCTGACGGATGCCGGGCGCCGTCGTCATCACCCGTCCGCGCGCGCAGGCCCTGCCGCTGGCCGAGCGCGTGACGGCGCTGGGGCGGCGAGCCGAAGTGCTGCCGCTGCTCGACATCTCACCGCTGCCCGATGCCGGGCCGCTGCGCGCCGTGCTGGCACGGCTGCATGAATTCGCGCTGGTGGCGTTCGTGTCGCCGAACGCGATCGACGCGGCCTTCGCGCATCTTCCCGATTTTTACCCGCATTTGCCCCATTCCTGGCCGGCCGGCGTCACGCTGGCCGTGGTGGGCGAGGGCAGCCGCGCCGCGCTGGCGGCCCATGGCATCACGCCCGACGTGGCAACCATCGTCAGTCCGCTGGACCCGGTCCACAGCGACTCCGAGCACCTGCTGCAGGCACTCGACCTCGCCGCGCTGAACGGCAAGCAGGTGCTGATCGTGCGTGGCGAGGCGGGCCGCGAACTGATGGGCGACGGCTTCCGCGCCGCCGGTGCCCGCGTGACGGCGATTCCCGCCTATCGCCGCAGCGTTCCGCCGCTGACGCCGGCATTCGCGGCACGCCTGCGGGCCTTGCTGGCCGAGCCGAACGACTGGATCGTCACCAGTTCGGAAGCACTGCGCGGCCTGTTCGTGCTGCTGGAAGAACTGGCCTGCTCGGCCGGCGGCGATGATGTTGTGGCAAAGATGCAACAGCAGCATCTCATTGTCCCGCATGCCCGGATTGCCGAAACGGCCCGCCAGCTCGGCCTCTCCCGAATGACGCTCACAGGATCCGGCGACGAGCGCCTGCTCGCCGCGTTACAATCACGGCCATGAACGAATTGCCTACCTTACCCGACCCGGCCGCACCGCAAGGCGGGGCCGCTTCACAAGCTGGCTCCCCGGCCGGCGCGGCCGTTCCCACGGCGCCCGCCGGCCCGCCGCCTTCCGCCCCCGTTGCCGGCCTGTCGAACCGCAACCTGACGATCGCCGTCGCCGTGCTGGCCGTGCTGCTGGCCGCGCAGGCGGTCAACACGCATACGCAGATGCGCAAGGTGCGGTCCGAAACGGCACTGCGCCTGCAGAAGGGCGATGCGCTGAACGCGGAATCGAACCAGCTGGTGAAGACGGTGCAGGAAGCCACGCGCGACTTGCAGGTGAAGGTGGGCGTGCTGGAAAACCGCCAGCAGGAAGCGCAGGCCCAGCAACTGGCGCTCGAACAGCTGTACAACGACATGTCGCGCAACCGCGACGAGTGGGCGCTGGCCGAGGTCGAGCAGGTGCTGTCGACGGCGAGCCAGCAGCTGCAACTGGCCGGCAACGTGCCGGGCGCGCTGATCGCGCTGCAGAACGCCGACCGCAGCCTGGCGCGTTCCGACACGCCGCAGTTCATCACGATCCGCCGCGCCATCGCACGCGATACCGAGAAACTGAAGGCGCTGCCGAGCGTGGATTCGGTGGGCCTGGCCGTGCGGCTCGACAATGTGATCGCCCAGGTCGATTCGCTGCCGATGCTGGCCGACGCCACCACGTCGACGGCTGCGCCGGCACAGCAGGGCAGGTCCGGCAAGGCCAGCAAGGCGCCGCAGATGGAACCGGTGGTGCCGCAGGATACCTGGGTCACGCGCCTGCAGGCGGCCTGGAACGGCTGGAGCAGCGAGATGTGGACCGACGTGCGCCAGCTGGTGCGCGTGCGCACCGTCGACAATCCCGAGTCGATGATGCTGGCGCCCGAGCATGCGTACTTCCTGCGCGAGAACCTGAAGCTGCGCCTGCTGAATGCGCGCATGGCGCTGTTGTCGCGCAACGAGGCCGCCTTCCGCACCGACCTGCTGGCGGCGCAGGAAACCCTGGCCCGCCACTTCGACACGCGTGCGCGCCAGACGCAAACCGTGCAGGCGCTGCTGCGCCAGGTGCAGGGCAGTAACCTGTCGATCGAGATGCCCACGCTTTCGGACAGCCTGAACGCCGTGCGCAACTACAAGGCGAAGCCCTGACATGCGCGTATTCCTCTGGTTACTTGCGCTGATGGCGACGGCCATCGGCATCGCCGTGACGGCCCGCTACAACCCGGGCAACGTGGTGCTGTTCTATCCGCCGTACCGGATGGACCTGTCGCTGAACTTCTTCGTGGTGCTGCAGGTACTGCTCTTCGTGCTGCTGTATGCGGTGGTGCGCGCCGTGCGCGCCACGGCGAAGATGCCGGCGCGGGTGGCCGAATACCGCCAGCGCAAGCGCGAACGCGACGGCAACAAGGGCCTGCGCGATGCACTGAAGGCGCTGTTCGAAGGGCGCTTCGGCCATGCGGAAAAGGCGGCGCTGCGTGCCGCCGAGCTGCCGGAGAACGCCGGCGTCGCCGCGCTGATCGGCGCCCGCGCCGCGCACCGCATGCGCCAGAACGCCCGCCGCGACCAGTGGCTGGCACGCATCGCCGACGACCCCGCGATGAAGACCGCCCGCCTGATGACGATGACCGAACTGCTGGTCGACGACCACCAGCCGGAAGCGGCGCTGGCCGCCGTGCGCGAGCTCAATGCCAGCGGCACACGCCACATCCATGCGCTGCAGTGGTCGCTGAAGGCCGAACAGCAGGCCAAGAACTGGCCCGAGGTGCTGCGCCTGGTCCGTTCGCTGGACAAGCACCGCGCGCTGCACCCGGCGCTGTCGGCGCGGCTGCGCGAGCTGGCTTACCAGGACCTGCTGTCGAACAAGGCGCACGACGCGGAATCGATCCTGCGCGTCTGGTCGACGATCCCGACGGCGGACCGCGTCAAGCCGTTCGTGGCGTGCCGTGCCTCCAGCGCGCTGAACGCCCGCGGCCTGCACGACGAAGCACGGCAGGTGGCCGAGGAAGCACTGAAGGCGAACTGGGACGAACGCGTGGTGCGCGCCTACCGCGATGCCGCCGCCCCGGCCGGCTCGGCCGCGCTGCTGGCGCAGATCGAGCATTGCGAAGCCTGGCTGCTGGAACGCCCGACCGACGCCGAACTGGCGCTCACGCTGGGCTCCCTGTGCCTGAAGCAGAAACTGTGGGGCAAGGCCCAGCGCTACCTGGAACAGGCCCTGTCCGACGCCACCGACCCCGCCATGGTGCGCGAAGCCCACCTGAAGCTCGCCCAGCTGCACGAAGCCCTGCAGCAGCCCGAGGAAGCCGCCAGCCACTACCGGCAGTGCGCCCTCGCCACCATCCTCTAAATCAAAAACTGGGGACGTACCCCTGTTTTTGGGAAAAATTTCTCGAGAACAGGGGTCCGTCCCCAGTTTTTCCGCGGCGCACAACCAGCTTGCATTTGGCTATAATTGCGCGGTTTAGCCAATTGACAGAGCTGTATTAACGAGGAAAAACATGAGCCTGAATAAAGTATCCGCCGGCCGCGATGTGCCGAACGACTTCAACGTGATCATCGAGATCCCGATGAACGCCGATCCGATCAAGTATGAAGTGGACAAGGAATCGGGCGCGATCTTCGTCGACCGCTTCATGGGCACCGCGATGCACTACCCGTGTAACTACGGCTACGTGCCGAACACGCTGTCCGCCGATGGCGATCCGGTCGACGTGCTGGTGATCACGCCGTTCCCGCTGATCCCTGGCGTGGTGGTGCGCTGCCGCGCGATCGGCGTGCTGAAGATGACGGACGAAGCCGGCCAGGATGCGAAAGTGCTGGCGGTGCCGGTCGACAAGGTGCTGCCGATCTACAAGCACTGGCAAAAGCCGGAAGACCTGCAAGACCTGCGCCTGCAGCAGATCCAGCACTTCTTCGAACACTACAAGGACCTGGAGCCGGGCAAGTGGGTCAAGGTCGACGGCTGGGCCGGTCCGGAAGAAGCCAAGGAAGAAATCCTGTCCGGCGTGGCCGCGTACAAGAACGGCGAATCGCAGTAAGCGATTTTCGCTCATTGAAAGGCAGCTTCGGCTGCCTTTTTATTTTTTTCGCAATACCTGTAAAGCAGTGTAAAACCCGGCAATACCCCCGCAAGACTGCGCGTTGGGCGTATCACCCGCCCCGGCGCCGGCGGCGGCCGCGTTGGCGGCCATCATGGCGCTGGCATGGGTGCTACAGCACTGGGCATGAATCACGCTGCCGAAGCGTGGCGCTCCGGCAGCGCGGCGGCTTCCGCGCCGTCGCCGCAATGCTGGCTCTTTTGTGCCAGTTCGGCGCCGTTCAGGCATTGGCCCTGCGCCCAGGCGTCGCGCAGCCGCTCCCGGGAATCGAGCAGGGCCTGGCGCTGCGCCTGCAGCGTGGCGATCAGCCCGTCGATTTCGCCCAGCCGGGCGTCCAGCCCCTGCAGCAGGCCATCCTGCAGCGCCTCGCCCTGCAGTTTCAGCACACCGCGGATGGCATCCAGCGAAAAGCCCAGCTTTTGCCCCGTATCGATCAGGCGCAGCTGTTCCAGCGTTGATTGCTCGTAGACCCGGTAGCCGTTGGCGCCGCGGCCGGCCTTCGGCAGCAGGCCCTCCTGCTCGTAATAGCGGATCGCCGACGCCGCCACGCCGCTGCGCGCGGCCAGTTCACCAATCTTCATCATCATAAATTCCCGCTTGACCTTCAAGTTGACTTGAAGCTTAGGATACCTCATCCCACTATCCCTATCGAGGTTTCCATGATGTTTACGCCGCTCGCGCTGCCCAACGGCGCCACGATTCCCAACCGCCTGGCCAAGGCCGCCATCGAAGAAAACATGGCGGAAGCAGGGCAGCTGCCGGGCGCCGCGATCCACCGGCTGTACGAGCGCTGGGCCGAGGGCGGTGCCGGATTGATCATCACCGGCAACGTGATGGTCGACCACCGCGCGCTGTCCGGTCCCGCCACGCTCGTGCTGGAAGCCGATACGCCGCTGGAACCGTTCCAGCGCTGGGCGCAGGCCGCGCGGCGTCATGGCGCGCAAGCGTGGATGCAGATCAACCATCCCGGCCGCCAGGTGATGGCCAATATGGGCGGCCAGGCGTGGGCGCCGTCCGCCATCGCGCTCGACATGGGCCGGCACAGCAAGCTGTTTGCCCAGCCGGTGGCCATGACGGAGACCGATATCGCCGACGTGGTGGCGCGCTTCGCGGCCACGGCGCAAGCCGCAGAACGGGCCGGCTTTACGGGCGTGCAGATCCACGCCGCGCACGGTTACCTGATCTCGCAGTTCCTGTCGCCACTGAGCAACCGCCGTACCGATGCGTGGGGCGGTACCCTGGCCGGGCGCGCCCGGCTGCTGCTCGATGTGGTGCGCGCAGTGCGTGCCAGCGTGTCGCCGGCGTTCTGCGTCGCCGTCAAGCTCAATTCGGCCGACTTCCAGCGCGGCGGCTTTTCCGAGGCCGACGCGCGGCAGGTCGTGCTGATGCTGAACGAGCTGCCGGTGGACCTGGTGGAACTGTCCGGCGGCAGCTACGAGAGCCCGGCGATGCAGGGCCAGTCCGCCGACGGCCGCACACTGGCGCGCGAAGCGTATTTCCTGGACTTCGCCCGGGATGTCGCGGCGGTCGCACGCATGCCGGTGATGACCACCGGCGGTATCGCCCGGCGTGCCGTCGCCGAGCGGGTACTGGCGGGCGGCGTCGCCATGGCCGGCATCGCCACGGCATTGGCTGCGATGCCGGACTTGCCGCGCCAATGGCAGGCCGGAGCCGACCCGGTGGCCGCCATGCCTGCCGTCACCTGGAAGGACAAGACCCTGGCCGGCCTGACCCGCCTGGCGCTCGTGCGCCGCCGGATCCGCGCGCTGGGTGCCGGCCGCGATCGTGGCACCGCGTACCAGCCCCTGTTGACACTGTTGGTGGACCAGTTGCACAGCGCGTGGATGGCCAGGCGCTACCGCGCGTGGCTGGCGGGGCGGGCAAGGAGACTCGCCGCATAAGCGTATACGGCGTCACCAAATATCATTATGCAAAGGTATTCGTAGTCGCTTTCATAACCCCTCCTTATGATGGCATCACTCATCTGTAGTGATCTCATCTAAAGGAGAAATTCATGACCGCAGTACCGCGCCGCTTCCATACCCTGCCAACCTCGATCGCGCTGGCGGCAGGGATGATGCTGGCAATGTCTGCGGTCGCGGCGCCCAGCGTGCACCCCACCGGCGTCACGCGCTACGAGCCGGACCGCGCCTGGAACGGCTACGTGCTGTTCACCGGCCAGGACAAGAAAACCCGCCTGATCGACATGAACGGCAACGAGGTGAAGCAGTGGCCGTATGAGGGCTTTCCGCCTGTACTGCTGGACCCCGCGCTGACCAAGGGCAAAAAGGGCAACGTGCTGCTGCAGCTGGCGCAACTGCCCGGCGTGCAGCAGGCCGGCAATGGCCTGGGCAACAAGGCCATCGGAGAAGTCGACTGGAACGGCAACGTGCTGTGGCAGTGGGGTGCCGGTTCGCAGGATGCCTATGCTTCGGCATCGGTCGACAGCGGCGGCGCGCCGGGCGGTGCGGCAAAGCAGCACCACGACTGGCGCCGGCTCGCCAACGGCAACACGCTGGTGCTGGCCAACAAGGTGCACGCGGTGCCGGGCTTCGCGGCCAGGGCATTGCTGGACGACGTGATCTACGAGGTCACGCCGGATGGCAGGATCGCCTGGCAATGGACCGCCTCCGAGCACCTGAATGAATTCGGCTTCTCGCCCGAAGCCCTGAAGCTGGTCAAGGCCGCGCAGCCGAAACACGGCGCGCAGGCGGTGGACTGGCTGCACATCAACGACATGGCCGTCGTCGGCCCGAACAAGTGGCACAAGGGAGTTGACGGAAAACCAGGCGACGAACGCTTCAACCCGGACAACATCGTCATCGATTCGCGCGAAGCGAACTTCATCGCCATCATCGACAGGAAGACCGGCAAGGTGGTGTGGACGCTGGGCCCGGACTTCCCGGCCATCGCCGGCACGAAGGTGCCGCGTCCGGTGGACCAGATCATCGGCCAGCACGATGCCCACATCATTGCCGAAGGCCTGCCGGGCGCCGGCAACCTGCTGGTATTCGACAACCAGGGCGAGGCCGGCTATCCGAAGGTCAGCCCCGGCATCTTCCCGCACTCGCGGGTGCTGGAGATCGACCCGGTGAAGAAGGAAATCGTGTGGCAGTACACGGCCGTCGATTCGCGCCAGCCGGCATGGAGCTTCTACAGCGCGTTCATTTCCAGCGCGCGCCGCCTGCCGAACGGGAACACGCTGATCGACGAGGGCATGAACGGCCGCTTCTTCCAGGTCACGCCGCAGGGCGACATCGTGTGGGAGTACGTGAGCCCGTACTACGGCACTTCGGCCGTGGGCGGCAACGGCAAGCAGGTCGACACCAACTGGGTGTACCGCGCCCAGCCGGTGCCGTATGACTGGGTGCCCGAAGGCACGCCGCGCGCCGAGCAGCCGGTCAGCGCGCCCGCCGTCGCCAGGCGATAAATCCGCATTCCATGTAACGACCAGGCGCGCCCGCCATGGGGGCAGGGCGCCGCACGCCCAAACAACTATAAAAAGGGGAATCTCTTGATCCAGCCATTCAAACAGACCGCCATTGCCCTGGCGCTGCTGGCCGCATACGCCGGTACCGTCCACGCCAGCCCGGTGGTAGCCGCCGTCGCCGGCGCGCCGTCCGGCGTTGCACTGGCCTTTGCTGAAAGTGGTGGCGGCGAGGCCGCCGCCGCGGCAGCCGCGCCGGAAGCCCAGGCCGAGGCGGCCGGCGCTTCCGCCGAATCGTTCGTCGGCGCCGTGCAGACCGTGCTCGTCACCACGCGCCGCCGCGTGGAAAGTTCGCAGAGCGTGCCGACACCGATGACGGTGCTGGGCGATGACGTCCTCGAAGGCAGCCGCATCTACCGCGTACAGGACCTGCAGCAACTGCTGCCCAGCACCACGATCAACTACGTACATGCGCGCCAGCTGAGCTTTGCCGTGCGCGGCCTGGGCAACAATCCGGCCAGCGACGGCCTGGAAGGCAGCGTCGGCATCTACCTCGACAACGTCTACCTGGCCCGCCCCGGCATGGCCGCCTTCGATGCGCTGGACGTGCAGCAGCTGGAACTGCTGCGCGGCCCGCAAGGCACGCTGTTCGGCAAGAACACCACCGCCGGCGTGCTGAACATCTCGACGAAGAAGCCGACGTTCGCGCCCGAGCGCAGCGTGGAGCTGTCCGGGGGCCAGTTCGGCTACGTGCAGGGGAAAGTATCGTTGTCCGGCCCTGTCACGGAGCAGGTCGCCGCGCGCTTCTCCGCGTATAAAACGCATGATGACGGCTATATCACCAACCGCTACAACGGCAAGAAGGTACAGGGTGGCGACCGCCAGGGCGTGCGCGGCCAGCTGTTGTACGAGCCGGGCCGCGAATTCAGCCTGCGCGTGATCGCCGACTACAACGAGGAAGACTCGAACAACGGCACGCTGGTGTTCTTCAACGCCGGCCCGAGCGGCCGGGCCATCGCGCAGGCCGCGCTGGTGGGCGCCACGCCCGTGCTCGACCCGGCGGCGCGCGCCGTCGACCTCGATACCGGTTCGAGCGTGACGGTGCACCAGGGCGGCGTGTCGGCCGAGGCCAACTGGACCTTCGCCGACGATGCGAAGCTGACCTCGATCACCGCGTGGCGGCGCTGGAACTTCGTGCCGCGCAACGACGATGGCCTGCCGGTGCCGGTCACGCTGAACGTGGGCGCTTCGGCCAACCACAAGCAGTTCACGCAGGAGCTGCGCTGGTCCACGCCATCGGGCCGCGCGGTGGAATCCGTGTTCGGCGGCTATTACTACTACCAGGAGCTGTCGAACAACTCGTTCACCGTCAACGGTCCGCTGGCCGACATCTACAACGGCAATCCGGCGGGCGCCTGGGCCAATGTCAGCAGCACCGCACCGGGCGAGCTGCGCGTGAACAGCTATGCGCTGTTCGGCCAGTCGACCTGGCATGCCATCGACAGGCTCGATCTGACCGCCGGCGTGCGCGCCAGCTACGAGGACAAGTGGGCCCGCGTGATCCGCCACGCACCGACCGGCGGTGCCGTGGTTACCGGTGCTGCGCTGGGCGCCCGCAACGGCCGCTACGGCGCCTTTGATTCGGGCGACCTGTCGCTGACGCAATCGAGCCCCACCGCGCTGCTGTCGGCCGGCTACAAGCTGCAGCCGGACGTGCTGCTGTATGGCAGCCTGTCGCACGGCGAGAAATCCGGCGGCATCAACCTGGCAGTGCCGGGTGCCGGCGGCGTCGCCTCGATGCTGGTCGGCGCCGAGCGGGCCAACGCGCTGGAACTGGGCGTGAAAAGCACGGTGCTCGACAATCGCCTGCAACTGAACGGCAACCTGTTCGCCACGATCGTGCACGGCTACCAGAGCAATGCCTATGACCCGATCAGCCGCACCTCGTATCTGACCAACGCGGGCGACGTGCGCACCCGCGGCATCGAGGTCGAAGCGATCGCCACGCCGTTCCGCGGCCTGACCTTGCGCGCCAACGGCTCCTTCAACGACGCCAGCTACCTGCGCTACACCAACGCGCCGTGCGCACCGGAACGGGCAGGCGCGTTCTGCGACCTGTCGGGCCGCAACGCGCTGGTGAATGCGCCGCGCTGGATCGGCAACCTGGGCGCACAATACTCTCGCGCCGTGGCCGAGGGCCTGCAGGGCTACGTCAACGGCAACTACGCCTACCGCGGCGCCACGTACGGCACGCTGGACGCGTCCGAGTACGCGAAGATCCCGTCGTACAGCGTGAGCAACCTGTCGGTCGGCCTGCGCAGCACGCGCGGCGCGGCATGGGACGTCTCGCTGTGGGTGAAGAACGCCTTCGACAAGCATTACTACACCAGCCTTTGGAACAGCGGTTTCGGTTCCTACAACGCCGTCATCGGCACACCGCGCACCGCCGGCATCACCGGCCGCTACGAATTTTAAGGAGGAGAATTCATGACCATCAATCAGAAACGCCGCGCCGTCGTTGGCGGACTGGGAACGCTGGCCGTGCTGCCCGCGATCGCACTGGGCAAGGCCGCGCGCGGTAGCGCCGGCAGCAAGCCAACCGGCAAGCCGAGTATCATCTTCATCCTGGCCGACGACCTGGGCTGGGCCGACCTGTCGGTGTACGGAAACACCGATTTCAAGACGCCGAACCTCGACAGGCTGGCCGCGCAGGGCCTGCGCCTGACGCAGCATTACTCGAATTCCGCGGTGTGCTCGGCCACGCGTTTCGGCCTGATCACCGGCCGCTACCAGTACCGGCTGCGCGGCGGTCTGGAAGAGCCGATCGCCGGCGCATCGGACACGATCGGCCTGCCGCCCGACCATCCCACCTTGCCGTCGCTGCTGAAGGCGGCCGGCTACCGCACCGCGCTGTTCGGCAAATGGCACCTGGGTTCGCTGCCGAACTTCGGCCCCCTGAAGAGCGGCTACGAAACCTTCTACGGCAACTACGGCGGCGCGATCGACTACTTCACGCACAAGCCGGGCGTGGGCCCGAACGTGAAGGAAGACCTGTACGAAGGCGAAACCCCGGTGTCCGAAGTGGGCTACTACACCGACCTGCTGGGCGACCGCGCCTCGGGCTACATCAAGAAGCACTCGTCCGACAAGCCGTTCTTCCTGTCGCTGCACTACACGGCGCCGCACTGGCCGTGGGAAGGCCCGCAGGACGCTGAAACCTCGAAGCAGATCTCGAACATCTTCCACTACGACGGCGGCGACCTGGCCACCTACGCGAAGATGGTGGTGGCGCTGGATGCCTCGATCGGCCGCGTGCTGAAGACGCTGGAGCAGAAGGGCCTGGCCGACAACACGATCGTCATCTTCACCAGCGACAACGGCGGCGAGCGCTTTTCGAAGACGTGGCCATTCTCCGGCCAGAAAACGGAGCTGCTCGAAGGCGGCATCCGCGTGCCCGGCATCGTGCGCTGGCCCGCCAGGATCAAGGCCGGGCAGGTGAGCGAGCAGGTGGCGGTCAGCATGGACTGGCTACCCACGCTGCTGGCCGCCGCCGGCACCCAACCGGCCGCGTCGCATCCGCCCGATGGCAGGAACCTGCTGCCGGTGCTGCTGGGCGACGAGAAACCCGCCGAGCGTACGCTGTTCTGGCGCTACAAGGCCAATGCACAGCGCGCCGTGCGCGCCGGCGACTGGAAGTACCTCAAACTGAACGGCAACGAGTTCCTGTTCGACCTGTCGAAAGACCAGCGCGAACGCGCCAACCTGGCGCGCAGGCATCCCGACAAACTGGCCGACCTGAAGGCGCAGTGGGAACAGTGGAATGCAGAGATGCTGCCGATCACCCAGGAGGTGCGCACCCATGGCGTGAACGGCAAGGCGCAGGCGGACAAGTATGCGCCGGAGGGAACTGACTGATCGCACCGCAGAAAAACTGGGGACGTACCCCTGTTCTCAGGAAAGGAAAAGCGTCTTGGCGATCTGCGGTCAATTCCAGCAAACAGGGGACGTACCCCTGTTCTCAGGAAATGTCGACGGCATCAGGGCACAATCCCAACCGGCATGCCTGCTGGTCATTCCGCGGGAACGCCGGCTGGCAGCACTAGAAGCGCCTTGCGCGGTCTTCCGCATTTCGCCGGCGCGCTCCCGGGTACTGTGTTGCCGTTGGTCGCACGACGCAGTTCTGCGATGTCTTCATCGGACGGCGTAGCGAATTGCGTCCGGTACACGACGCCGCATTCGAGATCCGACATTCCGAGCGCGGAATACACGGTGTGCGGTCGGATATTGGAATCGTCCGCCAGCCCGGCATTCGCCCGGTAACTGGACCACGGATAATCTCCGACGCACTCGGCCATTCCCGCGCGCACCGGATTGAGTTCGATATAGCGGTGACAGATCATCAGGTATCGTTCCGTCGGCACCGGGCAGGAGCGATACCGGCCTTCCCACAGCGTGCCGCATCGTGCGAGACGGCGGTTCAGGTACTGCGTGTAGCGTTGCATGACGGCCTTCATAAATTCGCCCGGCAATGCGGCAGACGAAAACGATGCGAGCATGTGGACATGATTGGTCATCAGTACATAGGCGTGCAGCGACACCTCCATCAACTCGCCGTATTTGATCAGCAGGCCGAGGAAATGCAGGTAATCGCCGTTGGTATGGAAGCACTGCTGGCGATAGTGTCCGCGCTGGATGATATGGAGTGGAATTCCCGGCAGGTAGATGCGCGCTCGGCGTGGCATGGTCGTCTCCTCAAGATTTTCATCGAAGGGCGTTGCGGTGATCCGGCAAGCCCGTGGCGTTGCTTGGAAACCAGGGTACGTCCCCGGTTTTAATGTTGCTTCTAAACAGGGGTACGTCCCTGGTTTGTGGTCAGCCGAAGGGAATGTACGCAATCCCGGCCGACATCGCCCCGACCAGTTGCGCCGTGTTTTCCGGGCTTTCGGAAAACCCCATCAGCACGCCGGCGGCATCGGTCTGGTGCCGGTCCAGCACGCCGACCCAGTAATCGAGGCCGGCCTGGTCCGGTGCCCGGTGCAGCACGTTCTGGTAGAACTTCGTGACCATGTCGTGGTGACCCGGCGCGGCGCCGTACATGGCGTGGAATTCCGCCGAGCCGATGAACGCCTGCGCCACCGCCTTCAGGCCCGCGCCCGCATCCATCTGCGCGATCCAGTAGCCGAGGCCGGCCAGGTCCGGTGCGCGGTCGAACGCGGCCTGGTAGATGCGGTATGCCTGCGCCGGCACACCTTCCGTATCGAGTGCCACCATGCGGTCGTCGAAGGCCACGCGCTCCACGCTGAACAGCGTGTCGGTGCCGCCGTTGCCGGTCACGCTGGCGCCCGCGCTGGATGCCGTGATGGCGTAGAGACCGGCATTGCCGTAGTACTTCACGGTGTCGGTGCCGGTGCCGCCGTTCACGACATCGCTGCCGCCGGTATTGACCATGTAGTCGTTCGTCGCCGTGCCGCGCAGCGTGCTGCCGCCGCTGCCGGCCACGCCGGTCATCAGCGAATACTGGCCGGGAGCGATGGAATCCCATGTGGTGCCATCGGCGAGTTCACGTAATAGGTGCCGGCGCCGGGCAGTTCGACGGCGACCAGGTCGTTGCCGTTCTCGTATTTTTCAAACAGCGCCTTGCCGCTGCCGTCGACGATCGACAGTGCGATGCCGGTGCCGGACGTCGACACGCCGGCGGGATGCCAGAACCCCACGGTGAGCGTGCCGGGAGCGGCGGCATGGATGGCGAAGTAGTCCAGGTCGCCGGCGTCCAGCATGCCGACGACGGCCTGGCCGGCTGCCACGTTCTGCGCGGCGGCGGCGGTGCCGTTGGCCGCGCCATCGTAGACCGTGCCCGGCGCGGTCGTGAAATGGGTGCCGATCCGGTACAGGCCTTCGTCGCCGCTTTGATAGCTGCCGCCGGTGACGTGGATGAAGTAGTCGCCGCCGGTGGCGACAGTGGTGGTCAGCGACGTATCGCCGCGCAGCTCGCGGTCCAGCACCTTCCTGCCGGCCGTGTCGATGATCTCGATGCCGATCGGCGGCGCCGTGCCGCCTGCGCCGCTGGGGTGGGTAAAGTCCAGCTTCAGCACGCCGCCGGCGGTGGAGGTCAGCTTGAACACATCGGTATCGCTCAGTTTGAGGCTGCCCACGATCGGCGCGCCCAGCGGTGCCGCGATCGCGCTGGCGCTGGTGTCGTTCGCCGGGCCGTCGTAGACCGTCCCTGCGACGGACGTCATGGTCGGCGTCACGGTATACAGGCCGTCGTTCCTGTTCCACAGGTAGTTATTGAGCAGCTTGATATAGTAATTGCCCGCTTGCGCCACGGTGGCCGTGATCGTGGCATTGCCTTGCAGGTCGGCCTGCGCCGCAACGATGGCGCCGTTCTCGTCGATCACTTCGATATCGATCTGCGCGCCGGTCGAGCCGGCACCGCCCGGGTGGACGAAGGCCAGTGTCAGCGCGCCGCCGCTCGCGGCGTGGATCCTGAACACGTCCGTATCGTTGTAGGCAATGCTGCCGACGATGGGGCTGCCCAGCGGGGCGTCGGGCGCGGTGGCGCTGCTGTTGTTCGACGTGCCATCGAATACCGTACCGGCGGCGCCGCTCAGCGTGGTGGTGATCGCGTAGGTTCCCGGGGGGCTGGCCGACCAGTCGCCATCCTTGATGCTGAGGTAGTAGTCACCCGCCGCGGCGACCGTGGTATCGAGCGTGAAGTTGCCCTGCACAACGCGCTGGAAGACCGTGCCGCCGCCGGCATCGAGCATCGCCAGGTTGAAGGTGTTCCCCGTCGTGCCGGGGCCGTCCGGATGCACGAACGTGAATTGCAGCCTGCCGCCGGCGCCGGCCGCCAGCTTGTAGGTATCGGTGCCGTTGTTCGCCAGGGTAGCGGTGAGCCGGGTGTTGAACGAGCCGTCGTAGGTAGCCATGGAGTCTTCCTGAATGCAAAAAGGGGAAGAAAAAAGTAGCATCCACGCATCAGCCCGCCATTTAACGCGATCAATCTGCCCGATGGAACTTTTGCCGCGATGGCATTCATGCCAGACTTCGGGGATGCCCACGCCAGGAGCCTCGGCCATGAACAAGATTCTCGGCGGTATCGTGTTCGCGCTGTCCTCCGCCGTCCATGCCTCTGCCGACCCGCAATGGCCGGCAGTCGAGGCAGCCGTGCAGTCCGGCCTGCGCACCACCGGCGCGCGCGGGCTGGCCCTGGCCATCATCGAGCCGGGCAAGCCCGCGTTCATCCGCACCTGGGGCGAGCGCGATGCCTCCGGGGCGAAGCTGGAGCCGGACACCATCATGTACGGCGCCTCGCTGACGAAAACCGTCTTCGCGCACCTCGTGGCCCAGCTGGCCGGGGAGAAAAAGCTCGACCTGGACCGGCCCCTGGCCGGCTACCTGCCGAAGCCGCTGCCCGACTACGGCAACCTGTCCGCCTACGGCAACTGGGCCGACCTGCGCGGCGACGAACGCTGGCGCCGCATCACGGCGCGCATGGCACTCAACCATTCGACAGGTTTCGCCAACTTCGCGTACGTGGAACCGGACGGCAGGCTGCGCATCCACTTCGAGCCCGGCAGCCGCTATGCCTATTCAGGGGAAGGCATCATGCTGCTGCAGTTCGCGCTTGAAAAAGGCCTGGGCCTGGACGTGGGCGCCGAACTGCAACGGCGTGTCTTCGACCGCTTCGGCATGCGCGACACCAGCCTGGTGTGGCGTCCGGAGTTCGCGCGCAACCTGGCCGACGGCTGGACCATCGACGGCAAGGCCGAGCCGCACGACGAACGCAGCCGCGTGCGCGCCGCCGGTTCGATGGATACGACGATCGCCGACATGGCGCGCTTCGCCGCCGAGCTGGTGAACGGCGAGGGATTGAGCAACGCGGCGCACGACGGCATGCTGCGGCCGCAACTGGCGATCACCACACGCAGCCAGTTTCCCACCTTGCAGCCCGAAGCGGCGCCCGCGGAACGGGTGCCGGGCCTTGCCGCAGGCCTGGGCGTCGTCACCTTCACCGGCCCGCAAGGCCCCGCTTTTTTCAAGGGCGGCCACAACGAGTCGACCGGCAACATGCTGGTGTGCCTGCGCGCGCAGCAGCGCTGCGTGGTCATTCTGTCGAACGACGTGCGGGCCGAAGCTGCGTTCGCCGGCATCGTGCGGGCCGCGCTCGGCGAGACCGGCATGCCATGGCAGTGGGAGTACGGGAGCAAGGCCGTGGTAAAGCCCGCGACCGATCCTGGCGCCACCGGCCCCAATGGTACCAAGCCCGCCAAGGGACCGTGAACGATTGATGGTAGCGTAACCACATACCCGAAGTCATTTCTGCCCGCAAGCTGATATTTCAGCTTGTTGCTCCCTGCCGACTGTTCGCCAGAGAACAGTCAACTCACTGACCGTTTCGCCGCGCGCTGCTCAACTACTGGTATTCATCTTCTAGAATCGGATCGAAAGGTAACCACCTTTCATATTGATAATAAGATCCCGGAGACCAGAAAAGATGTCATCGAACCGCTCCCCGCGCGACCGCATTCGCCCCACCGTGTGCGCCGCCGCCGTTGCTACCGCCATTTCCCTGCTGGCCGTTGAAACGGCCGTCGCACAACAGGCGCCTGCCGCCGCACCTTCGAACGTCGTCGTCGTTTCCGGTACCCGGGCATCGGTGGCGTCGGCGATCGACCGCAAGAAAAACGCCTCCACGATCGTCGATTCGATCGTGGCCGAGGACATCGGCGAATTCCCCGACAAGAACGTGGGCGAGGCGCTGTCGCGCGTCACCGGCGTGCAGCTGTCGCGCGATTTCGGCGAGGGGTCGCAAGTGAACATCCGCGGCGTGGAAGCCAACCTGAATCGCGTGGAAATCAACGGCCTGTCCGTGCTGTCCACCAACGGCACGCCCGGCCGCGGTGCTGAACTGCGCGAGCTGCCGGCAGAGCTGATCAAGTCGATCGACGTGTTCAAGGGCGTGACAGCCGACCAGACCGAGGGCGGCATCGGCGGTACCGTCAGCATCAAGACGAATATGCCGCTGGACTTCAAGACGCGCATGCTGGTCGCCAAGCTGGAAGCGGAGCACAACACCAATCGCGGCGCCGTGCAGCCCCGTGGCAGCCTGCTGTTCGCCGACAAGTTCCTCGACGGCCGCCTGGGCCTGATGGCGAACCTGGTCTACGACAAGGTCCATACGCAGAACGACTACGTCCGCAACAGCAACTGGCGCTACCTGCGCGACTGGGACTTCTCGCCCGAGAAGACCAACACCAGCCTGAATCCGGCCGCGGCCGCGGTCGGCACCAAGGACGGTTGCGCCGCGCTTGCCGGTGCCAGCAGGACCGCCTGCGAAAGCCAGTGGAACGATTATTCGCCGGGCGTGCCGCGCTACGGCATCTGGACGCGCGACCACAAGCGTTCCAGCGCCGAGCTGACCGCGCAGTACAAGATCAACAATAACTTCGACGTCTGGGCGCGCTACAACAAGAACGACCAGAAGCAGATGCTCAACGACCGCAACTACACCACCGATTTCGGCGCGCTGCAGCGCTTCTCGCCGGGTGGCGTGGCGCCTGTGTACGGTGCGAACGGTGCGCCATTGTCCACTCCGGCGGCCAGCTGCGCCAATCCGGCTGGCGGCGTCACGCCGGCAGGCATGTCGTTCACCAATCACGTGATGACCGAGTTCTATGCCGGAACGTGCCAGAACGTGGCGGGGCAGGGCGCGTCGTACAACTTCGATACGTCGGCGCGCGACTTTGCGCTGAATATCAATTCGAACTACAAGTCCGCTGGCTTCAACTGGAAAAACAGCGCCTGGTCGGCCGAAGGCCTGGTGGCCAAGACCGATTCGTTCTATGACCTGAACACGAACCTGATTTCGATGGCCGGCAATATCCCGGGCCTGAAGGTGACGCTGGATGAACAGGGCCTGCCGAAGTTCACCTTCCCGGCCGGCTACAACCCGAACGACAGCAGCACCTATACCCGCATCCGCTCGCAGTACCAGCCGTCGTTTACGGACAACACGGAAGACCAGGTCAAGCTCGACCTGAAGTACCGGCCCAACCTGCCATTCCTGAAGCAGCTCGCGTTCGGCGGCCAGGGCCGCAAGTCGACGTCCGACCAGTACCGGTGGACCGGTTATTCGGTGACCGGAGATCCGAACACCACGGCGGACGACATCATCGTGCGCAGCCCGGAAGTGCTGCAGGAAATCATCTACGATCCGCTCAACACCTCCGGCGTGCTGCGCAACAATGGCGCCACCGTCCCAGGGTCGGGCCTGACCGCCAACAATACGACGCGCTACGTGACGGCCGGGCAGATGGCGTCGCTGGTGGATGCGATCCGCACCAATACGCCGGGCAAGTTCCTGAACGGCTACGGCGGCCTGTCCGGCTACCCGAGCGGCTGGATGGCGCCGAGCTTCGCCCAGTCGACCGAATTCTTCGACCTGTCGCGCTACAACCACGACCTGCTGCGCCAGTCGATCGGCAGCGACGGCAAGCTGTATGACATGCCGCCGCAGTTCGCCGTCGAGGAAAGCATCCGTGCGTTCTACGTGCGGGCCGATTTCTCGCACGAGCTGTTCGGCATCGAATGGGACGGCAACGTGGGCGTGCGCTATGCCGGCACGCGCACCCGAGCCACCGGCCTGCAGTCGTACCGCGCCTACTCGCTCAATCCGAGCACCAACGCGCGCGTGGAAACCATCGTGGCGAACCAGATCGTCACCTACGAGAACAAGTACAGCGATGTGCTGCCGAGCTTCAACCTGTCCGGCTGGGTGATTCCGGACAAGCTGGTGGCCCGTATCGGCTGGGGCAAGGTGATGGCGCGGCCGTTCATCGACAAGCTGACGCCGACCATCAGCTGCATCAAGGGCAGCGGCCAGTCGATCTATGGCGGCGATGGCAGCGCCGACGACTGCACGGCCGGCAACGTCAACCTGGAGCCGTTCCGCGCCACCAACAAGGACGCCAGCGTGGAGTGGTATCCATCGCGCGACAGCCAGCTGTCGCTGGCCTTCTTCCGCAAGGATATCCGCAGCTACATCCAGAACGACGTAACGGTGGGTGGCGTGGACGTGTTCGGCGATGGCGTGCTGTGGGACGTGAAGACGTCCATCAACAGCCAGGGCGCCGTCACGAAGGGCTGGGAGCTGGCAGGCCGCACGGCGCTGACGATGCTGCCGGGCCTGCTCAGCGGCTTCGGGCTCGATGCCAATTTCACCCGCATGAGCTACTCCTACTCGGCGGGCAATGAGCTGCTGAACCCACTGGACAATTCGGTGATGCCGTATCCGGGCATGTCGCGCAACAGCTACAACGTGGGTGTCTGGTACGACCTGAACAAGTGGAACGCGCGTCTCGCCTACAACTACCGCGACGGCTACTACACCGGTTCGGTCGATTCGAACGCCTCACTGCCGGTGTATGGCGAGAAGGTCGGCTTCCTTGATGCCAAGCTGCAGTACCGCGCGACCGACAACCTGACGCTGTCGATCGAAGGCAAGAACCTGACGAACGAGGGGCAGTACCTGAACGCGGGGTCCACCTCGCGGCGCAACGAGCTGGCCTGGTCGGGACGGCGCTATTTCGTGGGCGCGACGTACAAGTTCTGATCCACCTGTAATGCCCGCGAACCGGGGTCCGGCACCCGAAAGGTGTCCGACACCGGTTTTTCTTTGAAGCCAGTTGGCACTCTTCTTGCAACGCAAAGCTGCATCGCTGCGTAAAGCACAGGAGGGTAACGATGGCTCACCAATTCAATGCACTGATCCGCGCGCTGCCGGCGCTGGCGCTGTGGTCCTGCGCCGGTGCAGCCATGGCGGCCAATCCGCTCGGGTTTGCCGTTGCCGCCGCCCCGTCGATGTTCGTGCTGGCAGTGGCGCAGGCCGACGCCGGCAGCGTGGATGGCAAACCGCTCAAGGCCGAGGCGCCACCCCCGCCGCGGCAGGAAGCGCCCGCGACGGATGCGGGCCGCAGCCCGCCAGCGGTTGCGCAATCGGCGCCGCAGGACCGGGCCGACGAGCAAAAAGTCGCGCTGCGCTGAACATGGCCGGGCACCGCCAAGGTGCGCCGGCGCTTCGCGGCGGGGCAAGCGCCCCGCTGGCGGGCATCACTCCCTGAACGGATTGCGCTCGTTCAGCTCATCCATGTAAGCCTCGATCCCGCCACTTTCGCGCTCCAGGAACCGTTCCACGGCATCGGCGAACGCCGGATGCGCCAGCCAGTGCGCCGACCAGGTGCGCGTGGGCAGGAAGCCGCGAGCCATCTTGTGTTCGCCCTGGGCACCCCCTTCGAAGGTGGCGATGCCCTGTTCGATGCAGAACTCCAGCGGCTGGTAATACGCGGTTTCGAAATGCAGGCAGGGCACGTGCTCCAGCGCGCCCCAGTAGCGGCCGTACAGCGTGTCTTCCGTGTGGATCAGCAGCGATGACGCAATCGGGTGGCCGTCCCGTTCCGCGATGACCAGCAGGATATTCCGCGGCATCGTGGCGCCGATGCGCTGGAAGAAATCGAGATTCAGGTAGGGCGACGAGTGGTGCTCGGCGTAGGTGTTGCGGTAGCAGCGGTGGAAGAAGCGCCAGTCGGCGTCCGTCGCGTCGACCCCGCGCACGCGGCGCAGCGTCACGCCGGCCTCGCGCACCTTGCGCCGCTCGGCGCGGATGTTCTTGCGCTTCTTGTGCTCCAGCGAAGCGAGGAAGGCATCGAAGTCCGCATAGCCCTCGTTGAGCCAGTGGAACTGCACACCGCTGCGCAGCATGAAGCCGGCATCCTTCAGCGCATCGGCCTGGGCCTGCGGCGGGTACAGCACGTGGGTGGACGACACGCCGGAGGCTTCCTGCTGCTCGCACAGCAGCGCGACCAGGGCTTCCCTGGCGGCGTCGTCGCGCGCCATCAGCCGCGAACCCGTCACCGGCGTGAACGGAATCGCCGACAGCAGCTTCGGGTAATACTCCACGCCATTGCGGTGGTAGGCATCCGCCCAGGCCCAGTCGAACACGTATTCGCCATACGAATGCGATTTGACGTACAGCGGCATCGCGGCGGCCAGTTCGTCGCCATCCCACAGCGCCAGGTATTGCGGCTGCCAGCCGGTTTTTCCGCTGGCGCTGCCCGACTCGTGCAATGCATGCAGGAAGGCATGCGACAGGAAGGGATTCGGCGCGCGGCCGGGGTCCTGTTGCGCCAGCAGTGCATTCCAGGCGGCTTCGCCGGCCTGCGACAGGGTGGTAAAGACGGCGGTTCGAAAGCTCATCGGGGCATTGTACGGGAGTTCGGCGGGCATTGCCGGGCGCGATGGTGCCGTCATCGGGATTCAACTCGCGTTATCTGGACGGTATTTACATGAACGGTCGTGATCGGAATGTATAGGAAAAAAACCGGGAAAACCTGGACTTAATCAGCCGGTTGATTATTTTTATTGCGGCGGATATTTTATCGGCGCCCCGGCATAATCGCCGGGTTTTAATTTCGCCCGATAAAGATATCAATACAGATGCTATCCCGACTGACTACCATATTAATACTTTCCGCGAGTGTTCCTGCATTTGCGCAGGAAAGCAGGCCAGCCGATCCGCCAGCGCCGCTCCCAACGGAACAGAAACCGATGGCGAAAGTGGAGATCAAGGGTTCCGCCGAAGACTACGACCCGCGGCGCGACGATACGGCCAGCAAGACCGTCATCAGCAACGAGGAAATACTGAAATACGGCGACACCAATGTGTTCGACGTATTAAAGCGCGCGCCGGGCGTGACGGTAATCGGCAACAGCATCCGCATGCGCGGCCTGGGCGGCAATTACACGCAGATCCTGGTCAATGGCGAGCGGCCGCCTCCCGGTTTTTCGCTGGATAACCTGCCGCCGGACCAGATCGAGAAAATCGAAGTGTTCCGCGCCGGCACGGCCGAGCATTCGATGCAGGCGATCGCCGGCACGATCAATATCGTGCTGAAGAAGGTGGTGGCGAAGGCGCAGCGCGATGTGCGCATCAATACCAGTTATTCGGGCAACCAGCGCAACCTGTTCCTGAGCGGCACCATCGCCGACCGTTCGGGCAGGCTGTCGTGGTTCGTCACGCCCGTGATGGGCCGCTTCCTGATGGATTCGGACGGAGTCGGCACCGACCGGTTTACCGATCCGGCGGGGCAGGTGACGAAGCTGCGCGAGTACACGCGTGCTTCGACGGGCAACAACACCTTCGTCGGATTCGCGCCGCGGCTGAACTGGAAACTGCCGGACGACGGCCAGCTCAATGCCAGCGCCCAGATCAGCGCCAACCGGAACGAATTCAACAACGCATCGGCCTACACCTATCGCACCGGCAGTTTCAACCGCATCGACTACGCCGATTTCGGCACGCGCAACGAGGGCCGCTCGCGCAACGCGCAGGGCGAGGTGAACTGGATCACCAAGCTGGCGGGCGGCAAGCTCGATGCCAAGCTGTCGGCATCGGGCCGCTCCGGCACGCAAACGCAGCGCGCGCTGTCCGTGACGGCCGACCGTGCCGTGTTCTACCGGAACGACAGCGATACCGACGAAGACAACACCACCTGGAGCACCACCGGCAAGTACACCCGCACCCTGTTCGAGGGCCACGCGCTGGCCACCGGCTGGGAATACAACCGCCAGCGCAACGACGACGAGGTGCTGCGCATCCAGGGGCGGCTGGGCAGCGAGCCGGCGGCCATCCGCGAGCGCTTCGAGCCGGTGGTGACGCGCTACGCGGCCTATGCGCAGGATGAATGGAACGTGACGAAGGACTGGTCGATGTATTTCGGGGCGCGCTGGGAAGCGATCCGCACCGACAGCGAGGGCACCGGGCTGCCGTCCACGCAGTCGAAGAGCCACGTGCTGAGCCCCGTCGCGCAGACGCTGTACAAATTCCCGGACAAGAGCGGCCGCCAGCTGCGCGCCGCGCTGACGCGCACCTACAAGGCGCCGAACCTGCAGCAGCTGACGGGCCGGCGCTATTACGCGGAAGAGAACTCGCTGTTCACACCCGACGGCGGCGGCAATCCCGACCTTCAGCCCGAGCTGGCAAACGGGATCGACATCACGTATGAGCATTTCTGGGCGCCGGGCGCGGTGTTCTCGGTCGGCACCTCGCAGCGCCGCATCCGCGACTACATCCGCACGCTGTTGCGGCAGGAAACCGACGGCAGGTGGATCTGGCGGCCGGTCAACAGCGGCAACGCCACCGTGCGCACGTTCGACGTCGAACTGAAGTTCCCACTGAAGGCGGTGCTGAAGGATGCGCCGGGCATCGACCTGCGCGCAAGCTTCAACCGCAACTGGTCGAAGGTCGACGGCGTGCCGGGGCCGGACAACCGGCTGGACGAGCAGATCCCGCTGACGGCGACGCTGGGCATCGACTACAAGGGCGGCGCACACAACGCGGGCGCCAGCCTGGCCTACCGTGGCGGCGGCCCGCTGCGGGTCTCGGTGGAACAGTACCGGCAGCAGTTCCAGCGCCGCGACCTGGAAGCCTACTGGCTCTGGAAGTTCACGCCGCAGTACCAGGTGCGCGTGACTGCCAGCAATATCCTGGGCGAGGACAACCACGATTACCAGCGCTATGTGACGTCCGCCGGGACCGAGGAAAACGTCGGGCGCAGGCCCGACTCGGCGCGCGTTTCGGTCAACCTGGAATTGAAGTTCTGACGGGGCTTCCCGAGGGCGGCGGCATGGCCGGGAGGTGAATGTTAAAATCTTCGACATTCGACGCGAAGAACAGTCCCATGCCGCAATCCTTCCACAATCTGTACTCCCATGATTTCGTCCGCGTCGCGGTGGCCGTGCCGCGCTGCCGCGTGGCCGATCCGCTCTACAACGCCCAGCAGACGATCGCGCTGGCCGAGCAGGTCGCCGCGAAGGGCGCCGTGCTGGCGGCGTTCCCCGAGCTGGGCCTGTCGGCCTACACCTGCGACGACCTGTTCCACCAGCGCGCGCTGCTCGATGCGGTGCAGGCCGGGCTGGGCAAGGTCGTCGAGGCATCGATCCGGATTCCCGTGGCGATGATCGTCGGCATGCCGCTGCGCGTCGACCACCGGCTGTTCAACTGCGCGGTGGTGGTGCAGGGCGGCCGCATCCTCGGCGTGGTGCCGAAGATCTACCTGCCCAACTACAACGAGTTCTACGAGGTACGCCAGTTCAGCTCCGCCGACGATGCGGTGGCCACCGAGATCGAACTGCTGGGCCAGCGCGTGCCGTTCGGCGCCGACCTGCTGTTCCAGGCCGCCAACCTGCCGCTGCTGCGCTTCCATACAGAGATCTGCGAGGACGTGTGGGTGCCGATTCCGCCGTCGTCGTATGCGGCGCTGGCCGGCGCCACGGTGCTGGTGAACCTGTCGGCCTCGAACATCGTCGTCGGCAAATCCGATTACCGGCACCAGCTGGTGGGGCAGCAGTCGGCGCGCTGCATGGCCGCCTACCTGTATTCGTCGGCAGGGCGGGGCGAGTCGTCCACCGACCTGTCGTGGGACGGCCAGGCGCTGATCTATGAAAACGGCGAGATGCTGGCCGAGGCCGAGCGCTTCCAGGACGATTCGCACGTGATCTTCGCCGACGTCGACCTGGAGCGGCTGTCGCGCGACCGCATGCGCACCAACACCTGGGGCGACTCGGTGCGGCGCCATGCGCAGCAGGTGGAAGCCTTCCGCGTGGTGAAGTTCGCGCTCGAACTGCCGGTGCAGGACACGCTGCCGCTGCAGCGCACCGTGGCCCGTTTCCCCTACGTGCCCGCCAACCCGGCCGTGCGCGACAAGCGCTGCATGGAGGTCTACAGCATCCAGGTGCAGGCGCTGGTGCAGCGGATGGGGGCCATCGGCATGAAGAAGATGGTGATCGGCATTTCGGGCGGGCTCGATTCGACCCACGCGCTGCTGGTGTGCGCGAAGGCGATGGACCGGCTGAACCTGCCGCGCACGAATATCCTGGCCTATACGATGCCCGGCTTCGCGACCAGCACGCGCACGCTGGAGCAGGCGCGCAAGCTGATGGAGTTCGTCGGCTGCACGGCCCACGAGATCGATATCCGCCCCAGCTGCATCCAGATGCTGAAGGATATCGGCCACCCGTATTCCGAAGGCGCCGAGCAGTACGACGTGACGTTCGAGAACGTGCAGGCGGGCGAGCGCACCAGCCACCTGTTCCGGCTGGCGAACCACCACAACGGCATCGTGATCGGCACCGGCGACCTGTCCGAGCTGGCGCTGGGCTGGTGCACGTATGGCGTGGGCGATCACATGTCGCACTACAACGTGAACGCCAGCGTGCCGAAGACGCTGATCTCGCACCTGGTGCGCTGGGTGGCGGAGAGCCGCCAGTTCGGCGAAGCCGACTCGCAGGTGCTGCTGGACGTGGTGAACACCGAAATCAGCCCCGAACTCGTGCCGGGCAAGGCCAATGCGCATGGTGAACTGATTGCGCCGGCGCAGAGCACGCAAAGCGTGATCGGCCCCTACGAGCTGCAGGACTTCAACCTGTACTACATGCTGCGCTTCGGCTTCGCGCCGGCCAAGGTGGCGTTCCTGGCGCTGCACGCGTGGAAGGACCGTTCGAGCGGCCCGTGGCCTGAAGACGCGCATGTCGTACGCAACCAGTACGCGCTGAAGGACATCAAGCACAACCTGGGCATCTTCCTGCGCCGCTTCTTCCAGAGCCAGTTCAAGCGCACCTGCGTGCCGAACGCGCCGAAGGTGGGCTCGGGCGGTTCGCTGTCGCCGCGCGGCGACTGGCGCGCGCCGAGCGATGCCGAATCGGTGGTGTGGCTGGAGAACCTGAAGACCGTACCGGACGCCTGACGCCGGCAGCAAAGATCCCGGGCCCGAGGCCTGACCCAACAATTTCTATAAGGAGAATGCCATGAAACAGATTACCGCCATTATCAAGCCCTTCAAGCTCGACGAGGTGCGCGAGGCGCTGGCCGAAGTGAACGTGACCGGCCTGACCGTCACCGAAGTCAAGGGCTTCGGCCGCCAGAAGGGCCATACCGAGCTGTATCGGGGCGCCGAATACGTGGTCGACTTCCTGCCGAAGGTGAAGGTGGAAGTGGTGGTCGACGACGGCGTGGCGGAGCAGGTGGTGGATGCCGTCATCAAGGCCGCCCGCACCGGCAAGATCGGCGACGGCAAGATCTTCGTGCAGAACGTGGAGCAGGTGGTGCGGATCCGTACCGGCGAGACCGGGCCTGACGCGGTTTGATCAGGTAGATGCACCTGGCGCCAGGCACCTTTTCGAGCCCGCTCGGCAAGGTGTCCGGCACCGGCCTGGACCGCCGTGCCGCACCGCCGGCCTTTACGGCCGTCCCACCCGCAAGTCGAACTTCCACGTCACCAGCCGCAACACCGTGATCGTCGCCGCCGACGACCACAAGGCCACATCCTCGCTTGCTTCCACCTGCCGCAGCAGGATGTACAGCCAGCAGCCGAAGAATGCGCAGATCGCGTACGGCTTGCCATCCCTGAACACCATCGGCACTTCGTTGCAGACAATGTCGCGCAGCACGCCGCCGAAGATCCCGGTGATCACGCCCATCATCGCCGCGATGAAGACCGGCATTTCCGCCGCCAGCGCCTGCGACACGCCGGCCACCGCGAACAGGCCCAGGCCCATCGCATCGGCCACCACGATCAGCCGCTCGGAAACGATGTGCCGCAGGTGCTTCATGAACGGCGCCACCGCGAGCGCCAGCACGAACAGCAGGATCGTGTATTCCTGGTGCTGCACCCAGAACAGGGGGCGTTTGTCGAGCAGGATGTCGCGCAGCGTACCGCCGCCGAACGCGGCAATGAAGGCCACGATGATGACCCCCACGATATCCATCCGCTTGCGCCGCGCCTCCACGAACCCCGAAAACGCCCCGACCAGGATCGCGATCACTTCGATGACGGTGACAAGAGAGACGTGGGGAACGATTTTCATGCGAGCAGCGAAAGTAACGATGCCCACAGGCTAACAGAAACATTGCCAAAAAAATGGGGACGGACCCTGTTTTCCAGGAAATTTCCTGGAAAACAGGGTCCGTCCCTAATTTTTGAGTCCTATATTTTTAGCGTTCGGGTCGCAGGGCTGCCCGCAACAGTACGATCAGCGCGCCTTCGCCACCTTCGGCGGCATGCGCCTGGCAGAAGGCGATCACGCCGTCGGTCTGCACCAGCCAGCTGTGCACCATCGATTTCAGCACCGGTTCGCCGCCGCGCGAGCCGAAGCCGCGGCCGTGGATCACGCACACGCAGCGCTGGTTGCGCTGGACCGCCTTGTGCAGGAAGGCCGCGAGGGTTTCGCGGGCGTCGTCGCGGCGCAGGCCGTGCAGGTCGAGTTCATCCTGCACCGGCCAGTAGTTCTTGCGCAGCCGCTTCATGACGTCGCTGCCCACGCCGGGGGCGAGGTAGTTCAGCGACGGTTCTTCTTCCATGTAATGCTCGACCCCGAACAGGTCGGACAGCGATTCGCGCAGCACCGCCGCGTCGTCATCCTTTTGTTCGGCCGCCGTCAGCTTGCGCCTGGGGGCAGGGGGCGGCGTGATGACCGGTTTCGGCATCTGCGGCACGTAGCGGTTCGATTCGGGCAGCTTGTTGACGCCCTTCATCGTGGTGCGGAAGATGCTCGCCTCGGCCACGCGCTGCTTCTCGCGCTCGATCCGTTCTGCCTCGGCCCTGGTGCGTTCGGCTTCTTCCCTCGCGCGCTCCTCGCCCTTGCCCTTCAGCTGCTGGCCGAGGGCTTTCAGGGCCGCGAAATCCTTCAGGCTGCCTGCCATGCGCATTTCTCCATATCGTTACTCCTGTGCTTCCAGGAAGCGCTGCGCATCCAGCGCGGCCATGCAACCGGTGCCGGCGCTGGTGATCGCCTGGCGGTAGACGTGGTCCTGCACGTCGCCGGCCGCGAACACGCCGGGGATCGACGTGGCCGTCGCCATGCCTTCGGTGCCGGCACGCGTCTTCAGGTAGCCGTTGTGCATGTCCAGCTGGCCTTCGAAGATGCCGGTGTTCGGCTTGTGGCCGATCGCCACGAACAGGCCGTGCACGGTGACCTTCGACTGTTCGCCATCGTTCGAGCGCAGGGTCAGGCCGGTGACGCCGCTGTCGTCGCCCGTCACTTCGTGCAGGTTGTTGTTCAGCTTCAGCTCGATCTTGCCTTCGGCAACCTTGGCCATCAGGCGATCGACCAGGATCGGCTCGGCGCGGAACTTGTCGCGGCGGTGGATCAGCGTGACCTTGGTGGCGATATTGGACAGGTAGAGCGCTTCTTCGACGGCCGTGTTGCCGCCGCCGATCACGGCCACTTCCTGGCCGCGGTAGAAGAAGCCGTCGCAGGTGGCGCAGGCGGACACGCCGCGGCCCATGAAGGCTTCTTCCGACGGCAGGCCGAGGTACTGGGCGGAGGCGCCGGTGGCGATGATCAGCGCGTCGGCCGTGTATTCGCCGGCATCGCCGATCAGGCGGAACGGTTTTTCATCCAGCTTCGCGGTGTGGATATGGTCGAACACGATCTCGGTATTGAAGCGCTCGGCGTGCTGCAGCAGGCGCTGCATCAGTTCCGGGCCCTGCACACCCAGCGGATCGCCGGGCCAGTTTTCCACGTCCGTCGTCGTCATCAGCTGGCCGCCCTGTTCGACGCCGGTGATCAGCATCGGCTTCAGGTTCGCGCGGGCCGCATACACCGCGGCGCTGTAGCCGGCGGGGCCGGAGCCAAGGATCAGGACGCGGGCGTGTTTGGTAGTGGTCATGGAAGCTTCTCTGCGAAATTGGGAGATATATAAGCCGAAACACCAGCCGAAAATAAGGGTCTAAGCCCTATATGGAGGCCTTGCCGAAGCGCACAAGTGGTTCGGTCAAGTCGTTCGGTCAACAAAACGCAAATTATATGCGAACCCCTGCTTTCTTGAATCGGAAGGCCGGAAGAGGCCGGGATGCCTTAAAATAAGCGCAATAGAAACAATTCCCCTGGCGCAACTTCTGACTTGACCGTCCTGCGCCCACTCACCGCACCGCATTGATCAAAGCAGCAATGAGCAAAACCACGCAACAGACGAGCAATTCCTATCGGCGCACGGCAACCGAACGGCAACCGTTGCCGAGCCGGCTGGTGCGCCTGCTGTCCGAGGCGCGCTGGCTGGCGCTGGCGTTCGCCTGCCTGTATTTCGTGCTGATCCTGGCCAGCTACCACGAGGGCGATCCGGGCTGGTCGCATGCCAGCCTGGTGTCCGACGTGAAAAACCTGGGCGGCCGCGGCGGCGCCTGGCTGTCCGACCTGATGCTGTACATCTTCGGTTTCTCGGCCTGGTGGTTCTGCTTCTACCTGGTCCGCTACACATGGCTCGGCTACCGACGGCTGACGAACAAGTTCGTGCTGGAGCAGGAAGAAGACGAAGAGCATAGCCACGAAGGCATCATCCGCCTGATCGGCTTCGTGCTGCTGCTGACCGGCAGCATGGGCCTGGAATACCTGCGCATGTATTCGCTGCCGGTCGACCTGCCGCGCGCGCCCGGTGGCGTGCTGGGCCAGCTGATCGGCCATGCCGCCCACGTGGGGCTGGGCTTCACGGGCGCCACGCTGATCCTGCTGCTGCTGCTGGGCATGGGCATCTCGCTGTTCTTCCATGTTTCATGGCTGACCGTGGCCGAGCGCATCGGCGCGGGCATCGAGACGGCAATCGAATGGGTCGTGCTGCGCTATGAAGACCGGCAGGATCGCCGCCAGGGCGCGGCGGCCACCGTGAAGCGCGAGGAAGTGGTCGTCAAGGAACGCGAGAAGCACGTCGAGAAGCATCCGGAAATCCTGCCGCTGAAGGTCGAGCCGCAGATGGTGGTGGTGCCGAAGGCCGAGCCGGTGGAAAAGCCCGAGCGGGCGCCGAAGGAGAAGCAGCAGACGCTGTTCCCGGAAACCGAGCTGCCGAAGGAGCGGCCGGTGCTGTTCCAGAACATCGACAACACCGACCTGCCGCCGCTGGCGCTGCTGGACGAACCGCCGCCCGTACAGGAAACGGTGTCGATCGAAACGCTGGAATTCACCAGCCGGCTGATCGAGAAAAAACTGTCGGACTTCGGCGTGGAAGCGAAGGTCGTTGCCGCCTATCCGGGCCCGGTCGTCACCCGCTACGAAATCGAACCGGCCACCGGCGTGAAGGGCAGCCAGATCGTCAACCTGGCGCGCGACCTGGCGCGCTCGCTGTCGCTGACGTCGATCCGCGTGGTGGAAACCATCCCCGGCAAGAACTACATGGCGCTCGAACTGCCGAACATGAAGCGGCAGATCGTGCGCCTGACCGAGATCCTCGGCTCGAAGGTCTACAACGACAGCGCGTCGGCCCTGACGGTCGCGCTGGGCAAGGACATCGCCGGCAAGCCGGTGGTGGCCGACCTGGCGAAGATGCCGCACCTGCTGGTGGCCGGTACCACCGGCTCGGGTAAATCGGTGGGTATCAACGCCACCATCCTGTCGCTGCTGTACAAGTCCGATCCGCACGATGTGCGGATGATCCTGATCGACCCGAAGATGCTTGAGATGTCGGTCTACGAAGGCATCCCGCACCTGCTGGCACCGGTGGTCACGGACATGCGCCAGGCCGGCCATGCGCTGAACTGGGCCGTCAACGAGATGGAACGGCGCTACAAGCTGATGTCGAAGCTCGGCGTGCGCAACCTGGCCGGCTACAACGCCAAGATCGCCGAAGCGGCCAGGAAGGAACAGCACATCCCGAATCCGTTCTCGCTGACGCCGGACTCGCCGGAGCCGCTTGAAAAACTGCCGACCATCGTCATCATCATCGACGAGCTGGCCGACCTGATGATGGTGGTCGGCAAGAAGGTCGAAGAGCTGATCGCCCGTATCGCGCAGAAGGCGCGCGCGGCCGGCCTGCACCTGATCCTGGCCACCCAGCGCCCGTCCGTGGACGTGATCACGGGCCTGATCAAGGCGAACATCCCGACCCGGATCGCGTTCCAGGTATCGTCGAAGATCGACTCGCGCACCATTCTCGACCAGATGGGCGCCGAAACGCTGCTGGGCATGGGCGACATGCTGTACATGCCGCCCGGTACCGGCCTGCCGGTGCGCGTGCACGGCGCCTTCGTCTCCGACGAGGAAGTGCACCGCGTGGTGGCGCACCTGAAGGAACAGGGCGAACCGAACTACGTGGAAGGCATCCTCGAAGGCGGCACGCTGGAAGGCGAGGGCGGTGGCGAAGGCGCGGTGGCGGGCGAGGGCGGCGGCGAGGCCGACCCGATGTACGACCAGGCCGTGCAGGTGGTGCTGAAGAACCGCCGCGCCTCGATCTCGCTGGTGCAGCGCCACCTGCGCATCGGCTACAACCGCGCGGCGCGCCTGCTGGAACAGATGGAACAGAGCGGCGTGGTCTCGGCCATGCAATCGAACGGCAACCGGGATATCCTCGTGCCGGCGGCTTCCGCAGAATAGGAAAAATGATGATGAAACGATTGATGATGGCCGCCGCGCTTGCGGTGTCGTTTGCCGGTGCCGCGCACGCCGCCGCGCTGGACCAGTTCAAGTCGTTCGTGGGCTCGACCAAGTCGGCCCGCGGCGAATTCACGCAGACGCTGACGAAGAACGTCGACGGCGCGAAGAAGACGTCGGCGCCGTCCACCGGCACCTTCGTGTTCGCCCGCCCCGGCAAATTCATCTGGACCTACCAGAAGCCGTACGAGCAGGTACTGCAGGCCGATGGCGAGCAGCTGTTCATCTACGACAAGGACCTGAACCAGGTCACGGTCAAGAAGCTGGGCGATGCGCTGGGCTCGTCGCCGGCGGCGATCCTGTTCGGCTCCAACGACCTGGAAAAGAATTTCACGCTGTCCGAAGGCGGCACGCGCGGCGGCCTGGAGTGGCTGAAGGCCGTGCCGAAAGCAAAGGACACCAGTTTCGAGCTGATCTCGATCGGCCTGAAGAACGGCCAGCCGGAGGCGATGGAGCTGACGGATAATTTCGGCCAGGTCTCCACGCTGGCGTTCCGCAGGTTCGAGAAGAACCCGTCGCTGGGCAACACGGCATTCAGGTTCGACGTGCCGAAGGGCGCCGACGTCGTCAAGCAATAAACGATAAGCACATGGCCGATCTCTTTTCCGCCGAGCCCCGCCAGCCGCTGGCCGAGGCGCTGCGCCCGAAAACGCTGGACGAGGTGATCGGCCAGCAGCACCTGCTGGGCGAAGGCAAGCCGTTGCGCCTGGCGTTCCAGGCCGGCAAGCCGCATTCGATGATCCTGTGGGGCCCGCCCGGCGTGGGCAAGACCACGCTGGCGCGGCTGACCGCCAACGCCTTCGATTCGGCCTTCATCGCGCTTTCCGCCGTTTTCGCCGGCGTGAAGGACATTCGCGCGGCGATGGAACAGGCGCAGCAGAACCTGGACCAGTTCGGCCGCAACACCATCCTGTTCGTCGACGAGATCCACCGTTTCAACAAGGCCCAGCAGGATGCGCTGCTGCCCTTCGTCGAGTCGGGCCTGGTGACGTTCATCGGCGCCACCACGGAAAACCCCAGCTTCGAAGTCAACTCGGCATTGCTGTCGCGCGCCCAGGTGTACGTGCTGAAATCGCTGACCGACGCGGAGATGCGGCAGCTGCTGGAAAAGGCCCGCGCGTCCGCCTTGCCGGGCCTGACGTTCGACGACGTGGCCGTCGACACGCTGGTCGGCTTCGCCGACGGCGATGCGCGCCGCTTCCTGAACCTGCTCGAACAGGCCGACACCGCGGCCCGCTCGGCGCGCATCACGCACATCGACGCGAAGTTCGTCGAGAACGCGATGACGCTGAACGCACGCCGCTTCGACAAGGGTGGCGACAATTTCTACGACCAGATCTCGGCGCTGCACAAGTCCGTGCGCGGCTCGCATCCCGACGCGGCGCTGTACTGGTTCTGCCGCATGATCGACGGCGGCGCCGACCCGCGCTACCTGGCGCGCCGCATCATCCGCATGGCATGGGAAGACATCGGCCTGGCCGACCCGCGCGCGCTGACGATCGTCAACGACGCCGCCGAAACGTATGAGCGGCTGGGCTCACCCGAGGGCGAGCTGGCGCTGGGGCAGGCCGTCGTCTACCTCGCCATCGCCGCCAAGAGCAATGCGGGCTACAACGCCTTCAACGCCGCCATGGCGTTCGTCAAGAAGGACAAGTCGCGCGAGGTGCCCGTCCACCTGCGCAACGCGCCGACCAAGCTGATGAAGGAGCTGGGCTACGGGCACGAGTACCGCTATGCCCATGACGAACCGAATGCCTATGCGGCCGGCGAGACCTACCTGCCGGACGGGATGCCGGAGCCGCGCTGGTACCGGCCGGTGCCGCGCGGGGTGGAGAGCAAGATTGCCGAGAAGCTGGCGTGGTTGCGGGAGCTGGATCGGCAGGCGGGAGAAGACTAACGAACTCGGAGGGCACGTGGCGGCGACACTCATCGGCAATACCCAGGTCTTCATCGACGGCTCCGGCCCCGACACCATCCTGATGCTGCACGGCTGGCCCGACACGGCCGCCATGTGGGAACCGCAAGTGGCGGCCCTTTCCCCATACTTCCGTTGCGTGCGCTTCACCTGGCCGGGCTTCGAAACCGGCGCGCCCCGCAGGGAGCATTCGCTGGATGAGCTGATCGCGCTGTGCGAGCAGGTCGTCCGCGACGCCAGCCCGGAGAAACCTGTCACGCTGCTCGTGCACGACTGGGGCTGCGTGTTCGGCTACCAGTTCGCCCAGCGCCACCCGGACCTTGTCGCGCGCGTGATCGGCGTGGACATCGGCGACGGCGGCTCGAAGGCGCACCTGGACGAGATCGGCCTGAAGGGCAAGCTCGGCATCGTGTCCTACCAGCTCTGGCTGGCGGCGGCATGGAAGATCGGCGGCGGCATCGGGGAATCGATGACGCGCTCGTTTGCAAGGAAGGCGCGCGTGCCGGTGGCCCCCGAGGCGCTCACGCCTGAAAAGAACTATCCGTATTACGCGACGTGGACCGGCAAATACAAGCGGATGAAACCATTCCGCCCCCTGTGCCCGATGCTGTTCATCTACGGCACGCGCAAGCCCTTCATGTTCCATTCGTCCGCATGGGCTGCCGAGCTGAAAGGCAAACCCGGCAGCAAGGTGGTGGCGATGGACACCGATCACTGGCCGATGCTGCGCCAACCCGAATCCTTCAACCGGATCGTGCTCGACTGGCTCGGCGCATCCACCGCTACGGAAAGTACCAATGCACTACCTGCTAACCTATGAGCTTGCCGACGACTACCTGCAACGCCGCGGCGAGTTCCGCGACGAGCACCTGAAACTGGCCTGGGATGCCGTCGAACGGGGCGAGTTGCTGCTGGCCGGCGCGGCCGGAGAGCCGATCGACGTTGCCCAGCTCGTCTTCACCATCGATGCGCCGGCCATTGCCGAAGCGTTTGCCGTGGCCGATCCGTACGTGAAGCATGGCCTGGTCAGGCGCTGGACGGTGCGCAAATGGCACACCGTCGTGGGCGAACTGGCCAGCACGCCGGTACGCTGAGCAGGCGGGACCCGTTGCCGGGAAGGGAGCCTGGCGAACTCCTAAGCAGCGCGGATGGTCTCCAGCACCTCTGCCAGGCGCTGGAAATCCACCGGCTTGACCAGGTGGTGGTCGAAGCCGGCGTCGAGCGCCGCGAGCCGGTCCTGTTCCTTGCCGTAGCCCGTCACCGCGATCAGCACCGTGCTGGCGGTTTCCGGTTGCTGCCTTAAACGGACGGCCAGTTCGTTGCCGTCCATGCCCGGCAAGCCGATGTCGAGCAGGCACACATCGGGACGCAGCGTGCGGCTGCGGTCCAGGGCCCGCCGCGAATCGTGGTCAGCGCTGACGCGGTAGCCCGATGCCTCGAGCAGCATCGCAAGCATCTCTGCCGCATCCTCGTTATCGTCCACTATCATGACCGTGAGGTGCTTGGCGGCGGGCGGCATGGCCTGGATCTGCTCGCGTTCCTGGCGGTCGCGGCGCTCGGTGGCGCGCGGCAGGCAGACGGTGAACGTGCTGCCCCGGCCAGGCCCGTTGCTGGCGCCTTCCACGGTGCCGCCATGCAGCTCGACGAGGCTGCGCACCAGTGCCAGGCCCAGTCCCAGGCCGCCCTGTGCCCGGTCGGGCGTGCGCTCCGCCTGGGCAAACAGTTCGAAGACGCGGGGCAGCAGTTCCGGCGCGATGCCGATGCCGTTGTCTGCCACCTCCACCAGCACACGTCCATCGTCGACGATCGTGCGCAATGCGATGCGCCCGCCCGGCGGGGTGTACTTGGCGGCGTTGTTCAGCAGGTTGGTGAGGATCTGCACGAGGCGCTTCGCGTCGCCCATCACGCACGCCGGCGCGGGATCCAGGTCGATGGTCAGGTGGTGCCGCTGCGTCTCGATCAGCGGACGCACCTGTTCGACGGCATTCGCCACGACGGTTTTCACATCCTGCAGGCTGGTTTCCAGCGTGACGAGCCCGCGGGTGACGCGCGACACGTCGAGCAGGTCGTCGATCAGTCCCGTCATGTGCCGGACCTGGCGCGAAATCACATGGCTGGTCTGCTTCAGCCTGGCCTCGTCCAGGCGCGCCTGGCCGATCAGCGCGGCGGCGGCACTGATCGGCGCCAGCGGGTTGCGCAGCTCGTGCGCCAGCATGGCCAGGAACTCGTCCTTGCGGCCGCTTTCGGCGCGAAGCTCCGCTTCCGCGGCTTTGCGCGGCGTGACATCGAGTACCACCGCCAGTACGCTGGCGACCCTGCCGGTTTCATCCCGGATCGGCGTGACCGCCTTGGTCACCCAGATGATGCTGCCATCCGGGCGCAGATAACGGTTTTCCAGCTCGAACGGTGCGCCGCTCGCCATGCGCCGTTCGTTCTCGGCGCGGTCTTCAGGATCGATCAAGCGGTCGAAGCGGGTGCCCAGCAGCTCCTCTCGCGGTCGGCCGACGATGTCGCAATAGCGGTCGTTGACGCGTAGCAGCCTGCCGTCGGCATCCGCCTCCGCCACGCCGGCCGCCGTCTGTTCGTAGAGCGAAGTGACGTGCGCCTCGCTGTGGCGCAGCGCCATGCGGCCGCGCTCCGCTTCGATCTGCACGAGCAGGTCCTGTTCGCGCCGCGCGGCATCGCGCCGCTGCCGGCCGAGTGCCACCGCGCCATCGACGCGGGCGCGCAACTCGCGCGCGCTGAACGGCTTGACCATATAGTCGTCCGCACCTGCCGCCAGCCCTTCGGCGCGCGCTTCCACGCCGGCTCGCGCCGACAGGAGAACCATGACGACGCCCGCCGTGGCCGGATCCCCGCGCAGTGCGGACAGCAGTTCGAAACCATCCATGTCCGGCATCATCACGTCGCTCAGGACCAGGTCCGGCAACGGGCCACCACGGACCGCGGCCAGGGCTGCGGCGCCGTTGCTCACCGCGTGGACCTGGTAGCCGCCGTCGCCCAGCACGCGGGCGACGTACTCGCGCATGTCGGCGTTGTCGTCCGCCAGCACGACGCGAGGCTTGTCCGGCCCGGCATCGGCGCTGCCGCCATCCCCGGTCCCCGATTCGCCGGGCAGCCAGCGCAGCGCTTCCTCGACATAGGTGCTCGCCAGCTTCGACAGCGGGGCATCGGCCGGCGGCGCGGCCGGATCCGCCTCGCCGGCTACCTGCCCGGGCGGCAGGTGGCTGCGCCCGTAGGGGATGCGCACCGTCAACGTGGTGCCGTGGCCTTGCCGGCTGGTCACGTCGATGGTGCCGCCATGCAGCAGCACGAGTTCGCGGACCAGGGCCAGCCCGATGCCCGAACCCTCCACCGAGCGCCCGTGCTGGCCTTCCACGCGGTGGAAGCGGTCGAAGATGCGCGGCACGTCGCCCGGCGGGATGCCCACGCCGGTATCGGCCACGGTCAGCTCCAGGCCATTGTCGAGTTCACGCTGCGTGACCTGGATGCCGCCATGCAGCGTGAACTTGAAGGCGTTCGACAGCAGGTTCAGCACGATCTTTTCCCACATGTCGCGGTCGAGCCAGACCGGTTCCCGCAGCGGCGCGCAGGCCACGTCGAACGCCAGGCCCGCCTGCATGCAGGCGGAGCGGAAGTTGGAGGCCAGTTCCGCCGTCAGCGCCGCCGCATCGGTGGGCACGAAATGGCTGGCCGCGCGGCCGGCCTCGGTGCGGGAAAAGTCGAGCAGTGCGTTGACGAGCTTGAGCAGCCGCAGCGCATTGCGGTGGGCCAGCACCAGGCCTTCGCGCCGGTCGTCCAGGTTTCCCGTGCCGGCCAGCGCATCCTCGAGAGGACCCAGCATCAGCGTCAGCGGCGTGCGGAACTCATGGCTGACATTGGAGAAGAACACGGTCTTCGCCCGGTCGATCGCCGCCAGCATTTCGGCGCGCTTGCGCTCCTCCTCGTAGATCGTTACGCGCGTCAGCGCCGCGGCAAAGGCGGCGCCCACCAGGTCGAAGAAGCCGCGATACACATCGTCCAGCGGCAGGCGGCTGCTGGCGCCGGCCATCATGATGGCAACCGGCGCATCCGTGCCATGCCGGCGAATCGGCACGGCGAACGCCACGTCGGGAGCCTCCTCGTACGGTCCGCAGCGCTGCGCGCCGACCCGGTCGCGCAGCCGCGGTACCTGGATCGCCGTCATGGCGTGCATCAGTTCCGCGACGGGCCAGCCGCAAGGCTGGGCGATCGACAGCACTGGCGGCGCAAAGGTGGCGCCGCCATCGATGCCGTGATGGCCGTGCAGGCGATACTGCGGGGCCGGCTGGTCCATGGTCGCCGGATCGGGTTCGTACAGCAGCATGAACGGCACGTCGAACTCGAAGCCGGCGAGCGTATCGACGGTCAGCCGGAAGACCTCGTCCGTGGTGGTGGCCTGCGCCAGGCGCGCGGTCAGGTCGCGTACGGCGCGCGTACGGCGTTCGCCCACCATGGTGGCCGTGGTTTCCGTGACCGGATGAAACAAGCCGCCGATGCCGCCGGTCTCGTCGCGGATCGGGCTCAGCGAGAAAGTAAAGAAGGTCTCTTCAAGGTAGCCGTTCCGGAACAGGAACATACGCACGTTTTCCAGGAACGACGTTTCGCCGTTGCGGGCCCGCTCGAACGGCTCGCCGATGGCGGGCCAGGCCGATGCCCAGCATTCCCTGTAATCCATGCCCAGCGAGGCCGGATGCTTCTCGCCGCACACGATGCGGTAGCCGTCGTTGTAGATCTGCACATTGTGCGGGCCCCAGATGATATTGATGGGGAAGCTCGATGCCAGGCACAGGCTCACGGTCGTGCGCAGGCTCTGCGGCCAGCCTTCGATCGGACCCAGCGGCGAATTGGTCCAGTCCAGCGAACGGATCAGTATTGCCATGTCGCTGCCGCCGTCGAGAAAGCTGGCGTCCCCGCCTCGCTGGTCAGGCACGGGAGCGGGGGCGCGGGCGGAGTCGGAAATCGTCACGTTATGGCTGGTCAGGTGGGGTGATTCCTGAGTGTAACGGCAAGTCACTTGCCTGCACGCACGATTGCCGGTCCCGGCTGCGCGCCGTGCCCGGCGAAGTTTGCTGACCGGGACTTGATCTCCGTCAGGCTGTTTCCTTGTGCCGGCTCAACTGGCTTCGGTCGGCGTAGCCTAACCTGTGATCCTCGTCAAACGAGGATCTGCCCTGTCGCAGCGCATTTCATGCCGCGTTTTTTACGCTTCATCGCACGCCGATGGCAACGCAGACCGCCTGTAGGTACAGTGCAAACATCCCGGGACGCCTTGTGACACCAGCCAAAACCAACCACCATCGGAGCCCATCATGAACGCATTGAAACACATGGAAGTCATCTTCTTCACCGTTGCCGCCATCGGCGTCGGCGCGGCCTTCGCCACCAGCGAAATCCAGCCGCTGGTCGTGGCCGCCGACCGCCCGCTGTTCATCCATCCGGACGTGCAGATGCCGGTCGTGACGGTTGCCGCCAAGCGCCTGAGCGCCGCCGAAAAAGCCGAGCTGATGTAACGCGGCCGGCCCGCCAGGGCCGCGCCGCGAGGGCGTAAAACTCCTGGGAAGGTGCGTCCTCTTGGTACAATTGCGGTTTCGACATTCGCTGCGTTTGCCATGATTGACATCCAACTTCTCCGTAAAGACATCGACACCGTGGCCGCCCGCCTGGCGAGCCGCAAGTTCCAGCTGGAC
The DNA here is from genome assembly GCF_055502615.1 of Pseudoduganella sp. jia 9. Taxonomy (NCBI): domain Bacteria; kingdom Pseudomonadati; phylum Pseudomonadota; class Betaproteobacteria; order Burkholderiales; family Oxalobacteraceae; genus Pseudoduganella; species Pseudoduganella sp. jia 9. The sequence continues at coordinate 60,819 of NZ_JBUPWE010000009.1, read as the reverse complement.
GTTGCCGGATTCACCGCCCTGGAATCCGAGCGCAAGGCGATCCAGACGCGTACCGAGGAACTGCAGGGCAAGCGCAATGCGCTGTCCAAGCAGATCGGCATGTTGAAGGGCAAGGGAGAAGATACCTCCGCCGTGATGGCGGAAGTGGCCGGCATCGGTGACGAGCTGAAGAACAACGAAGCCGCGCTGGCCGTCCTGCAGCACAAACTCCAGGCATTCCTGCAAGCCGTTCCGAACCTGCCGCATGAATCGGTGCCCGTCGGTACCGACGAATCGGGCAACGTCGAAGTACGCAAGGTCGGCACGCCGCGCACCTTCGACTTCGAGGTGAAAGACCATGTGGACGTCGGCGCCGCGCTGGGCCTGGACTTCGATACCGCCACCAAGCTGACCGGCTCGCGCTTCTCCGTCATGAAAGGCGGCATCGCGCGCCTGCATCGCGCGCTCGCCCAGTTCATGCTCGACACGCACACCGACAAGCACGGCTATACCGAGTGCTACACGCCGTACATGGTCAATGCCGACTCGCTGCTCGGCACCGGCCAGTTGCCGAAATTCGAAGCCGACCTGTTCTCGGTGAAGAAGGGCGGCGCGGAAGGCGAGGGCGAGACCTTCTACCTGATCCCCACGTCGGAAGTGACGCTGACGAACACCGTGCGCGACGAGATCGTGGCGCTGGATGCGCTGCCGCTGAAGATGACCGCGCACACGCCGTGCTTCCGCTCGGAAGCGGGCAGCTACGGCCGCGACACGCGCGGCATGATCCGCCAGCACCAGTTCGATAAAGTCGAAATGGTGCAGATCGTCCACCCGGATGCTTCGTACCAGGCGCTGGATGAAATGGTGGGCCACGCCGAAACGATCCTGCAGGCGCTTGGCCTGCCGTACCGCGTGCTGTCGCTGTGCACCGGCGACATGGGCTTCGGCGCCGCCAAGACGTTCGACCTGGAAGTATGGCTGCCGGCGCAGAACACCTACCGCGAGATCTCGTCGCTGTCGAACTGCGAAGCGTTCCAGTCGCGCCGCATGCAGGCCCGCTTCCGTAACGCGCAGGGCAAGCCGGAACTGGTGCACACGCTGAACGGCTCCGGCCTGGCCGTCGGCCGCACGCTGGTTGCCGTGCTGGAAAACTACCAGCAAGCCGACGGCAGCGTGGAAATCCCGGAAGTGCTGCGCGGCTACATGGGTGGCCTGACGCATCTGAAAGCTTAAGCTTGGCGTTTAAAAATAGCCCTTCCATTTTCTTTTTGGGATGGCTATAATCTTGCCTTCTCGCAGCGATGCGGGAAAAGGAGAGGTGGCAGAGTGGTCGAATGTACTTGACTCGAAATCAAGCGATGGTGCAAATCATCCGTGGGTTCGAATCCCACCCTCTCCGCCATGAATAAATAAAAAGGCCACCCCTGCGGGTGGCCTTTTTATTTATTCATGGCGGAGAGGTGGGATTCGAAGACGAGCGCCTGCAGGCGCGAGGCTCTCCGAATCGCCCATCTGCTGGCGCCCCGCGCCAGCCTCGCGCGCCGAGGGCGCGCGGCGCATGCGCCATCTTTCGCCGAGGTTGGCAGGAGGACGGAGAGGTTGGGATTCGAAGACCACGCGCCTGCAGGCGCGGGGGCTCTCCGAATCGCCCAACTGCTGGCGCCGTCTTTCGCCATCCTGACTGGGCGTCAAGCCTTGAGCCCGCCACCAACGCTGCCCCAGCCACTACTTCTCAACATCAAGATTTGACGCAACATAAATGTTGCTATAGAATCCGTGCCTCTTGAGTTGCAACAAGTCATTGTTCAACTCGGAGCACAAGGCACCGACAGGCGCATTGTGAGTACCACCAGGAGAGGTGGCAGAGTGGTCGAATGTACTTGACTCGAAATCAAGCGATGGGGCAACCCATCCGTGGGTTCGAATCCCACCCTCTCCGCCATGAATAAATAAAAAGGCCACCCCTGCGGGTGGCCTTTTTATTTATTCGGACGGAGAGGTGGGATTCGAAGACGAGCGCCTGCAGGCGCGAGGCTCTCCGAATCGCCCATCTGCTGGCGCCCCGCGCCAGCCTCGCGCGCCGGAGGCGCGCGGCGCCCGCGCCATCTTTCGTCGAGGTTGGCAGGAGGACGGAGAGGTGGGATTCGAAGACGAGCGCCTGCAGGCGCGAGGCTCTCCGAATCGCCCATCTGCTGGCGCCCCGCGCCAGCGTCGCCTGCGCTTCGGGCTGGCGTTCATCCCGTGATTAGGTCTTGTGACTTTGCTCGGCCCCAGCCTTCAACCCGCTACGACCGGGCACGATCATCCACCTCCAGGTCCATGGTCTCCATATCCGTATCCGAAGCCAGCGGCGCCCCCATCGTCTTCAACCACGCGAACCCGGCGATGCCGGCCGTCAGCGATGCCAGCAGGATCGCCATCTTCGACGCATTGATCGCATCGGCCTGGCCGGTAAACGCCAGGTTGGTGATGAAGATCGACATCGTGAAGCCGATCCCGCCAAGCAGCCCGGCGCCCAGCACGTGGCGCCACGCCAGGTCCAGCGGCAGGCGGCACAGGCCGGCGGATACCGCGGCAAAGGTGAACAGGAAGATGCCGACCGGCTTGCCGGCGACCAGGCCGAGGATGATGCCCAGGCTGTTCGCGTCCAGCAGGTCGGACATCCAGCCGGCGCCGATCACGATGCCGGTATTGGCCAGCGCGAAAACCGGCAGGATCAGGAACGTGACAGGCTTGTGCAGCGCGTGCTCGAGCCGGTGCGATGGCGATTTCGCATCGTCCTGGCGTGCCGAATAGGGAATCGCGAACGCCAGCAGCACGCCGGCAATGGTGGCGTGCACGCCGGACTTGAGCATCAGGAACCACATCAGCGCGCCGCCGAGCAGGTAAGGCAGCAGGCGCATCACGCGCAGGACGCGGTTCATGGCCAGCAGGGCGCCGAACACCGCCAGCGCGCCCAGCAGGTACGCGAACGACACCTCGGCGGTATAGAACAGCGCGATGACGACGATCGCACCGAGATCGTCCATCACCGCCAGCGCGGTCAGGAAGATCTTCAGCGATGCCGGCACCCGGCTGCCCAGCAGGGCCAGCACGCCCAGCGCGAAGGCGATGTCGGTCGCCATCGGAATGCCGACACCGGCCTGCGTCGGCGTGCCGGCGTTGAAACCGAAGTGGATCAATGCGGGGACCGCGATGCCGCCGGCGGCTGCCAGCATCGGCAGCAAGGCGTTCCTGAGGTCGGACAGTTCGCCGTTGTACAGCTCACGTTCGAGCTCGAGGCCGATCAGCAGGAAGAAAATCGCCATCAGTGCGTCGTTGACCCAGTGCTCGATGCTCAGTCCCGCCACATAAAGATGCCAGAAGCCGAGGTAGTCCGCGCCAAACGAGGAGTTGGCGATCGCCAGCGACGCGATGGTGCACAGGATCAGGACGATGCCGCCGGCCTTGCTTGACGAGGCGAAGGCCTTGAAGGTGTCGGACAGGCGCCGCTCGATACGCATCATGCGGCCTCCGCAGCGGCAGGGAAAAGAACGGGTATTGAACGAACGGGCAGAAAACGAACGGGCAGAAAACGAACGGGCAGGGACAGCGCAAGAAGGATCATGGATGGTCGCGTAAAAGCCGCGTGGCGGCCCGACCAGCGCGAATCCTGTCATGCGCGAACGCATGATCACCCGGCCGCCATTATACGTTGTTCGCCGGGAAGCCAGCCGCACATTTCACTCGCCCGGTGCCCACGGGTTACACTGCGCCCCTGCAATTGGAGAGGGAAAGCATGCTGTTTCGTCGTTTCGTCCTGCTCGGGCTGGTGATCCTGTGGACGCTGGCGACGACAGCTTCCGCCATGGCGGCGCCGTCGTTCGAGCGCCGCATCTGGACACGCGCCGACGGCGCGCCGCAATCGGCCTACGGCATCGCCCAGGACCGCGATGGCATGCTGTGGTTCGCCACCGTGACGGGCCTCTACAGTTTCGACGGCGCGCATTTCACGCGGCAGGAATCGGTGTACGGTCACCGCCTGCGGTCGAACAACCTTGTGTCCGTGGTGGCCACACGCGACGGGATCGCCGTCGGCTACCAGTTCGGCGGCGTATCCGAATTCACGCGTGAACACGCGCGCCACCACACCACGGCCGAAGGCCTGCCGGCAGGCTCCGTGGCCGCGTTGACCGTGGGACCCGAGCATGCCCTGTACGCCGGCAGCAGCACCGGCCTGGCAAGGCTCGATGCAACAGGGGGGCGGTGGACCCGCATGACCGGGCTGCATGCCCCGCGCAGCTACATCGAGTGGATCCGGTTCGATGCCGGCGGTACGCTGTGGGCCATGTCGGACTCGCACCTGTATGCAAAGGAGCCGGGCGCCGCACGATTCCGGCACGTGGTGCCGCTGCCGCGGAACACCACCCCGGCCATCGTCGGCGGCGTGCTGGCCGTCTACACCGGCCGTGGCCAGCTCACCCGCTTTTCATCCAGCGCCGTGCCGGCAGCGTGGCGCAACGCTGTCGGCTACAGCGAGGACCATACGCTGTTCGAAGGGCCCGATGCCAGCGTGTGGGCGTGGCTCGGGCAGGGCACCACGCTGTTGCGCGCCGGACCGGACGGCACCCTGCATGCGGCCCAGACGTTCGACGGCGGCAGCCTGCCCGGCCGGATGGTCGCGCGCACGCTGGTCGACCGCGAAAACAACCTGTGGGTCACCACGCTCGATGGCGTCGAGCGTTATCGCATGCGCCGCCTGCATGAAGTGCCGCTGCCCGCGACCGGTCAGCAATTCCTGGCCGGGCCGGGTCTCGGCCATGGCATGCTCGTCGCCAGCGGCGCCGGCGGCCCCGTATGGCAGGTCGAGACTGGCACGGCGAAGGTCCTGCCGGGGTTGGCGGGCACCAGGGCCATGTACCGCGAACATGCCGGCAGCGTGTGGCTCGGCGGACAGTCGGCGCTGCACCGCATGACGCCGGCGGGCGTGACGTCGTGGCCGCTGCCGGCCGATATCGGCAGGGATTTCGGCGTGCAGGCGATCGTCGCGGACAAGGCTGGAAAACTGTGGGTGTCGGTCGTCCGGCATGGCCTGTTCCACTTCGCGAACGGCACGTGGACCAGGCTGCCGCCCGCGATCCCGGGCGCCGACGAAACGCCGATCACCATGCTGACAGCTGCTTCCGGACGCACCTGGCTTGGCTTCACCAGTGGCCGCCTGGGCGAACTGGCCGACGGCATCATCCGCCCCATCACCACCGGTCTCGCCGGTTCCGTTGGCAACATCCTCAGCCTGCTGGAGCACGGCGGCGGTCTGCTCGTGGCCGGCGACCGGGGCATCGTCTGGCTGCACCACGGCGACGCCCGGCCGCTGGTGCCCGAGCACATGCCGGCATTCCTCGGCATATCGGGGATGGCGATGGACCGCCGCGGCGACCTGTGGCTGCACGGCCCGGACGGGCTGTTCCACGTCGCGGCCGAAGCCCTCGGCCGTTTCCGGGCCGATCCGGCGCACCGCCTGCCGTGGGAAGTGTTCAGCTTCGAGGATGGCCTGCGCGGCCAGGTGGCGCAGATCCGCCCACTGCCGTCACTGAGCGTCGCCACGGACGGCAAGGTCTGGTATGCGACCGGTTCGCAGGTGGGCTGGATCGATCCGGCCGCCATCCGGCGCAATACCCGTCCACCGACCGTTCTGGTGCAATCGCTGCGCACGCGCCGCGGCAGCTGGAACGCCGTGCAGGCGATGACGCTCGCGCCAGGCACCACTGGCGTGGAAATCCACTTCACCGCCACCGCGCTGTCGATCCCGGAACGGGTGCGCTTCCGCTACCGCCTTTCCGGTGTCGACGCGGAGTGGCAGGAGCCGCAATCCGAGCGCGCCGCCCGCTACACCAACCTCGGGCCGGGCGACTACCGCTTCCAGGTCGTGGCGGCCAACGAGGATGGCGTCTGGAACGAAGAGGGCGCCACGCTGGATTTCCACATCGCGCCCACGGTCTGGCAGACCACCTGGTTCCGCAGTATCGTCGTCATTGGCATCGCATCGCTGCTGTTCGCGCTGTACCGCTGGCGCATCGCGGCGGCGGCGCGCCGCGCCGCCGAAAAAATGGCAGCGCGGACCGAGGAGCGCGAACGCATCGCCCGCAACCTGCACGACAACCTGCTGCAGGGCGTGCAGGGCCTGGTACTCAGTTGCCATGCGGTGCTGATGCGCATGCAGAAGGGGACACCCGAGGAAAAAGCGCTGGACAAGGCGCTGGCGCGGGCCGATCTCGTGATCGAGGAAACCCGCGACGAAGTCATGAACTTGCGGCGCGAAGCGGTGCAGCCTTCGCTGGCCGCGCGCCTGGCGCACGCCATCGACGGACTCGAGCCGGCGGTGAAACGCCGGGTGGAGCTGGCGCTCTCCGGCTGCGTCGACCTGCTCGGCGATGACATCGCCGACGAGCTTTACTTCGTGCTGAACGAGGCCCTCGTCAACAGTGCCAGGCATTCGGGCGCGGCGCGTATCGTCGTATCGCTGCATGCTTCGGCCAGCGGCGTCGAAGGCGCGGTGGCGGACGATGGCTGCGGCATCGATGCCGACCTGGCGCACGCCGGCCGGCCGGGGCACTGGGGCCTGGTCGGCATGCGCGAGCGGATCGCCCGGCTCGGCGGCACGCTGCGCATCGACAGCGGAGCAGGGCGCGGCTGCACGGTGTCGTTCACCGTGCCGGCACGGCTTGCCGACTGAACCGGTGGTGAAGCCCTGCCAGTCCGCACAGGATGGCGCCGGCGCGCTTACCCCGGCACGCCGGACATCGGCGACATCGCCTTCATGATCTGGATCATCGATGGCCCCAGCAGTACCACCAGCAGGCTGGGGAAGATGAAGAAGATCAGCGGGAACAGCAGCTTGGTGGCGATCTTCGCGGCTTGTTCCTCCACCAGTTGCCGGCGCCGCGTGCGCAGCTGTTCCGACTGGATGCGCAGCGCCACGCCGATGCTGGTACCGAAGCGGTCCGCCTGGATCAGCATCTTCGCCAGCGCATCCACATCCTCCACGCCGGTGCGCAGGGCCAGGTTGCGCAGCGCCTTGTCTTTCGCGCTGCCGGCACGCAGTTCCAGCGTGACCAGCTGCAGCTCTTCCGCCAGCACGGCGCTTTTCAGGCCGATTTCCGCGCCGACGCGTGCCAGGGCCGCGTCCATGGCCAGTCCGGCTTCCACGCATACCGTCATCAGGTCCAGTGCATCCGGGAACGTCTCGAATATCTCGCGCTGGCGCCTGGCGATGCGCCGCTTCAGTACGAGATCCGGCGCGTAGTAGCCGCATGCGGCGGCGACCGCCAGGCTCAGGATCGTCATGCTGCCACTGCGCTGGGGATCGTCGCCCAGAACCAGCCAGGTCGCCAGCGGCAGGCCAATCGTCAGCGCGGTTTTCCCGGCGTGGAACAGGCCAGGCGTCGACGGCGCGCGCCAGCCCGCGTTGATGAAGCGCATCCGCACGGGCGAGTTCTCCCAGCCCTCCGTGGGCACTGAGAGCTTTGCCAGCGGCTCGGCCAGTTGCGACAGCCTCTGCAGCCAGTTGCTGGCAGGCGGGACGACTGTCGTATCGCGTTCCTCCAGCGTGGACAAGCGGTGCTTGACGGGGTCACGGGTCAGCGCGAGCATCGCCAGCACGGCGGCGCCGAAGATCAGCACGAACACGGCGGCCAGGACCAGGATCTGTACGTTATTCATTGATTGGCCTATGCGGACTAATACTCATATTCATACTCGGAGGCGAATGATCTTGCGGATGGCCAGCACCCCCACGATCATCATCACCACGGCAATGCCCACCATCTTCCGGCCATCGGGATCGGTTGCCAGCACAGCCATCGATTCCGGGTTTGCCGCGTACATCATGGCGCCGGCGCCGAAAGGCAGCAGGCACAGGATCCACGCGGACATGCGCCCCTCCGCGGACAGCACGCGAACCTGGCCCAGCAGGCGATGGCGGTCGCGGATGATCGCGCTGATCGAGGACAGCAGCTCGGTCAGGTTGCCGCCCGTCTCGCGCTGGATCAGCACGGCGACGACGAAGTACTGCAGGTCCATGCTGGGCACGCGCTGGGCCAGGTTGTTCAGCGCATCGCCCATGCCGATGCCGAAATTGACTTCGTCGAACGCCGCCTTGAAATCCTCGCCGAGCGGTGCGGGGATTTCGTCGCCGACCAGCTTCAATGCGGTGGGAAACGCATGGCCTGCACGCATCGCGCGGCCCATCATGTCCAGCGCGTCGGGCAACTGGTGCTCGAAACGCACCAGGCGGCGATCGCGGGCGCGCGCCAGCCGCAGCAGCGGAAGGCCGGCCACCGCGGCGCCGGCGACCGGCCACGCCAATACCGGCAGTCCCAGCCACGCGGCCAGCAGCAGCCCCGTGCCGAAGCCGGCGGCGCAGAAAGCCAGCAGGCGAGCTGCCAGGTAGCGAGCACCGGCCTGCACCAGCATGCGGTCCAGCAGGCGGATGCCGGGCAGGCCGCGCAGCAAGGCGTCCAGGTCGGCACTTTCGCTGAGCCGGCGCTCCTTGACGATGGTGACATCCGACTGGCGCGTTTCGCCGCCGATGATGCCGCGCAGGCGGCGCGCCACGCGTTCCGCTTCCGGATCGCGATGCGCGGCCCAGCCCGTGTAGATGCCCCATACGAGCAGCATCACGGCGGCGAACAGCAGCACCACGAACAGCGCGAACGTGGTGTTCATCGCACTGGCTCCATGCGCGGCTCGAACACGCCCGGCGACAGGGTGATGCCGAACGTGCGCAACCGCTCGGCGAAGCGGGGCCGCACGCCGCTGGCGCTGAAGTGGCCCTGCACGGTGCCGTCCTCGGCCACGCCGGTCTGCTTGAACGAGAAGATCTCCTGCATGGTAATGACGTCGCCTTCCATGCCCGTCACCTCGGAGATCGACAGCACCTTGCGCTTGCCGTCCGTCAGGCGCGACACCTGTACTACCACGCCGACGGCGGAACTGATCTGCTGGCGCATGGCGCGCGGCGGCAGCGTGCCGGCCGCCATGCTGACCATGTTTTCCAGGCGCGTCAGCGCATCGCGCGGCGTGTTGGCGTGGATCGTCGCCATCGAACCCTCGTGGCCGGTGTTCATCGCGCCCAGCATGTCCAGCGCCTCGGCACCGCGCACCTCGCCGAGGATGATGCGGTCGGGGCGCATCCGCAGCGCATTGCGTACCAGCGCGCGCTGCGTGACTTCGCCCTTGCCTTCGATGTTGGGCGGCCGGGTTTCCAGGCGCACCACGTGCGGCTGCTGCAGCTGCAGTTCGGCGGCGTCTTCCACCGTCACGATACGCTCGGTCTGGTTGATGAAGCCGGAAATCACGTTCAGCATCGTGGTCTTGCCGCTGCCGGTGCCGCCCGAAATCAGGATATTCACCTTGGCCTTGCCCAGCCCTTGCAGCACCTCGGCCATGTCGGCCGTCACGCTGCCGTACGACACCAGGTCGGCCAGCCGCAGCGGGTCGGCGGAAAATCGCCGGATCGACATCACCGGGCCGTCGATCGCAAGCGGCGGAATGATCGCGTTGACGCGAGAGCCATCCGGCAGGCGCGCATCGACCATCGGGCTCGACTCGTCGATGCGGCGGCCCACGCGTGAGACGATCTTGTCGATGATCTTCATCAGGTGTGCATCGTCGGTAAACGTCACGTCCGTCAGTTCCAGGCGGCCGCGCCGTTCCACGTAGACCTGCTTGTGGGTGTTGACGAGGATGTCGGAAACGGTCGGATCCTCCAGCAGCGGTTCCAGCGGACCGAAACCCAGCATCTCGTTCTGGATATCGCGCGTCAGCGTCTTGCGCTCGGCATCGTTGATAACCACCATCTCTTCCTCGAGCAGGCGCTCGACCAGCAGGCGAAGTTCCTGGCGGATCTGGTCCGGCGTCAAGCGCTGCATGCTTTCCAGGTCGATCCTGTCCAGCAGGGCTTCGTGGATGCGGCTCTTCAGCTGGTGATACGCACGGTTGTCGATGGCGCCGCGCTGTGCGGTGGGGCGCGGCAGGCCGTTGCCGAGGCGTTCGCGCAAGGAGGAGGAGGGCATGTTCATCGTATGGCCTGGTTCAATCTCAATCGTTAATCGTCAATCGTTGAATCGGTCGGTCGGAAAGCCACCGCTCAGGCGGCACGGCGCGCGAACAGGCGCGACATCAGGCCGCCGACCTGCTTCGGTGCGGATTCCCCGGTCAGGTCGCGGGCCATGTCTTCCAGCGCAGCAGACAGCGGGCTGTCCGGCGCCAGGCGCGTCACCGGCACGCCCTGGTTGACCGATTTCGCCGCCGCGTCGTAGTGGTTCGGCATGGTGCGCAGCACGCTGGTCTCGAACGCGTCCTCCAGGTCCTTCAGGCGAATGTCGCTGTTCTTGTCGTGCCGGTTGACGATCAGCTCGACCTTGTCCTTGCCGTAGTCGAGGTTGCGGAATACCGTCAGCAGGCGCTTGCCGTCGCGGATGTACGGCAGCGTCATCTGCAGCACCGGGTAGATCGTGTCGGCGTGGTCGAGCGCGCGGATGCTCACCGGGTCCAGGCTGCGGCCCACGTCCAGAACGACGAAGTCGTACTGCCGCCGCGCCAGCTTGACGATGGCATCGATATGCTCGGGCTTCACGTCGCTGGCGTGGGCCGGATCGGAAGGCGCCGCCAGCACGCTGTAGTTCGGCGTCACGCTGACCATGCTCGATGCCAGGAACGACGGGTCGAGACGGTGGATCTGTGTCGCCACGTCCGACAGCGTGGCCAGCGGCTTGACGTCGGAGACGAACAGCGACGCGTCGCCGAACTGCAGGTTCATGTCGATCAGCGCCACGCGCCGGCTGCCGCCGGCCGACAGCGCATAGGCCAGGTTGGTGGCCAGGAAGGTCGAACCGCTGCCTCCCTTGCACGAGATGAACGCCAGCACCTTGCCATTGCTACCGCCCTGCGTGCCGAGCTTCTCGGCGATGCGGTCGAGCGCCTGCCCCAGCGCCTCGGTGGCCGGCTTGGCCGGCAGCACTTCGCGCACGCCGGCGCGCATGGCGCGCAGCAGGAATTCCTGCGACAGGTCGCTCGTCAACACCACGAACGCCATGTGCGGGAACAGGTGGCCAAGGCGTTCGAGCTGGTCGAGCTCACCTTCCTCGGCGCGCGGCTGGTCCACCACCAGCACATCGGGCACGGCATCGTCGGCCAGCGTGGTCAGGCGCGCCGGGGTGCCGGCGATCATGTCCACTTCATCGGTGCCGGGACGGTTGCGCAACTGGCGCGCCACCTCGATCAGGTGGCGCTCGTCGCGCGACAGGACTGCAATTTTCATGATTTCCCCTTACTTTCCGCCGATGCTGCCGCCGATCATGGCGCTGTCGTTCTGCGGCGTCGGCGACACGTAGGAACGCTGGTAGTTGGCGTAGCCCGCCATCGCGGACGCGGCATCCGTGCCGCGGTCCGGCTGCGGCGCCGGCGGCAACACCTGGCTGGCCATGATGGCGCGCACGCTGGCGCCGCTTCCCGCCTGCTCGCGGGTGGCGCAGCCGCCCAGGGCGGCAAGGCAGGCCATCATCATGGCGGCGATCCGGATGTGGTTCATGGCTGCTCCTTCGAAGCGGAAGCGGAATCGGTAGCGGGATTGGAACGGGCCTTGCCTTCGTGCTGGCCGCCGATCAGGAACTGGGCGCGGCTCGGCTGCACGTAGTCGTCGGTCGGCAGGCGCGGCGCCGCCGGCAGCGGCTTGGCCAGGTGCGGCGTCACGATGAATACCAGTTCGGTGCGGTCGTTCTGGAAATCGCTGCTGCGGAACAGCGCGCCCAGCACCGGAACGTCGCCCAGGAAGGGAAAGCGCTTGATGCTGCTGGTTACGTTGTTGCGGATCAGGCCACCGATGGCAAAGCTCTGGCCATCCTGCAGCTGCACCGTGGTACTGGCGCGGCGCGTGGTGAACGCCGGCAGGATCGCCGTGGCGGCCGACGTACTGCTGCTGATGCCGATGCCTTCGCGGTTGAGTTCCGACACTTCCGGCGCGACGCGCAGGTTGATGCGCCCGCCCGCCAGCACGGTGGGCATGAATTTCACGGCCACGCCGTACTCCTTTTCTTCCAGCGTGATCAGGTTGCCGCCGGCGTTCGACGTCTGCGCCACGGGGATGAAGATCTTGCCGCCCGCCAGGAAGCTGGCTTCCTGTCCGCTGATCGCCATCACGGTCGGTTCGGCGAGGATCTTCACCAGGCCGTCGCGCTTCTGGCCGTCGATCACCAGCTGGGTCGTGGCGTTCTTCACGGCGCCCAGCGTGTTGCCGGTGCCGGCCAGCATGCTGGACAGGATGCCGTAGCTCCAGCTGCCATTGGTCTTCGAGTAGCCCATGCTGGCACCCAGCTGGTCGACCAGCGATTTCGATACTTCGGCGATCTTCACTTCCAGCAGCACCTGCTGTGGTGCAGCCACCTGCATCATGTTCAGGACTTTCGCAGCATTGCCGGCCGGCGCGATGGCGGGCGCCGTGCTGGCAGCCGCGCCCACGCCGCTGGGCGGCGGGCTGCCGGCGCCGGCAGCCGATGCCTGGGCGCTTTCCTGGAACGCGGTGGCCAGCGCCACCAGCTGGCTGGCCACGGCGGAATCGCTGACCATGCCGGACAACACCAGCGTATTGCCGGTACTGTCGACGCGCACCTCCTTCTCTGCCGGGAACAGCGTGTCGAACTGCGCGCGCAGCGGTGACGTATCGATCGCCACGGCGATGTCGAATACGGTGGAGCGGCCGTCGCGGCTGGACACGATCAGGTTGGTCGTGCCCACGCTGCGAGCCACGATCACTACTTCGCTGGCATTGGGAACGACCACATTGGCGATGTCGGGTGCGCCGACAGTGACCTGGGCGGCGGGCGTGCAGAAGCGTTTCAACGTGGACTTGCCGCGCACCAGTTGCAGCGTCTGCGCATCGGCGCGGCCGTGCAGGTCGATACAGTCCGGCGCTGCGGCCAGGCTTGTGCCCGCGGCCAGCGCGAAGGCGCCGGCCAGCAGGGTCTTGTTGCGTAATTTCGGAAGGTGGTTCATGACAGGCTTTTAGTGAATGGCTTGCGGAGCGGCGTCGAGGCCGCGGATCACGAGTACACCTTCGGTCCGGCGTACGGGAGCGGGGGCGGCGGCGCGTTGCGGCGCCTCCATGCGGGCAGGCGCCGGCTCCGCCGCTACCGTTTTCAGTGGCGGCAGGCCCAGCACGGATTCACGCGTGGCACCGGCCGTGTTGGCCGGTTGCGGGTCCACCTGGTTGCGCAGCACCAGCGACAACGAACCGATGCTGCGCGCCAGGTCGAGCTTTTCCACCTGGTCGGGCGCCAGTTCCAGCGTCACGGCGTTGACCACGCGGGGCTTGGTGTCGTCCCGGTTCGACTCCTGCGCCACGGCCAGCACCAGGATGCGTTCCAGCACGATCTTCGAGACCGACTGTTCGCGGCCGCCGGCGTCGCTGGCCATGGCCTGCAGGTTGACAAGGATGTCGACATAGTTGCCCGGCAGCGCGAAGCCGGCCACGCCCACCACGTCGTTGACGCGCACCGTCATCGCCCGCTTGCCGGCGGCGACGACGGCGGACAGGCCGCCGGTGGTGCCCGGCGGCGCCAGTTTCGATTCCAGTACCGGCTCGCCCTTCGAGATGTCGGTGCGGGTGACACGCTCGGCCAGCAGCTTCGGGTCGGCGATGGCACCGGCCGGCACGGAGCCGGACGGCCAGTCCACCAGCTGGACGCTGGCGGCGGCCAGGCGCGTGCCCTGGCCGATGTCGGCGGCTGCCACGGCCACGCGCGTGCCGGCCGCGCCCTGTTCGCCCATCCACTTGGCGGCGACCAGTACCGCGGCCAGCGCCAGGAACAGCGCCACGCCGATGATCAGCAGTGCTCGGGAATTTCTCATCAATGATTCTCCAATCGGTTTTCCTGCGTGCCGCGCTCGCGGCGTTCGAGTTCCGGCGCGCAGCCATGCTGGCGACCCGCGGCAAAATAGTTGTCCCACGCCCACTCGAGCGTGCGGCGGCTCAGTTCCGGCGCGCGGTCCTCATAGCGCGCCAGGTCGCGCAGCTGGCGCACCAGGTCGCGCGGATAGCACGCCAGCAGGGGCACGCCGCGCTCGCGGTGGCATGCCAGCAGATACGCGAACGCGTCGGCAAAGACATCGCCGTCGGCGCGGATGCCGGCCTGCGCGCAGGCCTGGCGGAACAGCTGTGCATATTCGTCGGTCGAGGCGGGCGGCACTTCGATCTTGTAGCCCAGCCGGCGCAGGAAGGCGCCATCGCTCAGCCGGTGCGGCACGAAGTTCGACGAGAACACCACGATCACGTCGAACGGCACCAGGAAGGTATGGCCGGTATGCAGCGTCAGGTAGTCGACGCTGCGGTCCATCGGCACGATCCAGCGGTTCATCAGCGCCTCGGGCGAGCAGCGCTGGCGCCCCAGGTCATCGATGATGAAGATGCCGTTGTTCGACTTTAGGTGCGGCGGCGCCTGGTACAGCCGGGTGTGCGGGTCGAAGCGCAGGTCCAGCATGTCCAGCGTCAGTTCGCCGCCGGCAAGTGCCGCGGGACGGCGCACGCCGCGCACCCAGCGCATGTCCGGCGCGGTACCCCGGTCGATGCCGGTGCTGGTGGCCACGGCATCGGCGGCCGGCAGGTGCTGCACGCTGTCGAAGAACGGGATCACTTCGCCGTCCACCATCAGTGCGTAAGGTACGGCGATGGTGCCCGTCAGCAGGTCGCGCAGGCGCTCCGCCAGGTAGGTCTTGCCGCTGCCGGCCTGGCCGTGCAGGAACAGGGCGCGGCCGGAGTTCATGGCCGAACCCAGTTGCGCCAGCACGCGCGGATTGGCCACGATGCCGTCGAACGCGGCGGCCATGTGGGCGCGCGTCACCTGCACGCCGGCCACGCTCTGCGCCTGCACCTGGGCCGTATAGGCGGCCAGCGTCACCGGCGCCGGCCCCGCATACGCATTGCGGCCAAGTGCCGCCGCGGCGCGTTGCCGGCCGCCTTCGGTGAGGAAATAGGAGATATCGGCATCGGTACCGCTATTGCCCACCCGCGCCACTTCGCACAGTTTTTCCGAGCGCAGGAAACCGATCAGCGGATCGATGACGCCGACGCCGAGCTTCAGGTACGATGCCAGTTCCGGCAGGCGCAGCTGGCCGCGCTGGTGCAGTACCTTCGCAACCAGTTCGGTAAGGAACAGGAAGGGCAGGCCGGTGTCTTCCACCGTGCGTGGCGCGCGCGCCTCGGCCGGCGCCAGGGGCAGGTCGGTCACAGCGGCAGTTTTCCGACGAGGCGCAGCCAGGCCACGCACGCCACGGTGCCGGCGGCGATCGCCACGGCATACGGCAGGCGTCCGCTAGGGGCGGGCAGGGCGATGCCATCCTTCATCTGCGACAGGCCGGCATGCAGCACGGTATGGTAAGTGCCGTTCAACACCCGGCGCAGGATGCCCTGGTGCGCCGCAACCGCCAGTGCCAGCAGCCCGCCCGCGAGCAGCGTGGCGATCCCCACCGCGGCGATGTCGCCGGCGCCGACAAAGGCGCCCACCATCGCCAGCAGCTTCGCATCGCCCGCACCCATCAGGCCGAAGGCGTACATCGGCAGCAGGATAGCCAGGCCGATGGCCAGGCCGCCCAGTGCGGAGGCGATGCCCAGGCCACCCATCGGCGTGCCGAACAGGCCGCTGCCAGCCGGCAGCAGCGCGTGCAGCGCCAGGCCCAGCAGCGCGCCGGGGAAGACGATGGCGTTCGGGATGCGGCGCGCGCGCACGTCGTGCCACACGGCGAGGCCGAGCAGCGCGAGCAGCAGTACGAAGGGAAGCTGGGATGGCGGCATTGTCAGGAAACGGTGGGGTTGAAAATAAAAATCCGGAACGGGCTGGCCTGTTCCGGATCGTTTATCCGCCGGGTGGCGGGCTTGCTTAGGTTGCGCCGGGCGTCGTCATCTTCGCAACGATGCCAGTGAAGACGCCCTTGATGCTTGCGCCCAGGCCACCGAAAGCGATGCCGATGATGCCGGCGATGACCGCGGCGATCAGTGCGTACTCGATTGCCGTGACGCCGTCTTCTTCCTTGATGAAGTTCTTGATGAATTGCATGATGTGTCCTTGAAGGGGTTGGTCGGTGCTTATGCGCCAGTCCAGGCGGCCAGGACCGCTATGAGACCGACGACCGCAACGAGAACCGCCAGCACCACGTACGGCATGGTCGACGTTCCCGTACGCTCGTACTGCTGTTCCGGGAATTCTTCCTTGTCGTGCACGTTCGCTCCAGTTCGGTTGCAGTCGCGCCGCTCGAATTGGCGCAGCGCATGAACAGCATCGTACCGGCGGGGTCCCTGCCGCACATCCGTCAAAGCTCCCCTTCTGCATGGGACATTGCGGCAGCCCGGCGTGGGACATATGTCCTACGCCGCAGGACAAGCCTCAACCGAGGCCGTGGCGGGTGGCGTACATGTACAGCTCGAGCCTGTTGGCCACGTCCAGCTTGCCGTAGATGGCCGTCAGGTGGTTGCGCAGCGTGCGCTCCGAAATGCAGGCGCGGTCCGCCAGTTCCTTGTTCAGCGCGCCGTTGCCCTGCACGATCATGCCGATCACCTCGCGCTCGCGCGCCGTCAGCGCGGCGATGCGCTGCGCTTCCGGGCTGGCGGCCGGCGCCGGCGCCACCAGTTGCCCCAGCAGCGCCTGCATCAGCGGCTGGTCGAGCCACAGATCGCCGCCATGCACCTTGCGCACGGCCGCCAGCACGTCCTCGGTCGGCGATTCCTTGCTGACCACGCCGCGGGCGCCCAGCTTGACGGCGCCGGCCAGCGTGGCGTGGTCCCGGTTGGCCGACAGGATCACCACGCGGGTCATGCCATTGGCCACCAGTGCGGGCAGGATATCGAGCGAACTGCTGCCCTTCAGGTCGAGGTCGAGCAGCACGATGTCGGGCGCGTGCTGCGCGCACAGCGCGGTGGCCTGGGCCGCATCGCTGGCGCTGGCCACCAGCGCGAACGCCGGTGCCTCGGCCTGGATCAGGCGTTCCAGGCCCCACAGCATGGTCTTGTGGTCGTCGACCAGCATGATGCGAATGGTCATTTGCTCTCCGGTTCTCTCATTGTCTGGGTTCTCTCGTTGCCTTACAGCGGCATTCGCACGCGGATCACGGTCTGCTCCGTATCCGGTTGGACCTCCAGGCGCCCGCCCAGCGCATACACGCGCTCGGCCAGCGACACCGGCAGGAAAGGCGCGCACCGGCCGGCGCCATCCGCGGGATTAGCGATGTCGATCGCCAGGTGGCCTGCCTCTTCCGCCATGCGCACATGTGCGCTGCGCGCGCGGGTGTGCTTGCAGATGTTGCTGATGCCTTCGCTGACGACCTGGAACACCTCGGCCGCCATGCGGTCGCTGATCAGCGGCGCATGCCGCGCATCGAGCGTCACGTTGACGTCGAAGAACGAGCGCACCTTGCCGAGGTGGCGGCGCAGCGCGATATGCAGTTCCGGCTCTTCCTGCCGGCCATTGCGAAAGCGGTGGGCGAATTGGCGCATGTCGCCGATGACTTCGGTGCACATGGCCAGCAGGCGGTCCAGTTCAGGCGCAACGGCATTGCCGGCGCCAGCGCCGTTGCGGATGGCCGCTACCGCGTTGCGCAGGCCAATATACGGCTGGATCGTGCTGTCGTGCAAGTCGCGCGCGATGGTCTGGCGTTCGCGGAACGCCGCTTCGGATGCCAGCCGGTCCAGCAGGTCGATGGTCTCGATGACCGGAAACGCCTGCTGCACGATGTGGTTCAGGAACGTGGCGTCGGCGCGACGCAGCTGGTGCGGCGCCGTCACGAAGATACGGCCTGCACCCTTGCGCAATGGCAGCGCGGCACTGATGAAGAAGTTCGTATCGAGCAAATCGGCGATCCAGGTGCCGGGTGCCGGGTCGATACCGCTCCAGCCATGCACGCCGGCCGCCACGCATTTGGCGCGCCTTGCCGTGCCACGGAACAGCACCGTGGCGGCGTCGCCGAGCGCCAGCAGCGGCTGCACGGCATCTTCGCGCACCGTGCTGCTACTGGCCGGCCGGCCGGCCGCCGGGTGGTGGACGGTGTTGAGCGTCCAGCGGCCGGTCGCATCCTGCATCAGCAGCACGCAGGTGGTGCCGCCATAGAAGCGCAGGATTTTTTCCATCAGCGAGTCGAGCGTGTGCTGCACGCCGAAACGGGGATTGGACAGCCGGCTGACGTCACGCAGCAGCGACAGCCGGCGCCGCTGGTCGACGGCCAGGCCACCCCAGTAAGCGATCATGTAGCCCAGCGCCAGCACGAAGGTCGCGCGCAGCAACAACAGCTGGATGGAAGCCAGTCCCTGCGCCGCCAGCACGGCGACCGTTACAGCGACGGCGGCACCCAGCGTCAGCCGGGCACCGTCGTCGAAGCCGCGCTGGAACGACGCTGCCAGGATCGCAAAGAAGAAGAACGAGAAAAACGGGCTGGGCGCGCCGCCCGTGGCATAGACCATCAGGCCGTACCAGGTGATGTCGACCCAGTAGACAACCGGGCCATGCCAGAAGCCCGCGCGCATACGCGCCACGCCCAGCAGGATCATGCTGTGCACCACGTAGGCCAGGAAGAATACCCAGGTCCAGCTGTCAGTGGTGATGAGGTTGGCGGGGCCGATATACAGCGTCAGCAGTGCGGAGATGGCCAGCACCATGCGCATGCCGAACACCATCCAAGCCTCGGCGTCGGACGCGGCCGCGCGCGGAAGTAGGGCGGAGGATGTTGCTTCCTGCAATGAGGGTTCCTGCATGCCTTAATTTCATCCTTCGTTGTTGCGACCCGACAGCGGGACATTTCCCCCACGGTAACACTCTACTGGAAGGAAACTTGCATTGTAGAATGTCAAGCTTACCGCATACAACCCGCCCGATTGGCCAAACTTTCTCAATGTTTAACAAATGCCGTCAGTCTGGCGCCACAATCGTCGAAATGGCGATCGTCATGCCGGTTTTTCTTTTCCTGCTGCTGGCATTGGTCGAGTTCGGCACGATGTTCTTCGTCACCCTGACGATGCAGTATGCCGTGCGCGAAGGCGCGCGCTATGCGATCACTGGCCAGAGAAACCTGGATCCGAATACGGCCAGCCGGCAGCGCTACGCTGCCGTCATCGAAAAAATCCGCGACAGCTCCTTCGGCATGTATGCCAAGGTCACGCCGGTCATTTCCGTCAACGGCACCTCGTACAAGCCATCCGGCTACAGCGACGCCATGTTCGGCAGTGCGGGCAGCATCATCGTGCTGCGGCTGGATTGCTCATGGACGGTGACGACGCCGCTGATTTCGCAAGTCTTCGCCGATGGCAAGTACCGGTTCGCCGTGGCGGCAACGATGCGCAACGAGTACTTCGAATGAGCCAGGCAGCCATGCATTTCCGCCAGCGCGGGATCGCCGCGGTCGAATTCGCGCTGATCCTGCCGACGCTGCTGTTGCTGTTGTTCTGCATGATCGATGCGGGCCGCGCATTGCAGGCCAATATCATCATGGTCAACATTGGCCGCGAAGGTGCCAACCTTGTAGCACGCGGCAACACGCCGCTGGAGACAGGCAGCCAGGACATCATCTATGCGCTGATGGCCAGCGCGCCGCCGCTCGACGTCAACGGCCGCGGCATGGTGTATATCACCCGCGTGATGGGGGTGGTCAGCGGCAGCACATCGCGCAGCGTCGTGCTCGACCAGTACCGCTGGGATGACAGGGAGCGCGGCCTGGGCTATGGCTCCAGCAACTATGCGCCGGCAAGCAAGGCCTATGCGTGCACGTCGTGGACCACGGCGACATGCACCAGCATCAGCAGCAAGTCGCGGCCGGGCACGGACATCATGAACGGCCAGCTGGACGACGGCGAGGTGGTCTACGTCGTCGAGACCTTCTACAACTTCGACATGCTGCTCACCGGCGGCTTCAACGTGTTCGGGTCCAGTCCCGACCTGTATTCGATGACGGTATTCTGATGACTCCACAACTTCAACGGCAGCGCGGCGCCGTGGCCATCATGGTCGCGCTGGCGATGCTGGTCCTGCTGGCAGTGGCCGGCCTCGTGGTCGACTCGGGCCTGGCCTACCTCGTCAAGGCGCGGCTCAACGCGGCAGTCGATTCCGCCGCACTGGCCGCGGCGCGCGCCGTGCCGGCCGGGAATAACCAGATGGAACAGCGGGCCAGTGCGGAGGCTGCGGCAAATCAGTTCTTTGCCGCGAACATTCCCGCCAGCTACCTGACCTCGAAGCCGAACCTGCTGGCTACCAAGGTCGCTTTCGATGCCGGGACGGTCACGATCGACGTGACGGCCGAGGCGCCGATGCGCGTGTCGCTGATGCAGGTGCTGGGCTTCGAGTCGCTGACGCCGAGGGCCTACGCGCAGACCGTGCGCAAGGACCTGGACATGGCGCTCGTGGTCGATACTTCCGGATCGCTGCAGCCTGTCGAAACAACGGTGCGCAACTCGGCGAAAAGTTTCCTGAACAAGTTCAACATGACGCAGGACCGGGTCGGGCTGGTGCATTTTTCTTCCGGCGTCGTGGTCGACCACCCGATCGCCAGGTCGGGGCGTGGCTTCAAGCGCGATGCCATGCTGTCCACCATTACCGCCTATGGTTTCGAAGGTGGTACCTCGTCGTTCGAAGGCATGCGGCGCGCGCGCGACGAGCTGAACGCGATCCCC
Source organism: Pseudoduganella sp. jia 9 (assembly GCF_055502615.1). Classification (NCBI taxonomy): domain Bacteria; kingdom Pseudomonadati; phylum Pseudomonadota; class Betaproteobacteria; order Burkholderiales; family Oxalobacteraceae; genus Pseudoduganella; species Pseudoduganella sp. jia 9. The sequence continues at coordinate 40,163 of NZ_JBUPWE010000009.1, read as the reverse complement.
ATCCTCAACCGTTCCAGCCTGCGCGTGATCGTGTTCTTCTCGGACGGCGCACCGACGTCGTTCGGCGTCAACATGGCCGTCGGCGGGTGCCCCAGGCCCTGGGTGCTCGACGAGGTCGGGGTGGCGATGCTCAGGCTCGACGCCCAGTATGACTACGTCAGCAGCACGTGCAGGCTGCAAAGCAAAGCCTGGAATACGCTGGAGACGCTGCCCAGGTTCTATAACGCCGTTGATCCGGCCGCAAAAGAATTTCCAATCGTTACGTCGGCGCCGCGTGTGGTGACAGATGATATCAACGACCAGACAATGTACGAGCGCAATGTCGACCGCGCCGCCCGTAACCTGGCCGAAGCCGTTGCCGCCAAGGCGCGCGACGAAGGCATCTACGTGTTCACCCTGGGAATGGGCGCTGCGTTGAAGACCAGGAACGCCGACAATGAAACGGGCGAGTCGGTCCTGAAATGCATGGCCAACGTGGCCGACGGCCCGTCGCGCTGCCACAACGCGGCCAAGCCGGTCGGCATGTACTGCTACGCGGCCACGGAGGCGGACCTGACGCCGTGCTTCTCGAAGCTGGCGTCGGCGATCACGCGCATCGCCAAATAAACGCCGAAAGCGTTACTTCTTCGGAGCCGGCTTCGACTCGCGCAACGGGCTTCTTCGCCGCCTCGGCAATCGCCACCCAGCGATTCGTATCCGGCACCTTGGTGACAATCACCAGCGGCCGCACGGCCACTTGCAGCGACACCGCGGCCAGCGCAAGGCCGCGCCGGCCATCAACGTTCGCGGGCCCTCGTACGGTCGCTCTCCTTATCGCCCGCAGCCCGGGCCGGTACCCGGCGGTGCGGCGCCCCGTGGATCCCAGGTATCCATGCAATCCATACCCGCCGTACCCCGACGCCATTGACTTGGAAAAACACCGGCAATACTATAACTGTAATTCGGATTCTAAATAACAGGGTCCGCTTCCGCCACCAAGTCAAAGGAACCACCATGCGCTTTTCCGTCTTCCTCAACGCGCGCACCATGAGTGCCGACGCGGACAAACAGCTGATCACCGACCTGGAAGAGCATGCGCTGCTGGCCGGCGAGCTGGGATTCGATGCCATCTTCCTGCCGGACCACCATTTCAACGGCTACATGCCGGTGGCCAGCGACAGCTACATGTTCGCCTCGTACCTGGCGGCCAAGCTGCCGCAGATGCACTTCGGCTTTTCGGTCACATCGGTGCCGCTGCACCACCCGGTGCGCTTCGTCGAGCGGATCAACATCCTCGACCACCTGACGAAGGGCAAGCTGCTGGTCGGCATCGGCTCCGGCACCACGCCGGAAGAGATGATCGGATTCGGCGTGAACTACAAGGATGCCGGCCGCATCGCGGAAGAGAACCTCCAGGCCGCCGAAGCCCTGTGGAACAAGACGGTCGACGGCGCGCCCGTCGAACTGGACGGCTTCCACAAGGGCAGGGTACTGCAGCGCATCGCGCCGGCCCCCTACGGCCAGAAACACGCGCGCCTGATGCCGGTGGCGATGAAGGAAAGCAGCGCCACGCGCGCCGCCGTCAATGGCTGGCCCGCATTCATTCCCGCGTTCACGCCGCCGCAGATCGGCGGTACCGACCCGCTCAGCCACGTGAAGAAGTACTTCGGCCGCTACCACGAGCAGCTGCTTGCCGCCGGCCACCCGGAGGACACCGTGGCCGATGCGCTGTCGTGGACGACGCACAGCTACCAGTGCGTGCACCTGGCACCGACCGACGAGCAGGCGCACGAGGAAGTGCTGGCGATCCTGGCCGCGTACCAGGAAGCCATCGACCGCGAAGCGGCCTTCAATGCGAAGGCGGAGGCGGACGAGGCGAACAAGAAGACCGACCGCACCGGCCATGCGTTGACCGAGGAGTGGATGGCCACATGGTGCCTGTACGGCAGTCCGGAAACGGTGATCGCCAAGCTGCGCGCTTACCAGGAAGTCGGCATCGGCAACATCCTGTGCGGCACGGTGACCGGCCCGCTGACCGGCCAGCGCCTGGCCTGGGCCAACCAGACCTTGCGCCTGCTGGCCCAACAAGTGCTGCCGGCCTTCAAGTAACCGCGCCGCATCCAATAAAAAGAGTCGGGGAGACAGGCATGAAGAAAGAGCGAAGCCCGGAGCAAGGCCCAAAGCAGAGCCGGGAGCTGACCGTCGTGGAGATGGCCACACTGACCGCCGGCGCGACGATGTGGACCACGCCGGCCATTCCGGATGCCGGAATTGCCTCGCTGTCGATGGCGGACGGGCCGATGGGCGTGGCCGGCGCCCGCATCGACGAGCGCGATGTTTCGCTGCTGACGCCGGCGCCAATGGCGCTGGGCGCCAGCTGGGACCCGGCGCTGGTGCAGAGAGTCGGGAGGCTGGTGGGCGGCGAGGCGGTGCGCCGCGGCGTCGACCTGATGCTGGCACCGAACCTGAACCTGGCGCGCAGTCCTCTGGCCGGCCGCGCCTTCGAGTACTTTTCCGAGGACCCGCTGCTGTGCGGCACGCTGGGCGCCGCGTGGGTGCAGGGCTGCCAGGCCGCCGGTACGGGCGCCATCGCCAAGCACCTGGTCTGCAACGACAGCGAAACGGAGCGCGACCGCATGAATGCCGTGGTCGACGAGCGAACGCTGCGCGAAGTCTACCTGCTGCCGTTCGAGATGGCCGCGCAGGCCGGGTGTGCCGGCATGCTGACCGCCTACAACCGCATCAACGGCCAGTGGTGCGCGGAGGCCGGCCCGGTGGTGCGCGACATCGTCAAGGACGAATGGCGCTTTCCCGGCGTGTTCATGAGCGACTGGTTCGGCACCCACTCGACGGCGGCTTCGCTGAACGGCGGTCTCGACCTGGAGATGCCGGGACCGGCGCGTTTCCTGGGCGAGCGCAGCGCCAGCGCCGTGGCGGAAGGGCAGGTGCCACTGGAGCGCCTGCAGGATGCCGCCCGGCGCGTGGCCGCCGCGGCGCGGCGCTTCGGCGCCGAAAAAGGCCAGCCGCTCGATGACGGCGCGGCCACCGCGCTGCTGGTCGAAGCCGCTGCCGCCGGCTTCACGCTGGTGCGCAACGAAGGCGGCCTGCTGCCGCTCGACCCGGCGCGCGCGCAGCGTATCGCCGTGATCGGCCCGAACGCCAGCGCGCCGTGCTTCCAGGGCGGCACCTTCGCCAAGATCGCCGTCAAGCCCGATGCCGTGCTGCCGATCGATGCCTTGCGCGCGCGCTTCGGTGGCGCCATCGCCGGCTATGCGCCCGGCGTCGACCCGCAGCCCAAGCTGCCGCGCATGCCGGTGCGCCCGGTGCGCATGCTGGCCGACGGCTGCACGCGTGGCATGACCATCGACTACTTCGACAATGCCGAATTCGCCGGCGCGCCGTTGCTGAGCGAGACGCGCGATACGAACTCGCTGACGTGGTTCCATGGCGTGCATGAAGCCGGGGCGCTGCAGGCCGATGCCGGCACCCGCGCCAGCGGCATCTTCACCGCCACGCAGACCGGCGTGCACCGCTTCCACGTGGGCGGCACGGGCGCGCTGCGGCTGCTGGTCGATGGCGTCGAAATGTTCCGCCGTGACGAGCAGCTGGCGCCGGGCGACGTCATGGGCCGGCTGAAGAGCGGCGACGCGGACAGTGTCGCCATCGTGCTGGAAGCCGGCCGCGCGGTGGAAGTGGTCGTCGAACTGCGTTACACGGCGGCGCGCTGCCAGGGCCTGTGGTACGGCGTGTGCGCACCGGGAACGGCCGAGGCAATGCTGGCCGATGCCGTGCAGGCCGCCGGCGATGCCGATGTGGTGATCCTGGTGGTCGGCGAAACATCCGATGCCAGCGTGGAGAGCAAGGACCGCGTCGATACCTGCCTGCCGGCCGAACAGCTGGTGCTGATCGAACGGGTGTGCGCGGCCAATCCGCGCACGATCGTCGTCACCAATGTGGGCCATGCCTTCGATACGCGCTGGGAAGGCCAGGCCGCGGCGGTGCTGCACTGCTGGTATCCGGGCCAGGAGTTCGGCACCGCGCTGGCGCAGGTGCTGGCCGGCGACCGCGAGCCGGGCGGCCGCATGCCCGTCACGATCGCCCGCAACGACGGCGATTACCCGGCGTTGTCGCTGCGGCCGGATGCGCAGGGCGACCTGCACTACAGCGATGGCGTGCGTTTCGGCTACCGCGGGCTGGCGGCACGCGGCATCGCGCCGCGCCAGGCTTTCGGCGGCGGCTTCGGCTATGCCGCCTTCAACCTGCGCGATGCCCGCGTGCGTGCGGCCGGTGACGGCTGCGAACTGACTGTCACGCTGTGCAACACCAGCCCGCGTGCCGGCGCCGAAGTCGTGCAGGTGTACCGCACGGTGCCGGAACTGACGCTGGCCGGCCACGCCAAGGTGTGGCTGGAGGCAGGCGCCGCGACGAACGTCGTCATTCCCATTCCGCTGCGCCGCCTGCAGGCCTGGCGCGGCGGCTGGCACACGCTGGAAGGACCCATCCACCTGCTGGTGGGCCATTCCAGTGCCGACCTGCCACTGTCGGTATCCATCACACTACAAGGAGACGCATCATGAACCACACCACCAATGCGGCGCGCGCCAGCGGCCGGACACCCTTCGTCGTCGGCATCGGCGGCACCACGCGTCCCGGATCCAGCACGGAAAGCGCACTGCGCGCCACGCTGCGGCACGCCGAAGAACTGGGCGCCGAGACCCGCCTGTTCGGCGGCGAGGCGCTTGCCGCACTGGCCGGCTACTCGCCGGAACAGGGCGAACGCACGGAAGGCCAGCGCGCGCTGGTGGAAGCGGTGCGCCGCGCCGACGCGGTAATCTTCGCTTCGCCGGGCTACCATGGCGGCGTCTCCGGCCTCGTCAAGAACGCCATCGACCTGCTGGAAGACCTGCGCGCCGACGAGCGCGTGTACCTGGACGGCATGCCGGTGGGCTGCATCGTCACCGCCGCCGGCTGGCAGGGCTGCAATACCACGCTGGCCGCCATGCGCTCGATCGTGCATGCGCTGCGCGGCTGGCCGACGCCGCTGGGCGTGACGCTCAATACCGCCGGCGTGCGCCTGTTCGACGGCGACGGGCAGTGCCTCGACGCGCAGGTCGGCATCAGCCTGCGCATGCTGGCCGAACAGGTGGTGGGCGTGCGCAAGCCGGCCGTTGCGGCGTGAGGCGGCCATGAAGATCAGTAAAGTGCTGTTCGCCCGGCGGAGGCCGGCCGCCGATAACGACGCACATGCGCATGCACATGAGCACGCGCATGAGCACGCCCACCCGGGTGGCGTGTCGCGCCGCGACGTGCTGGCCGCGCTGCTGGCCGGCGCCACACTTGCTTCCACATGGACCGGTTCGGCGGCGGCTGCCGCGCTGAAGGCCGCGGGTGCGGCCGCCATCGCGCGGCCCGGCCTGAGCGCGAGCGAGACCGCCATCCTCGCGGCCGCGGCGCAGGTGATCATTCCCGCCACCGACACGCCCGGCGCGAAAGAGGCGGGCGTGCCGCAGTTCATCGGCGCGCTGGTGGCGGGCTGGATGACGGATGACGAAGCGGCCCTGTTCCGCGGCGGCCTGGCAAGCCTGGACGACAGCGCGCGCCAGCGCTGGCAGCGCGGCTTCGCCGACTGCACGCCGGAGCAGGGCGCGGAGCTGATGCAGGCCTTGCGCGCAGCCAGCCCTTATGGCGGGCGCACGTTCTCGCTGGCCGACCGCATCCTTGATCCGAAAGCGCCGTTCTACCTGCGGCTGCGCGACCTCGCCGTGCTGGGCTACTTCACGTCCGAGGCGGGCAGCAACCAGGAACTGCGCTACCTGCCGGTGCCAGGCAAATTCGAATCGAACGTCGACATCAAGACCTGGCCCTACCAGGTCGTCATCTGAGGACCGCCATGAGCAACAAGGGGAACAAAAGCGACAGCAAGGGAACGCAGTTCGACGCCATCGTCATCGGTTCCGGCATTACCGGCGGCTGGGCGGCGAAGGAACTGACCGAAAAAGGCTTGAAAGTGCTGGTGCTGGAACGGGGCGCGAAGATCGAGCACCAGACCGGTTACGTGCACGAATTCACGCCGCCATGGCAGGCGCCCAACGGCGGCTTGCCGGAGCGCGAACTGTATGCGCGCGACTATGAGATCCAGAGCAGGATCGAGCGCGGCGCGTTCAGCTGGGCCAACCGCCACTACTGGATCAACGACCGCGAAAATCCGTATGAACAGGTCAAGCCGTTCCGCTGGCACCGCACCAACGTGCTGGGCGGCCGGTCGCTGACGTGGGGCCGGCAATCGTACCGCTGGGGCAACGACGACTTCCTCGCCAATGCCCGCGACGGCCACGGCAACGACTGGCCGATCCGCTACGCCGACCTGGCGCCGTGGTACAGCCACGTGGAAAAATTCATCGGCGTCAGCGGCCAGCCGGAAGGGCTGGAGCATTTTCCGGACGGCGAATACCTGCCGCCGATGGAAATGACAGTGGTCGAGCGGGCGCTCAAGGAGCGCATCGAGGCAAAGTGGAAGGAACGCCGCGTCACCATCGGCCGCGTGGCCAACCTGACGGTCGAGCACAACGGCCGCGGGCAGTGCCAGAACCGCAATATCTGCAACCGCGGCTGCTCGTTCGGCGCCTATTTCAGCTCGCTCAGCTCGACCTTGCCGGCGGCGCAGAAGACCGGCCGGCTGACGATCCGCACCGACAGCGTGGTCGAATCGATCGACATCGATCCGCGCACGAAGCGGGCCACCGGCGTGCGCGTCATCGATGCGAAGAGCGGCGAACGGATGACCTTCAAGGCGCGCGTGGTGTTCCTTTGCGCTTCCACCTACGGCACGCTGCAGGTGCTGCTGCAGTCGCGCAGCGCGGCCCATCCGAACGGCATCGGCAACCACAGCGACATGCTGGGGCGCTACCTGGTCGACCACCACGGCGTGGCGGCGTTCGGCGAGATCAAGGGTTTCGAAGACCGCAACTACAAGGGCCGCCGTGCCACCGGTATCCTGATTCCCCGTTTCCGCAATCTCGGCCGGCAGGACGACGATGCCGACTTCACGCGCGGCTACGGCTTCCAGGGCGGCGCCATGCGCGACGACTGGACCAATACGGCCGCGCTGACGGACGACTTCGGCGCCGGCATGAAGCACAACATCGCCCGCCCCGGCAAGTGGGTGGCGTTCCTCGGCGCGTTCGGCGAGCAGCTGCCGCAGGCGCACAACCGCGTCACGCTGAACGACAAGAAGCCCGGCAATTTCGGCCTGCCGCAACTGAGCTTCGACGTGGCCTACGGCGAGAACGAGCGGAAGATGGCGGTCGATGCGGGAAGACAGGCAGAGGCGATGCTGAAGGCCGCCGGCGCCGAGCGCGTGCAGCTGATCCCGGTGCGCACGATGCCGGGCGTGTCCATCCACGAGATGGGCGGCGCGCGCATGGGGCACGACCCCGCGGACTCGGTGCTCAATGCGCACAACCAGGTGCACGGGGTGGACAACCTGTTCGTCACCGATGGCGCGGCCATGGCGTCGGCCGGGACCGTCAATCCGTCGCTGACGTACATGGCGCTGACGGCGCGCGCGGTCGATTACGCCGTCGCGCAGCTCAAGGCCGGCCGCATCTGAGCCGCCAGACGGGATATCCCATGCACACCATCGACGGCCATGTCCGCCCACCGAAGCAGGACCGCAGCCAGCGTTCGTTCGAACGCATCGTCGAGGCCACCATCGGCCTGCTGCGCGAGCGCCCCTACGAGCAGGTGCGGCTGGCCGAAATCTGCGAACGCTCCGGCGTCTCCACCGGTTCGCTGTACGGGCGTGTCGGCGGCAAGGAAGACCTGCTGCGCGCCGTGCAGCAAGTCTTCCTGGAGCGGCTCGGCCTGCAGTTCGATGCCCATGCGGCACGCATCGCCCGCGAAACGGATGGGCTGGCGCAGACCGTGCCTGCCGTGGTGGCCGCGCTGGGCAAGCTGCTGGGCGAAAACGCCGGCGTGCTGCGTTCGTTCATGCTGGCCAGCGCGGCGGACGCGGCGATCCAGCAACGCGGCAAGCAGTCGGCGCAGCAAAACCATGCGCGGTTTTCCGCGCTGCTGATGCGGCATGCGGCGCAGATCCGGCACCCGCAGCCCGAGCGTGCCGTGGCCAGCGGCATGCTGCTGATCTATTCCGCCCAGGCGCGTTCGCTGGGGCTGGACAACTCCACCGGCGAACTTGCCGCCGGCGAGTGGGAAACGCTGTTGCAGGACCTGGGCGACATGATGCTGGCGTACCTGACGTTTGCGCCATCCGCGAAGCCGGCAATGCAGCCGAAAAATTTATAAGCAGAATTCCAATTATTGAAAGGGCAGGAGATGACCACCCCGAAACTGCGCTGGGCCTACATGGACCATTGGCGCATCGACACGCCGCAGGGCCAGCTGTCGCAATACACGTCGGTAAAGCGCTTCGACGCATTCCTGAAACAGGTGTCCGCCCTCGGCTTCGAGGCGATCGAGACGTTCGACTTCCACCTCGGCCCGCTGCGCGAGCTGTTCGGCTCGCTGGAGAACGCCCGCGCCTTCATGCAGGAGCGCGGCATCGACCGGGTGCTGAGCCTGTTCCATGCGGTGATGTACGACGAGCGCCAGAGCGCCCCGCACGTGCGCTCCACGCATGACCACATCTTCAACTATGCGCAGCACATCATGCGCTCCAGCGCCGGGCTGGGCGTCGAGAACTTCATCGTCATGCCGGCCGGCCTGTACTACGACGTGGAGCCGGTCACCGACGACAAGCTGCGCGCCTGCGCCGAACTGTGGAACCGCGTCGGCAAGATGACGCTTGAGTACGGCGTGAAGACCTGCTGCCACCACGAGTTCTTCTGCGGCATCCGTTCGGCCGAGCAGCTGCGCAAGTTCTACGAATGGACCGACCCGCGCTACGTGTTCCTGTGCCTGGACACGGCGCAGCACGTGATCGCCGGTGTCGACCCGGTCGACCTGTACCTGTCGCTGCACGAGCGCTGCGGCGGCTTCCACATGAAGGATACCAAGCACGTCGACCTGACGGGCGACTACCGCCGCAAGCCCGATGCCGAGGTGATGGCGCCGACCACGCCGCGCTGGTTCCACGAGATGGGCACACCGGGCGGCCTTGTCGATTTTCCTGCACTCATGGCGGCGATGAAGGAGTGCCGCTACGAGGGCTGGGTCGGCGTCGAGCACGACAAGGCCGATGTCGGCGGCGGCAACTACCCGGAAAGCACGGCACTGTCGGCCTGGTACATCCAGCATGTGCTGAAAAAAATCTATGCATGAGGTGAACGGATGAATCAAGAGATCGACCATCAACAGATCGACCATCAGCAGATCAAATGGGGTTATGCGGTCAACCAGTGGAAGGCCGGCTTCACGAGCTTTGCCCGCCTGGAGGAAATCGAGCGGGCGCTGAAGGTCACGGCCGCCTGCGGTTTCGATGCCGTCGAGCTGAATGCGGGGAGCGGGCGCTGGGACCCGATCGGGCGCCCGGAGAACGTCGCGATCAACTACGGTTCGGCGGCGCATTTCCGCCTCAAGCTGAAGGAACTCGGCATCAACCGCGTGCCCAGCACGTTCTTCGATCCCACCGTGATGAGTTTCGAGGAACTGCATTTCGGCCTGATGAGCACCCAGCCGGGCGACCGGGCCCGCATCGTGGCGCAGGCGCGCATCCACGCGGAGATGCTGGCCGAACTGGGGGGCGAGGTGCTCGTGGTGCGGCCATTCCCGTCGTTCTGGAAGGAGGGCGCGCTCGACGATGCGCGCATGGCGGCCGCTGCGGCGTGCTGGAACGAGGTCGGCGCGATGGCGGCGGCGCTGGGCCTGAAGACGGCGCTGCATGTCGATGCGCTGTCCGCACTGCGCTCGGTCGCGGAACTGGAAAGCCTGCTGGAGCTGTGCGACAAAGACCATGTCGGCCTGGCGATCGACACCGCGGAACTGACCATCGCTGGTCATGACGTGGTGGCGCTGTACCGCCGTTTCCATGAACGCGTGGTGCACTTCCACTTCAAGGATGCGCTGGCCGTCGACACGCTGGGCGAATACCGGCTGCCGAACGCCGAGCGGGCGATGATCGCGGCGGGCGGCGAGCGCGAGGTACCGCGCTGGTTCGGTGAAATGGGCACCGGCCTGGTGGACTTCCCGGCGCTGCTGGCGGCAATGCGCGAACTGGGCTACGCCGGCTGGGTCGTCGTCGAAAGCGACAAGGGGCCGGAGCCGATCGCGTCAAGCATGATGCTCAACGCCTGGTACCGGCAGAACGTGCTGGATCCGGTGCACGCACGGCGCTGACCGGGAGCCGCCATGCATCCGCACCAGACTACCCAGGCGGCCGGCGCCGCCGGCAGTGCAGCATCGCCGCGCCAGGCCGGCACGGCGCAGGGCATCGCGCTGATGGCGATCATGGCCATGCCCACGCTGGCGCTGGCCGCGCTGGTACCGGGCCTGCCGCAACTGTTCCAGCAGTTTTCCTCGGTGCCGAACTTCCAGCTGCTGGTGCCGATGATCATCACGATTCCCTCGCTGTGCGTGGCGCTGTTCTCCGGGTTCATGGGCGCCATCGCCGACCGCTGGGGGCGGCGCAGGCTGCTGCTGGTATCGCTGTTCGCCTTCGCGCTGCTGGGCCTCGCGCCGATGCTGTTCGACAGCCTGCTGCTGATCGTCGCCAGCCGCGTGATCGTGGGGCTGGCCGAGGCGGCCATCCTCACGGTGGGCAACGCGCTGATGGGCGACTACTTCGAAGGCGAGCAGCGGCAGAAGTGGCTGGGCTACCAGAACATGTTCGCGCCGCTGATCGGCTCGGCCATCCTGCTGTCCGGCGGCTTCCTGGCCGGCATGCACTGGCGCTATCCGTTCCTGCTGTACCTGAGCGGCTTCGCCGTGTTCGCGCTGGCGTTCTTCGTGTGCGCCGAGCCCCGCCGGGCCGCCGCCGGCGCGGCGCGGCCGGCGGCGACGCCGTTCCCGTGGCGCGTATCGTTGCTGGTGTGCGGCGTGACGATCCTGTTCGCGCTGGTGTTCTTCGTGCAGGCGGTGCAGCACGGCCGCATCTTCGCCGACATGGGCGTCGCCTCGCCGGAACGCATCAGCGTGCTGGCCACCGTCGCCAGCCTGGGCACCGTGCTGGGCGGCTACCTGTTCAAGCGCTTCGCCGGCATGACGGTGACGATGTGGATGGCTGTCGTGCTGGCCTTCTATGGCGCCAGCTACATCGGCGTGGCCTGGGCGCCCAGCCTGTTCACCGGCCTGCCGCTCGATGCGCTGGGCCAGGTCGGCGGGGGCCTGATGCTGCCGGTGCTCGTCACGTGGGCGCTGCAGCACTATGGCTTCGAACACCGCGGCCGCGGCATGGGCCTGTGGGGCGGGGCGTTCTTCCTGGGCCAGTTCCTCAGCCCGCCGCTGCTGACGCTGATCGGCAGCTTCGGCTTCACTTTCCTCGGCAGCGTGGCCGTGGTGGGCGCGCTGTGCGCCGCCGCCGCGCTGGCCATCGCCATCACTCACCTGAAAGAACAATGACCATGCAACTGGCAGCCTGTATCGAATGGATGTTCGCCGACGCCGGCGCGGACCTGGCCTCGCGCATCCGCGCCGCCGGCGCGGCGGGCGTGACTTCCGTGGAATTCCACCTGTGGCGTGACAAGCCGCTGGACGCGATCGAAGCGGCGCTGCGCGAGGGCGGCGTGCGCCTGCGCAGCTTCTGCGTCGACCCGCGCCGCAGCCTCGCCGATCCCGCCGACCACGATGCCGTGCTGGCGGCCGTGGCCGACGCGATCCCGGTGGCCCGGCGTTTCGTCGGAGCGGCGATGATCGTCGCATCCGGCTTCACCCGGCCCGGCGTGCCGGAGCGGGAGCAGTTCGACGCGGTGGTCGCGGTACTGAAGCGCGCCGCGGCGCTGGCGGAAGCATCGGGCACCATGCTGTGGCTAGAACCCGTGTACATGATCGTCGGCGGCCAGCGCATGTTCGTCGACACGATCGGGCGCGGACTCGATATCGTCGCCGCCGTCGACAGCCCTGCGCTGCGCCTGCTGGCCGATGCCTACCATTCCGCGCAGACGGGCGAAGCGTTCGGGCCGGCCATCAAGGGACGCATCGCGCTGGTGGGCCACGTGCAGGTCGCCGACACCGAAGGCCGGCACGAGCCGGGCACGGGATCGATCGACTGGGGGCAAGTGATGTCGGCCCTGCGCGACGAAGGCTATGGCGGCGAGATCGGGCTGGAATATTTCCCCACGCTGCCCGATGTCGACTCGCTGGAAGCGGCGCGGAGGGCGCTGGGCCTGGCACGCTGACGCGCCTTCCTGGACTTCCCGCCCCAGCGCACCGCAGGGCGGGGAGTGCTTCTTCATAACCGGAGTTCTGGTTATAATCCCACGCTGTTCCGCCAACCTCACTCCGCGACTTCATGCCACCCATCAGCGCCCATGCCCGCGTGCCCAAGCAGGGCCGCAGCCGCGAATCATTCGAGCGCATCATCGGCGCCACGATCGAACTGCTGCGCGAACGCGCCTATGACCAGATCACGCTGGCGGAAATCTGCCAGCGCTCCGGCGTCTCCACCGGTTCGCTGTATGGCCGTGTCGATGGCAAGGACGAGCTGCTGCGCGTGGTGCAGGTGCGCTTCCTGGAAAACCTCGCCGGACAGTTCACCGTCGAAGCGGACCGCATCGCCGCCGAGGCGCGCGGCCTTGCGCAGGTCGTGCCGGCCGTCGTGGCGAGCCTGGGCAACCTGCTGAGGGAACACGCCAGCGTGCTGCGGTCGTTCATGCTGCGCGGCTCCACCGATCCAGTGATTGGCGCGGCCGGCAAGAAGTCCGCGCTGGAAAACCACGGCAAGTTCATCCGGCTGATCCAGTCCTGCCGCGACGAGATCCGCCATCCCCATCCGGACCGGGCCGTCGAAACCGGCATGCTGCTCATCTACGCCACGCAGGCCCGCTTCCTGGGCCTGGACAGCATCGGCCGGCTCGACGAGGCGGGCAGCTGGAACCAGCTGCTCGATGACCTGTCGGACATGATGCTGGCCTTCCTGCTGTTCAAGCCCAAGCGATAGGGAACGTCCGGCGGCCTAGACGTCGATGATCTCGATGCATTTCCGCAGGACCGCCAACTTGTCCGCGCCTGCCGAAGGACTCCATTCATGGCTGACGAAACCGGTAAAGCCCTGTTCGGCGATGACACGGGCGACGTGCCGGTAATTCAGTTCCTGTGTGTCGTCGATCTCGTTCCGCCCGGGCACGCCACCCGTATGGAAATGCCCGATCCACTGCATATTCGCACGCAGGAAGTTCGTGATGTTCCCGTCCATCAGCTGGGCATGGTACAGGTCGACCAGCAATTTCACGCTGGGTGAGTTCACTTTGCTGACCACGTCCAGCCCCCAGGACAGGTGATCGAACATGCTGCCGGGCGGAACAGGGGGGCCGCCGCTATGGCCCGAGTTGATATTCTCGATCGTCAACGTGATGCCGCGCCGTTCAGCCTGTGCGCTGACCCGGCGCAGGAAGGCGATTGCATTGCGTTTGCCCTCTTCATAGCCGATGGCGGCACGGTCGCCGCAGGTAAGGATGATGTTCGGGATGCCGTGCAGGGCCGCGGCATCGATCCGGTCGCGCAGCGCCGCCTCGAATGCCCCACCCTGGTCCGGCGTGCCGATCGCATTCCAGCCGGGCGGCCCCGCGGGCGCCCTGCCGGGGCGGGACAGACCGCCGCCATGATCCACGCGCAGCATCGTCATCGTCAGCCCGTGCCGCTTCAGCAGTGGCCAGTCGGCGGGGTTGCTGACGAAATCCAGCCCTTTGATGCCCAGTGCGACGGCCATCCTGCAGGTATCCTCGAGATCGGCATTGAAAAGGTGCGGCGTCAGGCCCTGGCGCAGCCTGCCGCGCAGTGGCGGAAAAGACGGGTAGGCGTCTGCCGGCCTTGCCGGAAGAAGCATGGCGGCACTGGACGCGCCGAGGAACGCCAGCAGTTGCCTGCGGTGGGAATTGACTGATTTCATGGTTTGCCTTTTGCAGGGGTTATGGAAACGCCGGAACCGCCATCGCCGGGCGCGGCCGGCCGCGATGCCGGGAAGGCCTCAATGGCCGTTCACCGGCCGCTGTCCCGCAGCCGGCATCACCTTCGCCAGCCGCGTCGTCAGGTACATCGCCGTCGCCAGCAGTACCAGCAGCACCGGCAGTGCCCGCAAAAAGGCATCGGCATAGCGCGCGGCCGCGCCGCTGCCGATCCCCGCCGCATTGAAGAACACCCAGCCCGTCAATGCCACGCCCACCGCGCCGGCAATCTGCTGCACGGCCGTGAACAGGCCGGCCGCCACGCCGGCATCGGCCATCGGCACGTCCTGCAGGGTCGCGTTCGACAGCTGCGGCCCGCACAGCCCCATGCCCAGGCCCATGCCGAACTGCGCCAGCAGCAGGGGCACATAGGCCAGCTGGCCGCCGTGCACGGACCATGCGGCCAGCAGCAGGCTGGCGCAGGAAACGGCGGTGCCGACCAGCATCACGCGCACGCCGAGCCGGCGGAACAGCCAGGGTCCCAGCAGCACGATGCCGCCCATCGCGCCGGCGGCGATCGGCGCGCAGGCGTAGGCCATGTCGGCGGCGCTCATGCCGAGCCCGGTCTGCAGCACGAACGTCATCGCCAGCAGGTGGCCGGGCAGGATGGGGTTGATGCACAGCGTGCACAGCAGGCCCAGCGCCACCTTGCGGCGCTTCAGCAGTGCCGGATCGACGAGGGCGTTGCCGCGCGTGGCCTGGCGCCAGCGCAGGTAGCGCACCGTGCCCCAGGCCAGCGGCACCGTCGCTGCGAGCAGGGCCACCAGGCCGGCCGGCCAGCCGCGTGTCGGGCCTTCGATCAATGGCGCCAGCAGTGCGAACAGCACCAGCACGGACAGCGCGGCGCCGCCCAGGTCGATGCGGCCGGCGTTCACGCCCCGGCCGGGCGGCAGCAGCAGCCAGCCGGCGGCCAGGCTGAACAGGCCGATCGGCAGGTTGATCAGGAAGGTCAGCCGCCAGCCCAGGCCGAACCAGTTCGCGTCGATCAGCAGGCCGCCGACGATCGGCCCCAGCGCGGCGGAAAAGCCGCCCAGGAAGCCGAACACGGTGTACACCTTGTAGCGCTGCTCGGGCGGGTACATGACCTGCACCAGCGCCATCACCTGGGGCACCATCAGCGCCGCGCTGACGCCCTGCAGCAGCCGGGCCAGCTGCAGCGCCAGCGCGTCCGGCGCCAGGCCGCACGCCACCGAGGTCAGCGTGAACAGTGCGATCCCGGCCAGGAACATGCGGCGGTAGCCCAGGCTGTCGCCGAGGCGGCCGCCGACGATCAGCAGCACGGCGAACGCCATCGCATAGCCGGCGATGATCCATTCCAGTGCCGACTTGCTGGCGCCCATGCCCGATTCGATCGACGGAATCGCCACGTTGATGATGGTGGTGTCGAGCAGGTCCATCACGAAGGCCAGCGCCACCGCCACGAGGGCCAGCGTGCGGCGGCGCGGGGTGAATGCGGCGGCGGCGGCAAAAGCGCTGCCCTCCGTGGCGGTAACGGTATCGTTCATTTCTTATCCAGGTTGTTCAGGCGCCGTTTGCAACGTTCGCAACGGCGCCGCGGTTGGTCAAACGGTGGCGGCGATGGCGATGACCTGTTCGCGGATCCAGCGGATCGCCGGGTCGTTGTTGCGGTGCTTGTGCCATTGCAGCATCTGCACCAGCCGCGGGATGCGCGGCGGCGGTTCCCACAGGCGGATCGGCAGCGTGCGCTGCGCCTGCAGTGCGATGCGCCGGTGCACGGTGGCGATGCGGTCGGTGCCGACCACCAGCGAGGGCAGGGCGGTCAGCGTCGGCGCCGTGACCTCGACGCGGCGTTTCACATCGAAGCTTTCCATGAACCAGCCGTCGAACGTGGCCAGCGGATTGCCCGTCGTGAAAGCGGCCGCGACGTGGCCGCAGGCCAGGTAATCGTCGAACGTCAGGCGGTCGCGCACGCGGTTGTTGCCTTCCCACGTCACGCACAGGTAGTCGTCCTCGAACAGCGCGGCCGACGGATGGTCCTTCGACAGGTATTGCGACGGGATCACGAGGAAGTCGGCCTCGCCACGCTCCAGCAGGTCGGCCGGTTTTTCCTGCTGGTGGCGCAGGTGCAGGCGCAGGCCGGGGGCCTCACGGTACAGCGTTTCCAGCAGCGGCGGCACCAGCACCGCCGTGGTGTAGTCCGAGACCAGCAGGACCACGTCGCGCGACTCGCTGGCCGGGTCGAACAGGGGCTGGGCGGCGATCGTCGTATCGATGCGCATCAGCACTTCGCGCACCGGTTCCACCAGGTCGCGCGCCCGCGGCGTGAGCATCATCTGGCGGCCCGCCGCCACCAGCAGTTCGTCATTGAAATAGGCGCGCAGCCGTGCCAGCGCACTGCTGGTGGCGGACTGGCTGAGGAACACCTTTTCGGCCGCGTGGGTGATGTTGCGCTCGGTGAGCAGCGCGTTGAGGATCACCAGCAAATTCAGGTCGAGCTTGTTGAAACGCATTGCTTCTCCAGTGCGCTCGGGTGCGCGGATGGGTGAAAAAACGCTCCGAATATAGCCAAGAAACAGCCCGCCGGCAGGGCCGGACGGCTATTCAAGTTTTGGATATCAGCTATCCATACAATCCGGTAGCGTGGATAAACTTTTTGATGGGAAAAGCCCAAGGAAAGCGATATCATAATTCGAATTCTGATTTTTAACCAGTTCGAACGGCCGCAGAGCCGCACAGGTAGAACTACCTACAACCGACGGAGACAAAGATGCAGAACAACGGTCCTCAAGCAGTCCGCCAGGCCGACTGGCGCCAGGGCTGGATCCTGGTGTTTTCAGGCTTCCTGCCCGTGATGGCGATCATCGCCCTTGCTCCCACGCTGCCGACGCTGCTGGCGCATTTCCACGACGTTCCCAATGCAAAGCTGATGGTGCCGCTGCTGATCACGGCCCCCAGCGCCTGCATTGCGCTGTTCGCCCCGGCCGCCGGCGCGATCGCCGACCGCTTCGGCCGCCGCAAGCTGCTGCTGTGGGCGATGGCGTTCTACGGCTGCGGCGGCCTGATGCCCTTCTTCATCGACGACTTCTGGGCCGTGGTGGCGGGGCGCTTCGTGATCGGCATCGGCGAAGCGGGCGTACTGACCGTCGTCAACACGCTGCTGGCCGACTATTTCGAAGAGCAGGCGCGGCACCGCTGGCTGATGATCCAGGGCGTGGTCGGTTCGATGCTCGGCACGCTGACGATCGCCGGCTCCGGTTTCCTGGCCGCGCAGGGCTGGCAATTCCCGTTCCTCGTATATGGCGTGGCCATACCGATCTTCCTGGCCAGCCTGGTCTACCTGTTCGAGCCGGGCACGCGCGGGCCGAGGCAGGCCAGGGCGCCGGGTGCCGCGCCGGCCACGCCGTTCCCCTACAAGGTGGCGCTGATGGTGTGCGGCGTGACGGTGGTGCTGTCGACGATCTACTACGTGCAGGTCATCAACTTCTCGCTGCTCCTGAAGGAAATGGGTGTGGGCGATCCGAAATCGATCGGCCTGTGGATGGCCATTCCCAGCATCGGCGTGCCGATCGGCGCCGTCGTGTTCAAGCTCACCACCCGCTTCGGCGCCGGCGCGCAGATTTTCCTGGTCTTCCTGTGCTACGCGATCGGCCTGGGCGGCATCGGCATCGCACCCGACTACAAGGTGGCGCTGGCCTTCGCCTTCGTGCAGCAGCTGGCCAACGGCATCATCGTGCCGGCGCTGATCGCCTGGACCCAGAGCAAGTTCTCGTTCGAGCATCGCGGCCAGGGCATGGGCTGGTGGGCCAGCTCGTTCTTCGTCGCCCAGTTCCTGTCGCCGGCCGCCGTGAACGCGATGCGGGGCCTGGTCGGCGACCTGCAGACCGCATTCCTGGCCTTCGGCATCGTCGCCGGCGTATTCGCCATCGGCGCCTGCCTGCTGCGCCTGCGCCGGCCGCCCGCGCCATCGGGCGCGTTCTCCTAGCGCACCCATTCATGTGCCGGACCGCAGTGGCGGGCCGGCCTGTTTTCCAGTCTGGATCAACCATGGCCCCACCCGGCCAGGGACTTCTGCATCCCAAAACAAGCGAGGATCACTATGAGCAAACCCCACGACATCAAGCGCGGCGTCTCCCTGTACAGCTACCAGTACGAGACGTTCCTGCGCAGGATGACCCTCGACGACTGCATCGCCCATGCCGCCGGCCTCGGCGCGCGCGGCATCGAAGTCGTCAGCGAACAATCGTTCACCGGCTTCCCCGACGTGCCGCAACGGCAGATCGACGGCTGGTTCGCGTCGCTGGAACGGCATGGCGCGTATGCGCAGTGCCATGACATGTTCCTCGACGTGAAGCTCTACAAGGACCGCAGGCTGAACTTCGACGAGATGGTGGCGTCGCTGCAGCGCGACCTGCGTTTCGCCAAGCGCCTCGGCTGCCGCAACGTGCGCGTGATCGTCAATACGCCGCCCGAAGTGGTGGTGGCCTGCGTGCCGCTGGCCGAGGAGCTCGACGTGCGGATGGGCATCGAGGTGCATTCGCCGTTCCACTTCGACCATCCGTGGATCCTGCGCTACACGGAGCTGACGCGCGCCACCGGTTCCGACCACGTGGGCTACGTGCCGGACATGGGCATGTACACGAAACACTACCCGCCGGTATTCCGCGACCGCTTCCTGCGCATGGGCGCCACGCCGAAGATCGTCGAACACATCCTCGAAGCGCATGCCGCGCGCGTGCTGGCAGACTACGTGCTGATGGACGTGCGCAAGCTGGGCGGCAATGCCGTGGACCTGCAGATGGCCGAGACGCTGCGCCACAACATCTGGAGCAATCCGCGCCGCATGCTCGAATTCATGCCGTGGATCTTCAACATCCACGCCAAGTTCTACGAGATCGACGACAGCGGCCGCGAACCGGCCATCCCTTACGACGAGATCGTCGCGGTACTGGTCGAAGGGGGCTACCAGGGCCACCTGTCCAGCGAATACGAGGGCCAGCGCCATATCGAGGACGCGTTCGAGGTCGATGGCCGCGAACAGGTACGGCGGCAGCAGGAAATGTTCAAGCGCCTGCTTGGCGAAGACTGAATAACAAGGAGAAAACCATGTACGACCAGCACATCATCTATCCCGGCAGCGTGCGCAACGCGGACGACGGCACCGGCTGGCAACTGGGCGTGCGCCTGCCGTATTACCGCGGCCAGATCCTGTCGGCCGTCGAGGATATCGCGCTGACCGTGGACGGCGAAAAGGTGCCGCGCGAGCAGGTGCGCTTCACGGTGCGCGGTCGCACCTACACCCTCGACGAACTGGAGACCGAGTACGTGGAGCGGTGGGAATTCGGCGAAGTGGCGCAGGTATCGGTACTGCAGCCCGGCGGCCTGCCCGCCGGTGAACACCAGGTGACGGCGGCGGTGCAGCTGCGCATCTCCTACCTGCCGTGGAGCCCGGTCACGAGCTGCACGATCGGCGCCAACGTCGGTGCCAACATCGGCGCCACGCAGCCCTGACCACCGCGGCCGCGGGCACGGCGGGCCTGTTCGCCGCCGCGCCATCGATGGCCGCGCACTGAAGCTGTCCCGGCACCGCCGCGCATCGGCGGGGCAGGCAACGTATTCCAACTGACCGGCGCCACCGCGCGGCACGCATGGCCTGACGCCGTGCGGGCGCGGCGACGTCCGCGTGCGTCCGCCGCGCATGCTTGTGTATTCACCGTATCGATGCCAGCCATCCAAACAATCACACTGGAAGGCACACCGAAACGGGCAGTCCAGCAACTATCATTTTTCGCACAAACACAGAACTTAACGGCGGATTCCAAGCTGCCGGATGACCAGGAGACGAAAATGAAACACCCCAAGCTCAGCTCGATCACCCAGGCCCTTTGCGCGGCAGGCTGCCTGTCGCTGGCCGGCGGCGCCGCCGCGCAGGCCGGTGACGCCAGCCAGGAAGCGCGGCCGGACCGCGGTGCCATCGCCGAGGTGATCATCACCGCGCAGAAGGTGGCGCAGCCGGCCAGCAAGACGCCGCTGGCGCTGTCCGTCATCTCCGGCGACGACCTGAAGAACGCCGGCACCAACGATCCGCGTGCGCTGGCCGAATCGCTGCCCAACGTGGAAATCGCCCAGGAGAGCGGCATGCTGCAGGTGTCGATCCGCGGCGTGACGAGCCTGGACATGACGGAAAAGGGCGACCCGTCGGCCGCGTTCCACGTCGATGGCGCCTATATCCCGCGCTACGAAGCGCAGGCCGCCGCGTTCTTCGACCTGGACCGGATCGAAGTGCTGCGCGGCCCGCAGGGCACGCTGTATGGCCGCAACGCCACCGCCGGCGCGATCAACCTGATCACGAACAAGCCGACCCGCAAGCTGGAAGGCAAGGTCGGCGTCGAACTGGGCAACTACAGCACGCGCCGCGTCGATGCGATGCTGAACGTGCCGATCGGCGACAACTGGGCGATGCGCGCCGCCATCAACACCAACCGTCACGACACGTACTACAACGCCGGTCCGAACACGATCGAGCTGGAAAGCCAGGACGACAAGTCGGCGCGCCTGCACCTGCTGGGCAATTTCGGCAAGGACACCAGCCTGCTGCTGACGGCCGAGAAAAACAAGATCGGCGGCGGCGCCTCGTCGCCGGTGCCGATCACCAATTTCTTCGACGGCGAACTGATCGGCACGCTGGGCTTCACGCCGGCCGGCCGGGGCAACCACATCAAGGACCCGGTCTACGTCGACCGCGGCAACGACGTGCAGCGCACCGCCTACTGGGGATTCAAGCAGGACGCCAACTCGCACCGCGACAACGAAGCCACGTCGCTGCGCGGCGAATTCAAGACGCGCCTGGGCGCCGTGGACCTGACGTACCAGCTGGCGAAGATGTCGCTGAACCTGGACCAGCTGAACAACGGTGTCTACTTCGGCTTCCCGTTCACCACGCTGAACGTGGGCGACAGCGATGCGGTCTCGCATGAGTTCCGGCTCAATTCCACCGGCACCGGGCCGCTGCGCTGGGTGGCCGGCGTGTACAAGTTCGACGAGGACATCTTCCGCCGCGCCGCCTACACCACCTACGTGACGGCGCCGTTCGGCCAGTTCAACATCGTGCTGCCGTTCCTGGCCACGCTGAACAACAAGTCGACGGCGGCGTTCGGGCAGGCCACGTATGCGGTGCGCGACGATACCCGCGTGATCGTCGGCGTGCGCCGCACCCGCGACCGCAAGTCCGGCTACGATCCGCTGAGCGGCGAAGCGGCGGTGGCGCCGGCTACCGAAAGCTCGAAGGCGTATTCGGAAGACGTCCGTTTCAGCAATACCAGCTGGAAGATCGGCGTCGACCACGACCTGCGGTCCAATGTGATGGTGTACGGCAGCATCTCGACCGGCTACAAGGCCGGCGGCTTCAATGCCGAGCGCGATACCGGCGTGTACCGCCCGGAGACGCTGAAGGCGTACGAAGCGGGCATCAAGGGCCGCTTCCTGGAGAACCGCCTGCAGCTGTCGGCCAACGTGTTCCACTATGCCTATGAAGACCAGCAGCTGACGACGACCACCTGCCGCACCAACGATCCGGCATCGTGCCACTCGTTCACGGCGAACGCGGCCAACTCGGAAGTGGACGGCGCCGAGTTCGAGGGCCAGCTGCGGGTGCTCGGCGACGGCACGCTGCGCGCCAGCCTGGCCTTCACGGATGCGAAATACAAGCAATACCATCCGACCGCGACGATCGATTTCTCCGGCCAGAAGCTGGACCGGGCGCCGACGTCGACGGTCGGCATGGGCTACACGCACCATTTCGCGGTGGCCAACGGCGGCGAGATCACCGCTTCCGTCAACACGCGGCACTCGACGTCGTACTACATCAGCGACCCGGTCGAAGGCATCCGCTACCGCCAGCCGTCGTACTGGAAGTCCGACGCGTCGATCGGCTATGCCAATCCGGACGGTACCTGGAATGTCCAGCTGTTCGTGAAGAACATCGAGGACACGGTCAAGATCGAAAGCCGGGTGCCGGGTTCGTTCTTCCTCAACGATCCGCGCACCTACGGCGTGCGTGCCGCGTACAACTTCTGACGGCGGGCAGGAGAGACGCGCATCGCCCGTCAGTCCGCGTGGGGAACGGCCGGCACGCCCCACGCATTGTCGTACAGGAGTTCGCCGATATCGCGCCGGCTGTCCCAGCGCTCCGCCTGCAGCATCGGCTCCGGGTAGAACGCGTCGACATGCCCGACGCACAGCAGGGCGATGGGGCGGGCGCCTTCCGGCATGCCGCACAGCGCGCGCACCTGCTCGGGATCGAACAGCGATACCCAGCCCACGCCGATGCCCTCGGCGCGCGCCGCCAGCCAGAAGTTCTGGATCGCGCACGAGGCCGACGCCAGGTCCATTTCCGGCATCGTGCGGCGCCCGAATACATAGCGCTCGCGGCCCTCGGCCAGGCCGACGACGAGCAGCTCGCCGCACGACAGGATACCCTCGACCTTCAGGCGCATGAACTCTCCGGACCGCTCGCCCAGCGCTTCGGCGGTGAGCACGCGCTCCGCATCGACATGGGCGTGCAGCGCGCGGCGCAATGCGCCATCCGTAATCCGCAGGAACCGCCATGGCTGCATGTAGCCGACGCTGGGCGCGGCATGCGCGGCACCGATGAAGCGCGCCAGTTGCGCGGGATCGATCGGGTCGGGCAGGAAGTGGCGCATGTCGCGGCGCTCCCGGATCGCGCGGTACACCGCGTCGATCTCGTGCTGTTCGTACTGGTGGGGATTCGTCATCGATCGTTATGGAGCGGGGCCATCGCGGCCATGGGGACGGGACTGTATCATGGCCGGCATCACTTCTTCGCGGCGGACTTGGGCAGCTCGCGCACTTGCGGCTTCTTCTCCGCCTCGGCAATCGCCGCCTTGCAGTTGGTATCCGGCACCTTGGTGACATTCACCAGCGGCAGTACCGCCGCCAGCGGCGACACTGCGGCCAGTGCGACGGCCGCGCCGGCCTTCAGCGCCAGCGGGCCCTTGTACGGCCCCACGTCCGGATCGGCGAACGTGCCCTTCGCATACAGCGGCGTGCGCAGCGAGAAGATGCGCGTGCCCTTGGTTTTCGGCCGCACGTCCAGGTTCAGCTGTTCCTGCGCCAGGTCCACATAGCCGCTCACGTCCACCACCGCTTCGTCCGTATCGAGCACGAAGCGCTGGACGTTGGCCCGGCCGTTGCGCACCGCCGCTTCGGCGGCCAGGCAGTTCATGTTGATCTGCTTGTCGCCGAACACCTTCACGAAGACCGCGTTGGCCACGTTCAGGCCGGCCAGTTCCAGCATGAACTGGCTGACCGAGCCCTCGGTCACCACGGCATTGAGTTCGCCGTTCGACGTGGCCAGCATCGATGCCACCGTATTGCCCTTGCCGGCCAGCGCCGCGTCGCCGTTGATCTCGCCGAAGCTGCCGCGCATCGATTCCAGTTTCGGGAACAGCTGGTTGATCTTCAGGTGCCGCGCGGCCACGCGAGCCTGCGCGTCGATGGACTTCTGGCGCCCGTCGAGGGAGATATTGGAGATCACCTGGCCGCCCGCCATGCCGAACTGCAGAGGCGTGAGCTTCAGGACCTTGTCCTTCATGTGCAGGTCGGCCACGAGGTCCCGCAGCGGGATGTCGTTGGTGCGAACGATGCGCTTGCCGGTGAATTTTACGTCCGCGTCGAGCGCGCCCCATTTCGACGTGTCGAATTCGTCGACCGGCAGTGCCTTGCCGGCCGCCGGTGCCTTGACCTTGCCGGCCTGTTTCGTGCCGGCGCCGGTGTCGGCGCCCACCGAAGGCCCAAGATCCGCCAGGCGCAGCTGTTGCGACGTCAGCTCGCCGCGCAGCAGGGCGCGGGGCTTGCGCTGCGAATAGGACAGCGTGCCGGCGATATCGCTGGCGCCGACCTTGCCGCTGAATTTCTGGTACGTGAACGTCCACGCACCGGCATCGTTCTTTTCGCCCAGCAGCCGGCCCTGCGTCGAGTACGGTGGCGTTTGCGGCAGCAGCACGCCGGTCAGCGGATACAGGTCGCGCATGCTTTGCCCCGCCAGCTTCAGTTGCAGGTCCATGCCGGACAGCGTTTTGGGATCGCTCAGCGTGCCTTTCACGCTGACGCGGTTGCCGCCGAGATCGGCGTTGGCTTCGACCGGGAACGTGATGTCCGAACCGGTCAGCGTCAGCACCGCGCCGGCCTTGCCGCCGCCCGTGACCGGCGCCTTGTTGTACCTGCCGCCCAGCGTGAACGCCAGGCCGTAGGGCTGCGCGCCCTTCGCGGCGGGCGTGGTATTGCCATTGATGGATCTGGCGTCCGCGCGCATGTCCAGGTCGATCGCGTCGTCCAGGTAGCGCAGCGTGCCGCTGGAGAACGCCAGCCGCTGGATGTCGACTTCCCATTCGGAGGGGCCGTTGTCCTTCAGCGTCCACGAATTGCTGCCGTCCTTGCGGCGCTGCAGCGCCACGTTCGGCTCGGCCAGCCGCAGGTCGGTAATGACGAACTCCTTGCCCAGCAGCGGCAGGATGCGGAAGCCCATGTCCACCCGTTTCGCTGTCGCCATCTGCTGGCCGACGGTGCTCCACGCCGGGTTGCTCATGCGGATGTCTTCCGCGCTGACATAGGGCCGCGGCACATAGCGGCGCCAGCCCGTCTCGCTGTCGAGGCCACGGTGGAACTTCACGTCCAGGTTGCCCTGGATGGCGAATTCGCGCCCTGTGGTCTCGGAGACTTTACGGTTGATGTATGGCCGCAGCATGTTCCAGTCGAACAGCGCGAACAGGATCAGCAATCCCACGATTGCCGCGAGAACGGCGCCCCCGATCTTGAGAGCCCTGGAGTTTCTTTTCATAGCACTCGCTCACCTGGTTGTACGGCGCCCCACAGCCGAGGCTGCTTTTGTACGCCAGAAAACATAAGGGTACTGCCGTTGCCGTATCCCGTTTGTTAAACACACAACCATGCGTGCACATCGGCCATGCCGCCTTGCCAACTGTGTGCGCCGCAGCCGACAAATGCCGACAAAGCGATTAGCAAAGATCATGGATTTGCAGCTTTCGCTGGACACACTTTCCAAAGGAAAGTTACCTATTGCCGATAGGAATCATCCATCCACGACGAGGTGGGCATCCTGATATCACCGGCGTGATCGACGGCATCGCGTTCCAGACCAATATCCTGGCGCTCAGGCGGCCGGCCTGTCGCAGGCCGTCGGCAGTTTCCGGCTGCGCGAATTCGTCGCGCAGGGCCACGCGGCCGCCGCGGGGCACAAGCTGCTGCCGGTGCACTGATCCAGTCCTTCCGGCCGGCATCGGCCGGAGGATGACTGCCTTCTTCAGCGCGCCACGCTGCGCCCGAGGAACTCCAGCATCGCCTCGCCGATCTCCCGCCCATGCGTCTCGATGGCGAAGTGGCCCGAATCGACGAAGCGTACCTCGGCCTTGCCGTTGTCGCGCCTGAAGGCTTCGGCGCCGGCCGGCAGGAAGAACGGATCGTTGCTGCCCCAGATCGCCAGCGTCGGCGGCTGGTAGCGGCGGAAGAACGCATGCAACTGCGCGTAATGCGCGATGTTGCTGCCATAGTCGAGCAGCAGGTCCATCTGCGCGTCGACGCCGATGCGTTCGATGGCCGCATGGGCCAGCTGCCAGGTTTCCGGCGCGATCAGGGAAACGTCCGCGCCTTCCGCGCCTTCCACGCCTTCCACGTACTGCCAGCGCAGCATCTCCAGCGTGTTGAATGCGCGCAGCGCTTCGCGGTTGGCGGCGCTCGGCTCGGCCCATGCCTGGCGCATCGGCGCCCAGCCCGCGCTCAACCCTTCCTCATATCCGTTGCCGTTCTGGCTGACGATCGCGGTGATTTTCTCCGGATTGTTCACGGCCAGGCGCCAGCCCACCGGGGCGCCGTAGTCGAACACGTAGATGGCATAGCGTTCCAGCCCCTTGGCGCGGGTGAAGGCGTCGATCACGCTGGCCAGGTTGTCGAAGGTCCAGGCGAAGCCGGCCTGCACGCTGGTCTGCCCGAAGCCCGGCAGGTCGGGCGCGATCACGTGGTAGCTGCCGGCCAGTTGCGGGATCAGCTCGCGAAACATGTGCGACGAGGCGCCGAAGCCGTGCAGCAGCAGCACCGCCGGCGCGTCTGGTGCGCCGGCCTCGCGGTAGAACAGGTCGACCCCGTCGATGTCGATCGTGCGGTAGCGGACTTTGGTGGCATCTGCGGTGGCGCTGGCGGTGAGTGCGTTCATGACTTCTCCTCGGGTATGCGGATCGGGGTTGGCTGGGATAACCTGTATAATTTCATTTAAATGGTTATGTAAGCCGGAGTGTGCGCCGCCTTTCGTAACCTGTCAATCTAATTTTTAAAGGTTACTTCCATGTCGAACGCGGAACACCCGCCGGCCGATGCGCCGCTGCTGGCCGATCACCTGGCGCTGGACCTGCTCAATACCGAAGCCCGCGACGATGGCGCGGCCGTCGAGTTCTGGCACGGCGGCGGCGACGTGCTGCGCTGGCTGGCGCGGCAGGGGATCGTTCCGGCTCCTGGCGCCGCGGCGGCCGATCCGGCCGCGCTGCTGGCGCATGCGCTGGCGCTGCGCACGCTGGCGCGCGAACTGATCGGCCGGCGCAGCGAAGGGAAGACGATCGCTCCGGACGGATTGAATGCATACCTGCACGCCCATCTCAGCGCGCCGCACCTGGCGCTCGATGCCGCCGGCGGCCTTGTGCTGCGCCGCGTGCCGCGCGGCGACGCGATCGCGGCGCTGCTGGGCCCTGTCGCGGAGGCGGTGGCGCAACTGCTGGCCGAAGGCGATTTCACCCTCGTCAGGCAATGCGAGCATCCCGAGTGCGTGCTGTGGTTCTACGACCGCACCAAGGCGCACAAGCGCCGCTGGTGCAGCATGGCCCTGTGCGGCAACCGTCACAAGGCGGCCCAGTTCAGGAAGAAAGCCAGCCAGGGAGCGGGGGCATGAACGCGGTCTCGCTCGGGCCGCTGGTGTTTCCGGTGCACGTCCTGCTGGCATTGCTGGCCATCCTGCTGGCGACCGGGGTGGCCGGCTGGTTCCAGCGCCGGCGCGGCGTGGATGCCGGCCCGCTGCTGTGGAAAATGATCGTTGCGGGTTTTGTGTGTGCGCGCCTGGTGTTCGTGTTCAAGCACCGCGACATCTATGCCGCGGCGCCATGGACCGCCTTCGACATCCGCGATGGCGGGTTCGAGCCGGCGGCCGGACTGGTCGCCGCCTGCGTGATCGGCGTGGAGCTGGTGCGGCGCAGCGAAGCCTTGCGCCGTCCGCTGCTGGTATCGGTGCTGGCCGGGCTGGCGGCATGGGGCGGCGGCACGCTGGCGGTGCAATGGATGGCACTGCCCCATGCGCCAATGCCGAACGTGGCGGTGCGCCAGCTGGACGGCACCGAAATCGCGCTGGCGCGCTTTGCCGGCAAGCCGCTGGTGATCAATTTGTGGGCCACCTGGTGCCCGCCCTGCCGGCGCGAGATGCCGGTGCTGCAGGCCGCGCAGGCGGCCAACGCGGACATCGGCTTCGTCTTCGTCAACCAGCGCGAATCTGCCGACACGGTACGCCGCTTCCTGGCCGGCCAGCGGCTGCCATTGCAGAACGTGGTGACCGATCCGGCCGGGCAACTGGCGGCGGCCACCGGCTCGGTGGCCTATCCCACTACGCTGTTCTACGATGGCGCCGGGCGGCTGGTGCTGCGGCACGTCGGGGAGCTGTCGCAGGCGACGCTGCGTGACAAGCTGGAACGCATACGCTGACGATATGCCCGCGTCAGCCGGTCCAGGCGACGGCGGTGGTAACGGCCGCCGCGCCGATCGCCACCGTGCCCAGCAACCGCGCCACGCGGTGGTTGCCGGCACGGTGTTCGTGCCGGGCAGCCAGCGCCAGTCCGACCCCGAGCAGGACGTTCAGCATCAGCAGCGACATTGGCGGCGTCATTCCCAATCCATCGCGCCTTTCTTCCACTCGTAGACGAAGCCCACCGTGACCAGGGCCAGGAAAACCATCACGGCCAGGTAGCCCGTCATGCCGACCTCGCGGAGTGCCGCCGCCCACGGCACCAGGAACACCACTTCCAGGTCGAACAGGATGAACAGGATGGCGACCAGGTAGTACTTCACACTGAATTGCATGCGTGCATTGCCGAACGCCTCGAAGCCGCATTCGTACTGGGATAGCTTTTCCGCATCAGGCCGGTGCGGCGCGAGGAGCCGCCCAAGTAGCTGGGGCAGGACGCCCACTGCGATACCCACGCAGATGAACAGCAGGACAGGGAAATAGGCGGAAATATCCACGGTCGTGTCGCTCATTGCGCGCTCACCAGTTTCAGGCCGATAATGCCGCCGCCGATCAGTGCGATGCACAACAGCCGCGCCGCCGACGCGGATTCGCCGAACAGTACTATGCCGGCAATGGCCGTGCCGACGGCGCCGATGCCGGTCCAGATCGCGTAGGCGGTGCCGACCGGCAGCGTACGCATCGCATACGACAGCAGGCCGAAGCTCACGGCCATCGCCGCCACCGTGCCCACGGTCGGCCACAGCCGGCTGAACCCTTCCGTGTATTTCAGGCCCAGCGCCCAAACTATCTCAAACAATCCCGCTACCACCAATGCCAGCCACACCATGATCTTTCCTTTGTCAGCGGCTGGATCTCCAGCCCGGTGCCGGGATGGTATATAGTGAAAGCTGAGATTAAAAGTCAGGTTCTTTCAGTATTTTTGATAGGTTGATCTTTCAGGGTATATCGTGGCATTCGATACTGACAACATCCGGCTGCTGCTGGCCGCCGTGGACAGGGGCTCCTTTTCAGCGGCGGCGCGTGCGCTGAACCGGGTGCCGTCCGCCGTCAGCATGGCGATCGCCAGCCTGGAGGCGGAGCTGGGCGTGCAGCTTTTCGATCGCGGCGGCCGGGAGCCGAAGCCCACCGCCGCGGCGCTCGCGCTGCTGCCGCAGGCGCGCCTGCTGGTCGAACAGCTGCACCGGCTGGACATGCATGCGCGCGCCTTCACGCAAGGCCTGGAAACATCGCTGGCGCTGGCCATCGTGCCCGAGCTGGCGGCGGCCGCGCCATGGAGCGAGGCGCTGCGCCAGCTGGCCGGCGAGTACCCGCTGCTGCAGGTGGAAGTGCTGACCGCGCCGCAGCAGGACGCGCTGGCCATGGCGCAAAGCGGGCGGGTGCAGCTGGCGCTGGTGTTCGAGCGCTACGGCATGACGGCGGAGGAAAGTTTCCAGGAAATCGGCGAGGAGACGCTGGTGGCCGTGGTGGCGCCGCATCACCCGATGCTGTCCGGAGCGGGCGCCGCCGGCATCCGCGACGAGGACCTGCAATCGCAGCGCCAGATCGTGGTGGCCGGGCGCGATGTGCCGCACGTCGACAAGCGCTTCGCCATCTCGGCGATCCAGTGGCGCACCGACAGCCCGTCGGCGGCGCTGAGCCTCGTGGCGGCGGGGCTGGGATGGGCATGGCTGCCGTCCGGCTTCGTGCGCGACGCGGTAGCGGGCGGCAGCCTGGTGCAACTGCCGCTGCAGAACCTGACCAACGTCCTGCGGCTGTATGTCGACGTGGTATGGGCCAGCGGGCGCCCCCTCGGGGTGGCGGCACGCCGCTTCGTGGAACTGCTCAATGCCCATCGGGCCGGGCTGGCCTGACCCGGCAGGCATGTGCCCCGGACCCCCACAGGTCATCCGCCGGCGGCGCTGCCGTGGCGCAGCGTGACGGGCCCCAGCAGGCCCGAAGGAAACAGCGCATCGCCCGACCGGTAGGGATTGAAGGTGGTCCAGGCGACGCGCTGTGCGGGAGGCAGGCCGGCATCGGCGATCAGCCGGTTCGCCCACAGGTTCGTGACGCGAATCTCGAGCCGGTTGCGGCCCTTGCGCAGGTGCGGGCCGATGTTGGCGGCATACGGCGCCATCCACAGCGTCGCCGCCTCGATGCCGTTGACGAACACGGTGGCCGCCACTTCCACCTGGCCGAGATCGAGCCATGCGGCCCCTTGCGGCAGCCGTGGAAGGTCGAACTCCTTGCGGTAGACCGCCGTGCCCGAATAGTGGCGCACGCCGTCCAGCGGATGCGCGGACCACGAACCGAGTTCCGCCAGCACCAGCGACGAGGGACCGCCCCAGGCAGGGTCGAAGCTGACCTGCCAGGGCCCGCGCAGCGTCCGGCGGATGGGGACATCGGCAATCAGGGGCGGCGGCGCCGGCAGCGGCGTCGCCGGCGGCATGGCCGGCACGCCGAACACCACGAACACCGACGCATGCTGCTCCAGCCGCAGCGGCACCGACATGCCGCCCGGCGTGGTGCGCGCACCGGGCAGTGCGTAGCGCCGGCCGGTGGCCGGGTCCCATGCCTGCGGCGTGCCGGTGCCATCGCGGAACAGCGCCTCCACCGTGACGGACCGCGGCCGGTGGTTGGCGACGAAGTACAACTCCATGCTGCCCACTTTGCGGTGCACGGCAAGCATATCCAGCGGGTCCAGGCCCGGCGCATGGAAATCCCGGCCGATGCCCAGCCGCGCCAGGTGCGCCGCCGGTTCCTCGCCCCACAGTACCAGGCCCGCGCCGACGCGGCGTTCGCCCCGCGCCGGCTGCGGAGCCGCGCCCCATAGATCGTCGGCGATGCGCAGCAGTTCCACGTCCCCGTCGCCATCGGCGAAGGTGGGCGTGCGCCGCGCCCGCACCGGGCCGATCACGCGCGCACCGCGCCGCACCAGGTCCAGCACGTGGCGGGCGGCCGCCAGCGTCATGGCGTCGCCGCCGGCCAGCACGAGCACCGGGTAGCGCATGCCGCCCGGCATGACGAGGCAGCCATCGTCGACGCTGGCGCGCAGCAGTTCCTCGTCGCCGCAGACGTCGTAGTCGTGGCCGGGCGGCGGGGCGGGGCGCATGCGCGCGGTGGCGATCTTCAGCGGCGTGTCGCTGCCCAGGTGGTACAGCAGGTCCGCCACCGGCTGTCCCAGTGCCAGCAGGTAGGAAGCGCGGCCCAGCATGTGCCAGAACGGCGCACCCTGTTCCCACCACGTATTGTTGCGCTGGTAGGGCAGGAAGAATTTATCCTCGGTGACGCCGGGCTTGCGCCGCTCGCCATAGGGCTGGTGGTTGCCGGCCAGGACCACGATGCGGTTGATGCCGTTCGCGAACGCGGCATCGGCGAACGGTTTCAGTACGGCAGGGTGGATGTGCGCCGGGCTGCCCGTGAATGCCTCGGCGGCCGCCAGCCGCTTGCTGTACAGGTGCGCCGCGCTGGCGGCTTCGCGGCAATCCATCGTGCCTTCCGGCTGGCTCTCGCCGCCGAACTGGTTGACCCAGAACTCGCCCATCGGGATGTCGACCCGGCCCTTCGCCTGGATGTTGTCGCTGGGCAGGCAGGTGGCGATGCCCGGCGCCTGTGCCGTGACCGTCATGCCGGCCGCGTGGGCGAGCGCCGTGAAGGTGCCGAAGTATTCGTCGCTCATCAGGTCGGCGATGGTGCGGCGCACGTCGAACAGCACGCGGTCCGTGGTGCCCGCACTGGCCACCGGGATGCCGGCCATCGCCGGCAGGTACGGCAGCAGCGCGTAGCCGCGGCGCTTGCGGAACTGCGCCATGAAATCCGGCGTCCAGTTCTGCGAGCCGTGTTCGGCGCTGTCGATGCCGATGCCTTCGATGCGCGCGCCCGGCACCGAACGCACCGCCGCCAGGATCGGGCCAAGGTAGTGTTCGAACTGGACCCGCGTGGCGTGCGCGCTCAGCTTGTCGCATTCGAGGCCCAGCGCGCCCGGGTAGCCGTGCTTGGTGCGCGCGCCGGTGGGCGTGTGGCCAAGGCGCAGGATGGTCCAGTCGCCGGGCGGCGGCGTCCAGTCGAGCGAGCCGTCCGGCGCCAGGCGCGCGCTCAGGTCCACGATGGCGGCGGGATCGGCCACTTCGTGCGGGCCGTAGCGCGGCGTCCGGTCGGCATCGGCGAAGTCCGCCAGGTTGCCGGCCTTGCTCTCCCAGCGGTCTACGCGCGCGGCGCCGCGCAGTACCAGTCCGCCGATCAGCAGGTCGTCGTCATTGGCCGGAATGTTCCTGCCCCAGCCGCGCAGGTTCAGCCGGAAGTGGCGCGCCGTGGCGGCCGCGAACGACACGGTGAGCCGGTCCCACGATCCATGCTGGTAGCCCATGGCCGGCAGTTCGGCGACCGCCGTCCACCGCTCGCCGTCCGCGCTGGCTTCCAGCGTGCCGAGCGGCGGATTGCGGCGCATGCCCTGGCCCAGCGCATCGGGCCCCCAGCGGCCCGGCACCTGCGTGGCGATGACGGGCGCCTTGGAGTTCTTGCGTTGCGTGAAGGTCAGGCTGCGCAGCGTCACCGGGCTGCCGTAGTCGAATGCGATCAGCACTGCCTGGCCGTCGGCGCGCGGGCGGATGCGTGCCTTGCGCCGCCCCGCGTCGGCTTCGCCCGCCGCCGGCACGCTGGCGAACAGTGCATCGAGATCGATGTCCGGATCGTTGCTGGAGGTTTTCGGCAGCGGCAGCGGCGCGGCACCGGCGGCGGCGGGCCAGGCCAGGCAGGCCACGTCCCGGCAGTACGCCAGGCTGGTTTCCGGCTGGCGCAGTTTCAGCATGAGGCGCGCACCTCCCGTCACATGCGTTTCGCTGGCCACCAGCCGCTGCATGCCCAGCGCCGGCGTGATCCACGGCCCGCCGGCCACGTAGCCGTTGCCGGCATTGATTTCCAGTGCCAGGCCCAGCCTTGCGCATTCCGCGGCGGCGAAACGCAACCGTGCCAGCCATTCGGGCGACAGGCTCGCCAGCGAATCCGGCGCCGCCTTGAACACCTGCTCGTACAGCACCACGCCGCCGAAGCCGGCCTTGCGGTAGGCTTCCAGGTCGCGTGCGATGCCTTCGTCGGTCGTGATGGATTCGCCCCAGAACCACCAGATGCGCGGCCTGGCCGGCATCGGCGGATCGGCGAAGCCCGCATCGATGTCAATGCGCCGTGCTTGCAACGAGCAGGGCGCCAGCGTCAATGCCAGCGATGCGCCTGCCGTCGTCGCCAGGAAGGCGCGGCGTGTACAGCCTGCCGGTTCGTCCATGTCTTTTCTACCCCTTGACTTGCCACCGTTGAATGCCACTGCTGACCGCCGGAGCCGGCCCGGCACCCTGCATGAGCGGTGTCTATAATAGATTAAGTACCATCGAGCGATGGCGGGCAGTGGAGATTCTCATGGGATTGAGTGGAACGGCCAAAGCCCGCACCGTTCCCGGTTCCGGAACACTTGCGGCTTGCAAGTCCCAGGCGTATGCTTGGCCCATCCACGGTTGAGGTTTAACCGGCTCGACTGGATTTGAGACGCGTAAGCAAATACGCGCAAGGGGAATCAATGGACGGGCCAAAGAGCATTGCGCTCGCATCGCGCGCCCTGCGCACGACCCGGGCGGCGGCTTTGCCGGTCTTCGCCTGGCCGTTCTTCGGCCTGATCGTGGCCTGCACCTGCTGGGTCTACCTGATCCAGGTGCTCGACGCGGAACGCCTGCAATTCGAGCGCGGTGCCTATGAAGCCGCGGCAAGGGTGGCCGAAAGCCAGGCCGCGCAGCTGTCGCGTGACCTGACGATGATCGACCAGATCCTCGTGCTGGTCGGTTCGCACTGGCAAGCCGTCGGCGGCAAGCCGGAGCAGCGGGCGCTCGACGAAGTCATCGGGCCGGACAAGGCCATCCTCAACATCTCCGTGTTCAGCCCCGATGGCGCCTTGCTGTTTACGAACAACCGCTCCGCCTGGCCGCAGCAGGAACTGGACAGCGTGCGCAGCCTGGCTTTCTTCGCCGAACAGAAACACCATCCCGCCGACATGCTGTTCATCGGTGCGCCAAGGACGATGGCGGGGCAGGAGCAGCACTTCATTCGCTTTTCACGCAAGATCCTCGACGTCCACGGCAGGCTCGCCGGCATCGTTGTCGTCGCCCTCGACAGCGAGGGGCTGATCGCGCCGTACGACAGCAGCGTGCTGGGCAGGCATGGCTTCGTCATGTCGGTCGGGCTCGACGGCATGGCCAGGGGCTTCCGGGGCGGCGGCCAGGCGCAGCAACTGCCGGCCCTGCCGCCGTCGCTGCGCTTTGCACTGGATAGCGCGGCAGGAAACATCTACTTGTCCGGCAAGGATTTCGGCGACACCTTCAGCCGTTTCATTTCGTGGGCACGCGTCGACGGATTTCCGGTCGTGGTGCTGGCGGCCGCCGACCAGGCGGACGCGCAGGCGGCCCTGAACGAACGGCGCATCGCCTCGATCCGCGTTGCCGCCGGGGCGAACCTGGTGCTGATCGTCTTCGTGTTCATCGCAACGATGATGTCGATGCGCTTCCACCGCGAGCGGCGCCAGCTCGAAGTGTCGCAGGCCGCCTACCGGAAGGCAACGGAGGGCGGCACGGAAGGCTTCTTCATTTGCCAGCCCATCGTCGGCGCGGGCAGCGCCACGGAGGATTACCGCGTGATCGACTGCAATGAGCGGGGCGCCGGATTCCTCGGCTCGTCGCGCCAGGCGGTGACCGGCGCGCGCCTGTCCGGCATGCACGGCATCCTGGCCGCGGGTCCATTCCGGCAATTGCTGGACCAGGCGTTCCGGCAAGGTTCGGCCGGCGACGATTTCGCGCCGGAGATCGGCAGCCGCCGGGAGCCGCAACACCTGAGGGTAGGCGTGGTCAGATCGGACGATGTGCTGGCCGTAACCGTGCGCGATGTCACGCTGGAAAAATCGCATGTGGCGGACCTGGAGCGGCGCGGCAACGAAGACCTGCTGACCGGCTTGCCGAACCGGGCCTGGATCCGCCGCTACCTGCCGGCCATGCTGGAGCGCGCGGACCGGGCCGGTGCAAAGGTGGCCGTGCTGTTCGTCGACCTGGACGGTTTCAAGCTCGTCAACGACACCTTCGGGCACGGCGCCGGCGACGAGGTGCTGCAGCATGTGGGCAAGCGCCTGAAGGTGGCGGTGCGGCCGAACGACCACGTGGTACGCCTCGGCGGCGACGAATTCGTCGTCGTGCTGGAACTGGTCGGCAACCAGGCGGAGGCGGAACACGTGGCCGAACGCATCCTGCATGCCTTCCATGCGCCGTTTTCCACGTCGAAAGGCACCGCTTCGGTCGGCACGTCGATCGGCATCAGCCTGTACCCGGTCGATGCGAAGGACATGGAAACGCTGTACCAGCACGCCGACCTGGCGATGTACCAGGCGAAGACCTCGGGCAAGAACCGCTACCACCTGTTCAATCCGGCATTCCATGAAACGATGCGCCAGCGCACCCGGCGCGAGAAGGAATTGCGCGCGGCCATCGCCGAGAACCAGTTTGTCATGCATTACCAGGCGCGGGTCGACTGCAAGAGCGGCAAGGTGACGAGCCTGGAAGCGCTGGTGCGCTGGAACCACCCGGCCGAAGGCCTGCTGGGGCCGGACGAATTCATCGGCCTGGCCGAGGAAACGGGCCTGATCCTGAACCTGGGAGAACTGGTGATCGACCTGGTCTGCACGCAGATCGCGCAATGGGCACACGGCGTGTATGGCCGCGTGCCGGTGTCCATCAATGTGTCGAGCCGCCAGTTCAACGAGCGCGATATCCGCGAAAGCATCGCCGGCGCGATGGATCGCCATGGCATCGATGCCTCGTCCGTCGAGATCGAGCTCACCGAGTCGTCGATGGTCGTCGATCCGCGCCGTACGGCCGACAACCTGCAGGCCATCCACGCCCTTGGCGTCAAACTGCTGGTGGACGATTTCGGCACCGGCTACTCGTCGCTGTCGATGCTGCACAATATGTCCTTCGACGTGCTGAAAGTCGACAAGTCGTTCACCAGCCGGCTGGGCGTCGACGAGAACGGCGAAGTCTTTTTCCGGGCCATCATCACGATGGCCCATTCGCTGGGCATGCGCGTGGTGGCCGAGGGCGTCGAGACCGCCGAGCAGCTGCGCATCCTGGAAGCGCTGCAATGCGACGAACTGCAGGGGTTTCATCTGTTCCGGCCGGTGCCGGCAGACGAATTGCCGCAAACCCTGGAATTCAGGCCGGCCGAACTTGGTGTAACAGCAAACTTGCCTTGACTTCGAGCGCGCTCTAACGCCTAGCCTGTGAAGGTGCATGAGGCCATGCACCCGCGCCATCGCGCGCGGCCCCTCACGGTATTCACGGCATTCACGGAGGCAACGAGCAATGGCAAACAGGACATCGGCAATCTCGGCGGGTTTATTGCTGGCGGGCGCACTGGCGGATACGCCGGCCAGCGCGGCGGAAGCACCTGCGGCACAGGATGCACGGCGGGCGCGCGGCGAAGCGGCCCTGGCTAAAATTACTGGCGCCGAAGGCCGCTCGGTGGTGGAGTCGATCCGCCGCACGTCGCCGGAACTGGGCGACTGGATCGTCGACTTCGCCTACGGCGATGTTTTCTCTCGTCCGGGTGTATCGCTGTGCACGCGGGAACTGGCCACCGTGGCGGCCCTGACCGCCATGGGCAATGCCCAGCCGCAGCTCAAGGTGCACGTCGAAGGCGCGCTGAACGTGGGCTGCACGCCGGAAGAAATCGTGGAAATCGTCATGCAGATGGCCGTCTACGCCGGCTTTCCCAGCGCATTGAACGGCATTGCCGCGGCCAGGGAAGTATTCGAGAAGAAGGGCGTGCAGACGTCCGCGATGAAGGCGGCGGAGGAAGCAGCGGTGCCGGCCGCCCGGCCCGCGGCGCCCGGCCGGTAACGCTTGTGCCGTGGCGCCGGGGGCCCTACAGTAGCGGGGCCATCCACTTTTTCCGCCATCATGGAACCACACCTGAGCATCGACGAAGTCGCCCGGCGCACCGGCCTGACGGCGCACACGCTGCGCTACTACGAACGCATCGGCCTGATTGCGCCGGTCGGCCGCGCCGGCGGCGGCCAGCGGCGCTACGCGGCGGCCGACCTGGCCTGGATCGAATTCCTGCTGCGGCTGCGCACCACGCGCATGCCGATCAGCAAGATGCGCGCGTTTGCCAGCTTGCGGGCCGCTGGCGATGCCACTATCGCGGAGCGCCGCGTGCTGCTCGAGAAGCACCTTGCCGACGTGCTCGCAGAAATCGAAGCGATGCGCAGTGCTGCCGGCGTGCTGGAGGAAAAGATCGGGTATTACCGGGCTGCCGAGGGCGAATCAGCCCTGGATGCGGCCTGCCGCGCAAAGGCGCGAACGCGCGCACCTGCAGGCGCCAAAGCACCTTACTGATACACCGCTTCGCCCTCAGGCGTGGCAGCGGATGCCGCCACCATCTCCAGCAGACAGGCCACCAGCGACTGACACCGCAAACCACGTTGCCTCATTACCGGGCTTTTTCAAGCTGGCTGGGGTCCGCCGGCCCTTCGATACCTGCGGCCTGGCTGCGTTCACCGCTGACAATACGGTAGGTGACACCCGCTAACGCTGCACCCAGCAGTGGGGCGATCCAGAAAAGCCACAGCTGCGATATCGCCCAACCGCCCACGAAGAGCGCCGGCCCGGTGCTGCGTGCGGGATTGACCGATGTGTTAGTCACTGGAATGCTAATCAGGTGAATCAGGGTGAGAGCCAGGCCGATGGCAATCGGTGCAAAGCCCGACGGCGCCCGCTCATCCGTCGCGCCGAGAATGATCATCAGGAAGAAGAACGTCATCACGAACTCGCATACCAGGGCAGCGGTAAGCGAGTAGCCGCCAGGGGAATGCTCGCCATAGCCGTTCGAAGCGAAGCCACCCGAGACGTCGAATCCCGCCTTGCCCGAAGCGATCAGATACAGCACGCCGGCTGCCACGATTGCGCCGGCCACCTGGGCGACGATGTACGGCAACAGGTCTTTCGCCTTGAAGCGCCCGCCGATCACCAGTCCCACCGAGACGGCAGGATTGAGGTGGCAGCCGGAAACATGGCCGATCGCATAGGCCATCGTGAGAACGGTGAGACCGAAGGCAAGTGAAACGCCGGCAAAGCCGATGCCCAACTCCGGGAAGGCGGCCGCCAGGACGGCGCTGCCGCACCCTCCCAGAACAAGCCACATGGTGCCGAAAAACTCGGCGGCAAGACGGTTTGTCAGGGGCATGTCGAGCTCCGATACTGTTGGTTCATGGCAGGGGTACAACTGATCCCGTGTCGCGATCCGTCTGATGCAGGAAGTAACGGCATTATTGCAGGAGAGAAAACATATGTCTATAACAATGACAATCCATTGTCGTACGCCTGCACTGGAACGAGGGTCCATGCGAGGCGGACGCGCTGTCGCACGCATTTGCGGCGGTGGGCTTCTTTTGCTATACTGAGTGCTCACTCATTAATTTCACCCACTTTCCACCATGGCCCGCCCCAAAAGCGAAGAAAAACGCCTGCACCTGCTGCACGCCGCCGCCGAAGCCATCGCGCAGCGCGGCGTCGGTGCGCCGACGGCGATGATCTCGGGCATGGCGGGCGTGGCCGAGGGCACGCTGTTCCGCTATTTTCCCAACAAGGAAGCGCTTTTCAACGAGCTGTACCTGTACCTGTTCGAGCACATGTGCGCCGCGCTTGCCGAAGCACTGGACCTGTCGCAGCCCCTGGCGCAGCGCGCCCAGGGGCAGTGGAACGCCTATATCGACTGGGGCATTGCCCATCCGGTCTGGAACAAGGCCATCAACCAGCTTGGCGTGACGGATATCCTGACGGCGCAAACGCGCGAGAAGGAGCTGTCGCTGTTTCCCGATGTGGCGCTGGTCGAAGCGGGATCGAAAAGCGAATTGTTCGAACACCTGCATCCCGACTTCAGCGATGCAATGTTCCTCGCCATCGCCAATGCCACGCTGGCCTTCGTTGCACGCGAGCCGGCGCGCGCCGAGGAGTACAAGCTCAGCGGTTTCAAGGCCTACGCGCGCATTTTCCTGCCGCACGCATGAAAGCTTGTTCCTGAAAAATTTGGCTATTAAATGAGTGAGTAGTCGCTAATAAATAATGAATAATCAAGTCCAAAACGGAATCCACATGACACCAGCAACGATTTCCCGGCCAGCCGCCGGCATCCTTTTCCTCGCATGCGCGGCGGCGCTGACCGCCGGCTGCGACTCCGACAAGCAGCAACAGGCCGGCGCGCCGGGCGGCAAGATGCCGCCGCCGCAGGTGGCCGTGTACACCGTGAAGCAGGAAGCGCTGCCGGTGGTGACGGAACTGCCGGGCCGCACGTCCGCGTTCCAGATTGCCGAAGTGCGCCCGCAGGTGGCCGGCATCGTGCAGAAGCGCCTGTTCACGGAAGGGGCCGACGTCAAGGCCGGCACCCAGCTGTACCAGATCGATCCGGCCACGTACCAGGCGTCGTTCAGCGCCGCCAGGGCCGCGCTGGCGCGTGCCGAAGCAAACCTGCTGACGGCCGGCCCGAAAGTGAAGCGCTACAAGGAGCTGGTGGAAATCGAGGGCGTGAGCCGCCAGGATTACGACGACGCGGTCGCCGCCGAAGCACAGGCGCGCGCGGACGTGGAATCGGCCAGGGCGCAACTGCAGACGGCCCGCATCAACGTCGAGTACACCAGGGTGCACGCGCCGATCTCGGGCCGCATCGGCCGTTCGAACGTGACCCCGGGCGCGCTGGTGACGGCCGGCCAGGAAACCGCGCTGACCACCGTGCAGCAGCTGGACCCGATCTATGTCGACGTGACGCAGTCGAGCGAAGACCTGCTGCGCCTGAAGAAATCGCTGGAAGGCGGCGGCGTGACGAAGGCCGAAGGCAAGGTCACGCTGAAGCTGGCCGACGGTTCCACGTATGCACAGGCAGGCAAGCTGCAGTTCGCCGACGTGGCCGTGGACCCGGGCACCGGCAACGTGACGCTGCGCGCGCTGTTCCCGAACCCGAAGCATGACCTGCTGCCGGGCATGTTCGTGCGCGCCGTCGTCGAGAACGGCGTCAACGAGCAGGCCATCGCCGTGCCGCAGCAGGGCGTGACCCGCAACCAGAAGGGCGAAGCCACCGCGCTGGTGCTGAACCAGCAGGGCATCGTCGAGCAGCGCGTGATCGCCACTACCGGCACGCTGGGCGACAAGTGGCTGGTGAAATCCGGCCTGGCCGCCGGCGACCGCGTGATCGTCGAAGGCATCCAGAAGGTGAAGCCGGGCGCGCCAGCAGTGGTTGCCGCTCCTGCCGCACCCGCCGCGGCCAGCACCGCCGCCGCCAAGCCGGCCGCCGCCGCTCACTAAGCA